>NZ_JAFCLX010000014.1:0-179178 GCF_018130205.1 Bradyrhizobium sp. AUGA SZCCT0222
CCGTTCAGCAGGTTGATGCCGTTGAACGACGCATCCTGCGATGTCGTCGTGACCTGGGTGATGATGTCATTGTACTGTTTCACCAGGCTCGCGCGAATGGTCTGCGAAGCCGAGTCGGCAACCGCCGCGACCACGGTCGTCGAAGCGGGCAGGAATGCCTTGCCCGCACCAATCGCGGTGCCACCGAGCGCGCCGACGGTGGCCGAAGCCTTATCGTTGGTCGTCGTGATCGTGATCGCGCCGGTGGTGTCGTTAACCGAAGCCTGCAGGTTGTTGGGTGCGAGAGCCGCGTTGAGTTCGGTCAGCGTGTCAACTTCGGCGCCACCGGTACCGAACGTGATGCTCGACGCCGTGCCGCCGCCGGTCGCTGCGATCGTCAGGACGTCGCCCTGCACGAGCGTTGCGCCTAGCAGGTTGGCTGCCGTTCCCCCGGCGTTCGCGCCGCTGGTGACGCTGGATTTGGTCGAATAGCCGGCCGGGGCCTGCAGCACCTGGTTGGCGATCGACTTCGCGGTATCGACCAGCTTCTGCAGCGAGGTGATGCCGGTGTTGGCGGCCTGCAGAACCTGCACGCCGTTGCCAATGCTGTCGAGCAGGTTGTTGATGTCGCTGGCGCGGTTGTTGAGGCCCTGCGCGGTGAAGAAGTTGGTCGGGTTGTCGAGCGCCGAGTTGACCTTGTTGCCAGTCGCAAGGCGATTCTGGGTGGTCGACAGCAGGTCGGCGGTGGACTGGAGCGAGAGCAGGTTCTGACGAACCGAGGCAGAGAGAACGATGGACATGTTTCATACCTTTCTGGTGTGAAAATCGAGGAACAGTCGTTGTCCCAATCTTTTTCGATCGGGTGAGGCCAAACTGGAGCGAAGCCCCCTAAAGAGAAATGAATCGAAACTGGACTCCTCCCGCGCAAAAAAAGGAACAAATTGCCTTCATTGACGCGCCTTACCTCGAAAAACCATTGATATTGCTGCACATTGGGCGACAGACGAAAAAGCAGCCGGTTGGCCTCGTTCACCAATGGTTAACTATAATGGGAAAGGATTGCGTTTGAATCGCCTGGAGGAGCGCCAGCGCGTAGCTGGCGGCACGCTTTCCCTCTTCAATGACTGCGCTTTCAAAACGGCGACGGAGAACAGGCATGGCCTTGAAGGTTGAACTCAAGCCGAACGAGCGGATCATCATCGGCGCCTGCGTGGTGACCAACACCGACCAGCGCGCGCGCCTGTTGATCGACGGCGACAGGATCCCGATCCTGCGCGAAAAAGACATCCTGACGCCCGAGACCGCCGATACGCCGGCCAAGCTGATCTATCTCTCGGTGCAACTGATGTATCTGTCGCCGGATCCGATGGCGCATCACCCGACCTATTTCAGCCTGGTGCGGGACATCCTGAGCACCATGCCGAGCGCGTGGCCTTTCATCGAAGGCATCAACAATAACATCCTGAACGGCGACCTGTACCACGCCCTGAAGGAATCAAAGAAGCTGATCGGCCACGAAGAAGAGCTGATCGCCGACGCGAGAAACCTGCGGGCGGCTAACTCCGGCAGCGAAGCCGATCGCAAGTCGGCCTGATCGGCACCGGACAATACCACAACGACAAAAGGCCTCCGCAAGGAGGCCTTTTTGCGTGTCGGAGGAGCTATCAGCCGGCGATCATCAGAGATATTTGGTCAGCGAGGTCTGGTAGAGCATCGCTGTGGTTTGGTACGAGGCCTGCAGACTGGTCTGCAGTGCGAGAATCTTGGTCGCGACCTCGTCGTCGTTGATGCCCTCGATCGAATCCAGCATCGTCTGCGTGATCGCCTTGGTCTGGGCCTGGCGATCGGTGGCCGCCTTGATTGACGCCCCGGCGCCGGCGAAGTCGGCCTGGATGTCCTGGATCGACTGCGTCCCCGGCACGTCCGCGAGATTCCGGGCAATGCGCTGGTTCAGCGCAGCGATCTGCGCGTTGGCATTGGGATCGGTCACCGACGTCGTCACCGCGGCAAAAACCGCGACGGTCTGCAGTTGCGAGCGCAACGCCTGTTCGTCGGCGCGGGCGCCGTATTGCACCGTGATCGATTGATCGATCTGCGCGACGGCGGTACCGCGCGCGGAATCGGTGCCGGTTTCGCCCTTGTACCAACTGACAGTGTTCGCCGGCGTGCCCGCCACCAGTGTGGTCGCCGCGCCGAACGGTGTGGTGCCGACGCGCATCGGCGGTTGGTCGAAGAAATTGTCGCCAGCCGTCACCGCTGATGCCGCCACCAGCGGCCCATTGGCGAGCTTGCCGATCGAGGTATTGAGGGCGGCGTTGAGATTGGCAGCCGTCGCGGCCGGGTTGGCACCGATGGCGAAGGTGTTGGCCGGCAGCGGCGTCGCCGTCGAGGCCGTCAAAGTGATGTCCTCGGTGGTGCCATCCGGCAGATTGAAGGTGAACTTGACCGATTCGCCTTCAGCCGGGTTGGTGGCACCCAGATCAACCGACATCGCCGCCGGCGTGCCGGTCGGCTGGGTGATCGTCGCGCCCGTCAGCGTCGAGGTGATCGCATTGAGCTTGAGGCCGAACTCGGACGGCGAAGCGTCCTCGGCGATCTGCACTGATGTCACCGACGGCGCCGTCAACACGACGCGGCCGAGGCCGCTAGTGCCGACGTCAGCCTGCTTGCGCTCCAGGATCAATTGCTTGAGCCCGGCCTGGGCGCCGTTGCCGTTCATGATTACGTCGGCGGGAGTCACCGGCGGCGTGTCGGTGGCACGGCCGGAGAACAGGTAGCGATCGCCGGACTTGGCATTGAGCATATCGACGGAATCAAGGAACCCGAGCGATGCGGTTTTCTGTCCCGCGGTCTGGCCGGTGTTGTCGATCTCGCTGACCGCACTGACCGCGGCGCCCTTTACCGACGAGCCGACGTCGACAAGCCGCTGCAGCGACAGGTTGGCGACGCTGATGCGCGTGTTCAGGTTTACCGCGGTATCGGTATAGCCGGCCAGGCCGCTGAGCTGCGAGCGCAAGCCGATAGCGAGGCTGCGGCCACTGCCCTGCCCCGCATAGGTGTTGGAGATCTTGCCGCTCGCCAACTGCTGAGTCAGCGCGTCGAGCTGGCTGCGCAGATCAAGGATGCCTGAGCCGATGTAGGATGTCCGTCCGCTGACGCCGCTAATGGTCATGACTACCTCAAATCGCCTGCATCAGGGTCTTGTACATTTCGTTCACGGTCGACATCACACGCGCATTGGCCGAATAGGAGTTTTGCAGCGACAGCAGATGCGCCATCTCCTCGTCGATGTTGACGCCCGAGGTCGACGACATCTTTTCCTGCAGCGTGTTGAGCACCACATCCTGTCCGCCGGCGAGTTGCGCCGCCGCGTCGGCGGCCGCGCCCTGCGAGCTGGTGAACTGTTGCATGTAGCTCAGCAGCGTGCCCTTGAACGGCGCGCTGGCGCTGCCGACGCCCGATGCCGGCGAATATTGAAACTTTGCCGTGGTCAGTTGCGACAGAATGAAATCGGAACGCGTGGTGTCGCCCGCGGCCGTCGAGGCGCTGTAGAGCACGAGCTTGGAGGGATCCGCGACCAACCCGTTGTTGACGGTGAGACGTCCCGCGAAGCCCGTGATCTGCGAACCCGTCGCACCGATCGCGCCGGTGTAGGGCGAGCCGCTGTCAGTGAACAGCGAGAGCTCGGCGCTGCCGTTGGTCAGGTTGATTTGCGTCGTGGTGACCGAAGCTGCGTTGACCGTGGAGTTGCCGGCGCTGTTCAGCACCGTCAGCGTGGAGCCCGAGCCGGAGAACTGCAGGTCCGATCCGCCCAGCGCCGTGTTCAGTTGAGCAACGACGGAGGCCATGCCTCCCGAAAAATCGATACCGACCACCCGGTCGTTGGGATCGACGGTCGCACTGTTCGGCAGCGGCAGCACGCTGGCGTTGTCGACGCGCATAATCGATATCTGGTGCTGCGTATTGGTCGCGGTGTCGGTGTAGGTGACATGGATGATGTTGCCGGCCTTCAGGTCGGCAACATTCAAATCAAATCCCGACTGCGGGCCTGACGTCACCGCGGTGCCCGCGGTGGTCTTGTCCGACAGCGCACTGGACAGCGATGCCGCGAACTGGTCGAGCTGGTTCTGCGCCTCGACCAGCGACTTGTCGCGCAACTCCGTATAGGCGGCGATCTTACCCGACCTGATGCCGCCCGAGGCAGTTAGATCAATCGATCCGCCATTGGTATAGGAGATGACGACCGAGCCGAGGTTGCTTTTCGACGGGTCGGTGTTCCACTGCGTGTTGGGGGTGACCGTGCCCTGCGCATTGAATGAAAGCCTGGCGGCCTGGTTGCCCACGAGCTCCACGCCGGAGGTGGTGAAGACCGTAATCTGGTTGGCGCCGTTGGTGGTGACGCGAATGTCCATCAGTTCGGACAATTGCGTGATGTACTGATCACGCTGGTCGAGCAATGCCGCCGTCGATGCGTCGGTCGAAGTGCCGCCGAGCGGATTGGCCGATAGTTGGTTGTTGATGGTCGCGATCTGCGACATCAGGTTGTTGGCGGTGTTGACGGAATCGCTGATGCCGTTTTCGGCAGCGCCGCGCAGCGTCTGAATGCCCTGCGTCATCGAATTGAGCTGGCTCGCCAGCACGTTCGCCGCGTTGACGACGCCGATCCGCGCCGACTGGCTGTCGGCGCTGGTCGACAGCGCCTGTACCGCCGTGGTCAGCTTGTTGAACGCATCTTCGAGCGTGCCGACCGAACCCGGGTTGCCGTAGAGGCTCTGCAGTTGCTGCAGAAAGTTGGATCGCAGCGAGGTATAGCCGGCGCCGGAGGTTTCCGTGCGTAGCTGTGCCTGGATATACTGATCCAGCTCGCGGTTGACGCCAACGCTCCGGACGTTGCTGCCAAAGGCCCCGGCATCGGTCGCGACCTGATTCAGTGTCTTGCGAACGTAGCCGGGCGTTTCTGCGTTGGCGACATTCGACGACACCAGTGACATCGCGGCCTGATTGGTGCGCAGGCCGGACATCGCAATGGAGAGTGCGTCGCTGAGACTCATGACAAACTACCGCTCTCGGAAACCGCCACGGAATACTGCGTGGACTATCGCATCACGTTCAGAAGATCCTGGACCATCGTGTTCGCCGTCGTGATCACCTTGGTGTTGGCCGAGTAGGCCTGCTGCGTCACGATCAGCTTGGTGAACTCGTCGGCGATGTCGGTGTTGGACGATTCCAGCGACGAGCCGGAAATGTTGCCACCCTTGCCGTAGAGGGCTTCACCGGATTCGTTGGTGACCTCGAACGCACCGCCATCGATACGCTTCAGGAAGTCGGCGCCGTTGAAGGTCGCCACGCTGACCTCCGCCAGATCGATGTTGCGGCCATTGGAGTAGCTGCCGACGACGCGGCCTTCGTTGCTGACCGATACGCTCTGCAGTTGACCGGCCGCGTAGCCGTCCTGCTGCAATTGGTTCACCTGAGCATTACCGTTGGTATCAGCGAATTGCGTGAGACCACCGGTGCCGAAGGCCATTGTGACATTGCCGAGGCTGGTGCCGGCGACCGTCAAACCGGTCAATGTAATCTGGCCGACAACCGGCTGCATCTGGCCGTTGGTGCCGAACTTGAAATCGGTGCCGACGTTTTGCCAGGAGACGGTGTTGCCGGTGGCGCCGGGAT
This sequence comes from Bradyrhizobium sp. AUGA SZCCT0222, assembly GCF_018130205.1. Lineage (NCBI taxonomy): Bacteria > Pseudomonadati > Pseudomonadota > Alphaproteobacteria > Hyphomicrobiales > Nitrobacteraceae > Bradyrhizobium > Bradyrhizobium sp. AUGA SZCCT0222. The sequence continues at coordinate 5,653 of NZ_JAFCLX010000014.1, forward strand.
TGACCTGATAGAACAAGTTCCAGGTGTCCGTTGCGCCCTGTGTGGCCGATTCCACTTTGGCCCATCTGAATTGCAAGGCGACTGGAGCGCCGTTGCCGTCGTAGGCGGTGCTGGTGCCGCCGCTGATCGACTCGTCGAGAAACGCCTTATTGTCGCTGCCGATCACGATGCCGGTACCAGCCGTGCCGCCGCCACCGCGAAGCCCCGTGACGGTGCCCGTGAAGCCGAGCGCCTGGAATGCCGATACAGCCGATGCCGACGCACCGGCCGCAAGGGTAAAGTCGTTCGTGGTACCGGTATTCAGCGTGATGGCCCCTGCAGCGGAGACGCTCGAAGCAGGCGCACCGCCCGTGAGGCCATCGATCGTGGTCAGCAGGCCTCCAACTGTCGCGGTGGCAAGGTCGATGAAAGTGGTGCCGGCTACCGGAGCAGGCGCAGCACCGGTGTAGAAGGACAGTGTGTTGGTCGTCGTGACGCCACCGGTGGTGGTCTTGAGCACGAGCGTATCGCCGTTTGCAAATCCAGCAGGAAGTGAGTTGGTGCCGGACGTGCTTGTGAGCAACGTGCCTGCCGATATCGGCTGCGGTATCGTTTCATAGTTGTTCCGCGCGTTACCCAGCACGGCCGTATTGGAATACGGAGTCGCAGGGGTCCCGAGGATTCTCGGATTTGAAATGAAGTCGGCCGGCCGCAGCAACTCCGATCCCGGCACCGAGGTGTCGTGCTTGTTGGTCAGCGGGTAGCTCGCAAGGTTGGCGCGGTAGTCGATCTTGGTTGTTGCCTGCGACGGCAGAAAGTCATTCTGGAAGCGCAGAACCTGCGGCACGCTGCCGCTCGGATTGCCCGTGGTCGGATCGATCGGCACGCCTTCCAGATAGTAGCCGGCGCCATTGACGAGGTAGCCGTTCTTGTCGAGCGAGAAGTCACCGCGCCGGGTGTAACGATTGATGCCGTCGAACACCGGGTTGTTGTCGGAGATGCTGCCGGGCTTCTGCACCGCAAAGAAGCCGTCGCCGTTGATCGCCATGTAAGTCGATACCGCCGCCGACTGCACCGACCCTGCGATGGTGTTGGTGCTGCGCGAGCCGGCGGTGACGCTGCCCGCGAGTTGCGCGGTGCTACCGGTGTCGGGAATGATATCCATGAAACTGGTGTCGATCCGCTTGAAGGCGGTCGTTTGCGAGTTCGCGATGTTGCCGGAAATGTTTTCTAGGGCGTAGGAATTCGCCCGCAGGCCCGCGACGGACGTGGTGAGAGCGCCGAAGATACCCATTACATCGTCTCCAACTTCGATCCGGGCGGCGTGCCGGTGTTTGCCAAAATTCAGGGCCGCAATCGAAGGAAGACGTCGCAAGCGTTATGCCAACATAGAAAATATATTTATATCAATATCTTAAATGAAAAACCCCGGTCCAAGGACCGGGGCACAATTGCCGGGCGGGCAACAATTGCCGGGCAGCAGAGGTGGAATCGGTCAGGTCGCCGACGCCATGGCCGGGTGGAACACCATCCCAAATCCATCGATGCAGTAGCGCAACCCCGTCGGTTTCGGTCCATCGTTGAAGACGTGACCGAGATGGCCGCCGCAACGCCTGCAATGCACCTCGGTGCGCAGCATGCCGTAGGTGCGGTCCTCGGTCTTGCCGAGCGCGTTGTCGAGCGGCTGGTAGAAACTCGGCCAGCCGGTGCCGCTCTCGAATTTCGTCTCCGAGGCGAACAGCGGCAGGTCGCAGCCGGCACAGGCAAAGATGCCCTTGCGGTGCTCTTTCAGAAGCGGGCTCGAGCCCGGACGCTCGGTGCCGTGCTTGCGCAGGATTTCATATTGCTGCGGCGTCAGCTGCGCGCGCCACTCGGCGTCGGTCTTTTCGATCTCGAACTTCTCGGCGGCCTCCGCGGGAGTTGTGCGCAACCAGCGGAAGGCCACAAGGCCGAACAGGCCGGCCACGGATGCGAGCAGGATACGGCGGTCGATCATCTGATGTCTCCGTGCGAGGCGGAACAAGGTGGTTCGCCATCAAATACGGCGCGCGCGTGCGGAAGTTACACGGATCCGTCCGGAATTCGCTCACTTTCCTGCGAGGCGGCGACCGGCGGTATTGCACCGTCCGGGGCTTCCGACGGCGGCTGCGGGCGGACCGGCCGCGACGGACCCGGCGGCGGACGGTGACGGATCGGCGGCCTGGCTCCGGCCTGCCGGCTGGCCTCGGCCACCCGCGCCTCGCGAATCCGCTCCTTGGCGCGCATGCCTTCCCGATAACGGGCCAGCGCGCCCGCGGCCGCTGAACTTCCCCGCCCCCACATGCCGATCAGGTGACCGGCGACCCGCCCGGTCGTGCCGCCTGCCCAGACCAGTTCGAACGGCGAAAAAAGCCGCCAGCGCTCGTCACCCCACAGAATGCTGCGCGCCACCAATTGCCCCGCCATCGCCGCGGTGTTCATCCCCTGGCGGCCGAAGCCGGAGGCGACCCACAATCCTTTCCGCAACTGGCCGATCTGCGGCATGTCGTGGACGGTCACACCGACGGCACCGCCGAAGACATCGGATATTCCGACTTTGCCGAGCTGTGGAAAAATGGTGGAGATTCGCTGCTGGATGGTCGCGCCGAAGCGGCGCGGCCGCGCGTCCCAGGTCGTTTCCGGACTGGCCCACATCAGGCGGTCGCCCTCCACGATCCGGAAATGATCGATGCCGTCGCTGTCGCTAACAGACCCCTGAAAGGTGATGGCGTCCGTGAGGCGCGCGCCGAGCGGTTCGGTCACGGCGGCATAGCGCCAGACCGGCAGCAGCGTTTCCGACAGCCGCCGCAACGGCGCCCCGAGATGGATGTTGCCGGCCAGCACGATGTGCGATGCGCGAAGCCGCGCCGACGGCGTCACGATGCGTTTGCGAATGCCCGAAGGATCGATGCTGACCACGGGCGTGTCCTCGAAGATGCGCGCCCCTGCCCGCCTTGCGAGCGCGGCCAGGCCATGGACATATTTGCGGCCGTCGACCTGAAACGCCTTGGGGTAATAGATGCCGTGGAAATAGTGCCCGGTCTTGAGCTGATCGCGCACCCGATCGACCTGCCAGCCCTCGACTTCGGTCTCGAAATCCTCGCTCAGCGTCTGCAGCCGGCTGATCAGCGTTTCGCCGGCATCAACATTGGAGACTTCCAGCGCCCCCTCGGTCAGCGCGATGCCCGGCATCGCCTCTTCGGTCGCTACGGCGCGAATGTAATCAGCGCCCTCCTTCGACAGCGCCCAGAGCTCGCGGGCATCCTCAAGGCCGACGCGCTCGATCAACTCGCCGATCGGAAGACTATAGCCCGGCATGACGGTGCCGAGCTGGTTGCCGGACGCGTTCCAGCCGACGTGCCGGCCCTCGAGCACAGCAACGCTGGCGCCAAGCCGCGCGGCCTCCAGTGCCACGGTCAGGCCGGCGAGGCCTGCTCCGACCACGCAGATGTCGACATCGAGGTCGAACGACAGGCGCGAGCGAAACGGCGCGTCGTCCGGACCGTTGGTCGCACTTGTGAAAGTCTCTGCCATGGCGTTTTCTTACGGACCGCTGCGGCGCTTGTCACCTTGTCCTGGGCATGAGCCTGTAGATTAATTCAGGCCGAAACGAATCGAGATTGCGCCCATGCGCCGTTTGATGCTGCTGCGTCACGCCAAGACCGAACACGATGCGCCCTCCGGGCAGGACCAGGACCGCCGTCTCGACGATCGCGGCCGGCTGGATGCCGCCGCCGTCGGTGGCTGGATCGGCCGGCACCTGCCCGTTCCCGACACGGTTCTGGTCTCGACCGCGGTGCGGGCGCTGCAGACTTGGGAGATCGTCCGGCAGGCGATGCAGGATGCGGCCAAGGATTTCGCCCCGCCGCAGGTCGAGTTCCTGGCCGAACTCTACGGCGCCGACCCGACGCATCTCCTGCAGATCATCCGCATGGCCGAAGCCACCGATCCGAAGCGGTTGATGGTGATCGGCCACAATCCCGGCATGCATGAACTGGCGCTGGCGCTGTCCGGCAGCGGCGATGCGGCCGCGAAAAAAGCCCTCCATGACAATCTGCCGACCAGCGGCCTTGCGATCCTCGATTTTGCGATCGAGGACTGGAACGAGGTGGCGTTTCGCCGCGGCAACCTCGTGCGCTTCACCAGCCCGAAACTGCTGAGGCAGACGTCGGACGACTAGCCCAGAGATAAAATCGCGAAAACAACCCCATGCAAAGTAGGCCGGGCGGACTTCGGGTCGCCGTCATGCTAGGCTCGTTTCCGACAGGAGGCGCGGATGTTCAAATCCATTCTGGTGCCGCTCGATCTCGCCGACACCGATCTGGCCAAGCCCGCGATCGCAACAGCGGCAACGCTGTCACAGACCTGGAGCGGCACGGTGCGGCTGCTCAACGTCATGCCGATGACGCCGGTGATGCTGGCGGAATATGTGCCGGCCGATTTCGACGCCCAGCAGCGCCAGACCTCGGAAGAGGCGCTCGCGATCGTGGCGCAGGAATCCGGCATCGAGGCGTCGCGCATTTCCGCCGTGGTGCGGCAAGGCGGTATCTATCACGAGATCCTGGAAGAGGCTGCGGCGATCAAGGCCGATTTGATCGTGATGACGTCGCACCGGCCGGCGATGCGGACCTATTTTCTCGGCTCCAATGCCGGCCATGTGGTGCGCTACGCCAAATGCTCGGTGCTGGTGGTCCGGCATTGATGCAGCGATAGCGATACGCAGTCACAATGCAGCCCGGCCGATCGACCGGGCCACAATTCTGTGTTGGTCCAGATCAAGGCACGCAGCCTTTACCGGAGCCGCCCGAGATCCGGGTCTGCGAGACCCCAAACCGCCTGCTCGATGTGGCTGCGGGTTATTCCGATATCGCGGAGTTCACGATCGTCCAGCTGGCGCAGCGCTTTGACCGCCGCCCGGCGATCCAGATACGCGGCGATTACATGCGCCCAGATCCCGAACCGGCGGAGAAATCCGCTCGATGCGAAGGGAATGGCAGGCTGGGCTGCAGCTTGGGACATCATGGTCATTGGTCTTCTCCAATTGGTTTTCACGCGGCAAGGCAATGCCGCCGACGCAATCGCTGGGAATCAGCGGCAGCGCCTTTGGGTCTGATTGTTTGCACTCTCCTCAGTGCAATCTCAGGCTTGATAGGTTCAAAATGATCCGGTACATTCCTCGGTGCAAGTAAAACATTGCTCTCGGTGCAATTATGTCAAAGTTCGAATATCTCAGGCTTGCCGATGCCGTTGCCTCCGAGATCGCCAATGGCGGGCTCAAACCGGGCGATCGCCTGCCGCCGCAGCGCAGTTTCGCCTATGAGCGCAAGATCGCGGTCTCCACCGCGAGCCGCGTCTACACGGAATTGTTACGGCGAGGCCTCGTGGTCGGCGAAGTCGGACGCGGCACGTTCATTTCCGGACAGGCGCCCCGTGCGATCACCACGCTGACCGAACCACGCGGCGCCCGCATCGATCTGGAAGTCAATTATCCGCTGCTGCCGACACAATCAGCCCTGATCGCGAAAAGCCTTGAGGGACTGGAGCGGCCAGAAGCCCTCGAAATCGCGTTGCGGCAAGGCACCAGCGCCGGCACGCAAGCGGCAAGAAACATCGCGGCGGACTTCCTCTCCCAAAACGGCTGGTCGGCGCGCCCCGAGCAGATCGTCTTCACCGCCAACGGCAGGCAATGCATCGCCGCCGCATTGGCCGCGATCGTACCGGCCGGCGGCCGTTGCGGCGTGGAGGCCCTGACCTATCCTTTCATCAAGGGCATCGCCGCCCGGATCGGCGTGACACTGGTGCCGCTGACGATGGACGAGCACGGCGTGCGTCCCGATGCCGTGCAAAAGGCTCACCGAGAAGCGCATCTGTCGGCGCTGTACATCCAGCCGACGGTTCAGAATCCATTGGGCATGACCATGCCGGCCTCGCGCCGCGCCGAGTTGCTGCGCGTCGTCGAGAAACTCGATCTCACCATCATCGAAGATGTGGTCTATGGATTCCTCGACGACGAGGCACCGCTGGCGGCATTGGCACCCGATCGCTGCGTCGTGCTCGACAGCCTTTCCAAGAAGGTCGCGCCGGGTCTGGCGCTCGGCTTCATCGTGCCGCCGCCACGTTTGCGCGAGAGCATGATGGCATCGGTTCGTTCCGGCGGATGGACGGCCTCGGGATACGCTTTCGCGGCCGGGCAACGCATGATGGCCGACGGCACCGCGTCCGAACTCGTCAGGCTCAAGCGCATCGATGCGCAGCGGCGTCAGCACATTGCCGCCGAACGGCTGGCCGGCTTCGAGCTGCAGGCCAACCCGAAATCCTACCATCTGTGGCTGACGCTGCCGCACCACTGGCGGTCGCAGACCTTCGTCGCCGCCGCAGCCCGCCGGGACATCGCGTTGACACCCTCGTCGACCTTTGCGGTGAGCCCCGGACATGCGCCGAACGCAATCAGGCTGGCGCTGGCCGCACCGCCCGTCGACCAGCTCGATGCGGCGCTGCGCACGCTGGCGGGAATGCTGCGCGCCAGCGAAGAAGATTTCGAATCGACCGAATAGACCGGTCGCCCTCATCTCACCGGCCACTCGGCGATGAAGCCCTTCGCCTTGTACGGCTCGATCTTGTCCCATTCACAGAGCATGCGCCGCCTGAATTCGGGATCGGTGTGCCAGAGCGACCGCGGTGTCGCAAAGCTGTCGACCGTGACCAGCATTTTCTCCACTTCCGGCCAGTGCCGGTGCAGCGTCATCGGATAGCGGCGCGCGGTCCAGGTATTGCCGAGGCAAATCACGCTGCGAACATGCGCCAGCCCCAGCGCGGCGTCGATGACCGGGAGCGAGAAGATCACATTCTCGCCGGTGTTCATCGCGCGATCTTCCCGCAGGATCCGCCCGGGCGGGATGCCGCGTGCGATCATCGCGTCCGCAATGATTTCGCATTCCGAGCGCGCCGATCCCGGCGTGATCCCGCCGCTGACGACCGAGCAGCGAAAATAGCCGTCGCGCCAGAGCCTCACCGCCTCATCGACGCGCTCCCTGACATCGACGCGGGTGCCGAACACGAACAAGAGATCAGCCGGCTTCAGCGGCGTGCGGATCAAATGCTGCGCATTGATGGCGGCAATCTCGGCCTCGGTCGGCAATCGCGTGCTTCGATCCGTCACTTCATGCTCGCAGCAATGCTCATCCAACCGCGGGGAACGCATTGGCACGTTGCCGCATGCGGCGCCCTTGGCGAAGTCACATTTGATTGCGCTTGATTGCGCGTTCTACGGCAGCAATGCTTGCGGCAAATGGTCGAAGTCGTAAGCGCGCGGCCGGTTGCGCTTGATGAAGCCGCCGATCTGCCAGCTGAACAGCGCGACGAAGCCAACCAGAAACAACGCGCCGTACCATTCACCGGTCGCGAACGCGCGCACCAGAAGTCCGGCCATCGCGATGCCGAGCAACGTCACCATCGCAAGGGCCGCGGCGTAGGTGATCCGTCCGATACCGGCGATCAACGCGGCCTTGCTGCCCGCCTTCGCCATACGCCGATGCAACTCGGTGATGAAGGCACGATAGTCGTGATCCTGCGGCACCATCAGCGAGACGGTTTGCCAGGTGGTCGAGAGAATGGTGATGCGTCCACCATCCCTGCCCTGGAGGTCGGCGCGGAAACGGCGGGACTGCATCGACGACGGCTTGTAACTGAGGCGGATCGCCGCGATGTCGGCGTAACCCCAGACACCGGACTTGCCCGAGATATGCCAGGACAAGCCGGCATCGGTCAGCTTGAATTCATGCGCCGATCCGATCAGCGACGCCTTGTAGACATAGCGGGTTTCGGGCGCGCTATCGCCCGATGTCTCCGTCCTGTCCGGTAGTGAGGTTGGCAATTCAAAAATCCCGGTAGGGGCCGAGCGCGCAGCTTGCGCGGCCAGCCGGCTTTACCTTACAAGCAGGCCATGGCCGAGACGACCTATTTTCCGCGACGCCTGATTCTGGCCGGCGCGATGATATCCGGGGTGCTGCTGGCGCTTGCCGTTCACATGCTGGGCGCGCGCTACGGCCTCGACCTCGGCGGCCTGTGGCGATCCGATACCCGTGAGTTCATGCCCGCGGGCGCGGCCATTGCGTGGTGGCTGATTGCGAGCGTCGGGTTTTGCGGCGGCTATTTCACCGCCAATCTGATGCACAGTGCGGTGTCCGGCCAAATCCCGCAGCGGATGCGCCAGTTCCTGATCGCGGTCGGCGTGCTGATCCTGGCCGGCGCCGGCCAGGCCGCCTCCGCGCCGAGCCCGATCCCGACGATTTCGGGCGTGCTTTCGGGTCTTGCGGCGTTATGCCTCGGCGCCGTGATGGCATTCTGCGGCGCGCATTTCGCGCTGCGTAAGGCGTAACTTCAAACCCGATTCCTTTTTTGACGGGTTTTCTACCGCAGATAAGTCTACGCAATCTGCGTAAACTTGATTGCTATGCGAACCGGTATCCACTTCGCTCGAAAACGCTCTGCGATTACGCGACGATGCGCGCGCGCGGCTTCGACAGCATCGCGGCCACCTCGGCGGCGGGACGCGGCTTGCTGAACAGATAGCCCTGGGCCTGCGTGCATCCTTCGCGGCGCAGCAGATCGAACTGGGCCTCCGTCTCGACGCCCTCCGCGGTGGTGACGATCCCGAGACTCTTGCCCAATCCGGTGACGGCGCGGACGATGGCCATGGAATCGTCGCGCGTGGCCAGTTCAGTGACGAACGAACGGTCGATCTTGATCTTGTCGAACGGGAAACTGCGCAGATAGCTCAGCGACGAATAACCCGTTCCGAAGTCGTCGAGCGAGATCCTGACGCCAAAGCCGCGAAGCTCATGCAGAACCGCCAGCGTCGCCTCGCTGTTCTGCAACAGCACCGATTCCGTGATCTCCAGTTCGAGGCGTTGTGCCGGAAGACCGGAGGCCTGCAACGCTGACTTGACGGACAAGATCAGGTTCGGATTCTTGAACTGCACCGGCGAAAGATTGACGGCGACGGTGATATCCTCGGACCAGCCTGCGGCGTCAACGCAGGCCTGCCGAAGCACCCAATCACCGAGCGGAATGATCAGGCCAGTTTCCTCCGCCAGCGGAATGAAATTAGCCGGCGCGATCATCCCGCGAAGCGAATGATTCCAGCGTACAAGGGCCTCGAACGCGACGACGCTGTCGCTGGCGACGTCGCGGATCGGTTGATAATAGACCTCGAACTCGTCGCGTTGCAGCGCCGCCCGCAGATCCAGTTCCAGAATGCGCCGCGCCTGGGCGCGGGCATCCATTCCGCTCTCGAAGAAGCGATAGGTGCCACGGCCGTCGGCTTTGGCGCGATAGAGCGCGAGATCGGCCTTCTTCAGCAGTTCATCGGGGTGCTTGCCGTCCTCGGGCGCCAGCGAGATGCCGATGCTGACGCCGACGACGAGCTGGTGGCCCCCGATATCGTAGGGCTCCCCGATCTTCTCGACGATGTGGCTGGCAAGCAAGGCCACCGCCGACGGATCGCAGTCGCTGCAGAACTGCACGACCGCGAATTCGTCGCCGCCAAGTCTTGCCACCGTGTCGTGCTCGGTGACGCATTCGCCGAGCCGGCGGGCAACTTCTTTCAGCAGGGCGTCGCCGACCGGATGGCCGAGCGAATCGTTGATTTCCTTGAAATGATCGAGATCGAGGCAGAATACCGCGAGCTGATCGCTGCGCTTGACGAGCCGCAGCGCCTTCTCAAGCTGCTCGCGGAACAGCGTCCGGTTCGGCAGGTTGGTGAGCGCGTCATGGCGCGCCATATGTGTGATCTGCTCCTGCGCCGCCTGCCATTCGGTGATGTCCTCGAAGGTCGCGACCCAACCACCGCCCTCTTTGGGCTGATCGACGACGCGGATCGAACGACCGTTGCGGGTGACGACGCGGGTCAGGCTCTCGCCGGCTTTCGCCGCGGTCACCACAATGTTGAAGAATTCTTCGGGATCGCCGTCCCATTTTCCGATCGATTTCTGATCCTGCAGAACGTCGACCAACAGACGGCCCTGCAGGGGCATATTGGTCCGATCCATCATCTCGCTGTAGCGCTGGTTGAACAGCATGATGCGGCCGTCCGCATCGAACATGCAAAGTCCCTGCGACATGTTTGTGATCGCCGAGTCGAGCAGGACCTTCTGCTGGTGCAGCTCGCTGCTTGAACGGCGATCGAGCATCGCCGCCAGGAACGATATACCGAGGATGGCGAACGCCGCCACCGCGGTCAGAAAGGAAAGCGCGGCCGGCGAGATCGTCAATTCATCGGTGACGAGGGTGGGATCCGCAACGAGCGTCACCGCGCCCATCGCCGTGAAATGGTGGGAAACGATCGCGATCGTCAGCAGGCCCGTGGCGGCCAAGGTATGTTTGCGGTCATCCCGGCGCGCGGCGACAACGAACGCCAGGCCTGCGAACATGCTCCCGAGCATAACGGATGCCAGCACGATGCCGGGTGACCAGACGATGCGCGCCGGAAGCTCGAGCGCCATCATGCCGGTGTAGTGCATCGCTGCGACGCCAGCACCTACAATCGCGCCGCCCATCGCAAGCGTCGACCGGCGATCGTTGAGCAGGGCGACGCTGAGCCCGGCCGCCGCGATCGAGACGGCAAAAATCAGTGACAGCAGGGTGACCGGAATGTTGTACCCGGCCCCGGACCCGGGATCGTAAGCGAGCATCGCCACGAAATGGGTGGCCCAGATTCCGCAGCCGCCGACCGCAGCATCAAGGCCGACCCAGATCGCGCGGGTGCGGCCCTGTGAGGCCCGGGCGCGATGAAACAGGCTGATCGCTACCGCGCTGGCGAGCCAGCAAATGATGCCGCCAAGAACGACCAGCCGCAAATCATGCTCGGTGACGAGGCAATTCAGAACTTGATACATCACAGACCTCTGCTATCGGCCTGTAATGACGACGCTAATGGTGCATTTGGGGTAACCGACGCGGTTTCGTCTGCTTCGATGGTGAACAAATGCTTGGCGTCCTCGCGTGCCGGTTGCGGGTTCCTGCCGTTACCCGGTGATTCCCGGTATCGACCGAGCGCGGCCTCAAATGACGAACCGGTGAAGTGATCGGTGAGTACCTGTACCGGCAGTGGCGCCGGACAGAACCGCAGCCACGGACGCAAGAACGCGCGATTTGCATGCGCGGCGTTTTGCCTCAATGGACCGGACAAATCAGCTCGCGGCCCGCAGACCAACCGTGGGCTCCGCCGGCGCGTCGTCGCGCGGCAGCTCCACACCCGGGCGATCAAGTGGCCATAGCGACAAGCGCAGCGACGTAGGCGACATTGCTCAGCGTTGCTTCCAGCACGGCCGCAAACTCGCCCACGACTTCGTCACTTTCTGGATGATGCCGTCGATCGACGGGCAATTGACCGCCGTGCCCATCGGCCCCCCGCAGCGGAAGCACCTTTCCGGGCATGCGCCTGTTTCGTCGAGATGACACAAAAAGCCCCGTTTAAGCTGCTTTTCGGCCGCGTTCTCAGGCGTCTTCGGCGGCGACGCTTTCACGAGTTGTCTCTCAGCGTAATACTAGATGTCCGCAATTCGGGATGAACAAGCCGTTCATGGTCGTGATGCCTCCGAATAACCGTCCCTCGGCTTGGGAATGCGAACCGCGGCCCCCTCCTCAAGCCGATCTACGCGGGGCGGGCCCCGGTGACAGCGGAACGGCGCTTGCAAGAGAGCGTTGGGAATACGCCTGGCCGCGACTCACAATCGTTAACGCGGCCGCATATGTAGGACGTATGACAGGGTTGCCGAACGAACGCAGAAGCTAGGCTTGTCAAGGGCTGCACAACGGTTCGATTTTGGCTTATGTGTCTTCGCGCACGGTGCGTCTGACCGTCCCTGTCGCCTCGTTTGACAGGTTTTCTTTTGCCATCCCGCCGGGAGGATGAATGCATCGGCTGCTGACCACGCTTGGGCGTGGCTTCAAGGAGAAGATCGGCTGGAAACGGCTAGGGATCGCTGCGAGTCTCCTCATCATCATCCTTGCCGTCACCCATCTGGTTCACACCCTGAAGGGCGTCGACACCGCGATTATTCTGACCGCACTGACGGAAATCGCGCCGCATCGCATCGCGCTGGCTGCGCTGTGCGTGGTAGGCGCGTTTTGCACGCTGACCTTCTATGATTTCTTTGCGCTGCGAACCATCGGCAAGACGCACGTCCCCTATCGCATCGCCGCGCTGTCAAGTTTCACCAGCTACACCATCGGCCACAACATCGGCGCCACCGTTTTTACCGGCGGCGCGATCCGATTCCGGATCTATTCCGACTACGGCCTGACCGCGATCGATGTCGCCAAGATCTGCTTCCTCTCGGGTCTGACCTTCTGGCTCGGCAATCTGTTCGTGCTCGGCATGGGCATGGCCTGGCATCCCGAAGCGGCGACGGCCATGGATCTGCTGCCGCCTTCGGTGAACCGTCTGATCGCGCTCGGCTGCCTCGCCGGCATCGCGGCCTATTTCCTCTGGCTGGTGATGGGCGAGAACCGCCGCGAACTCGGCCAGAACGGCTGGAAGGTGGTGCTGCCCTCGGCGCGGCTGACGCTGCTGCAGGTCATGATCGGCGTCGTCGATCTCGGGTTCTGCGCGCTGGCGATGTATCTGTTGATGCCGACACAGCCCCATATCGATTTCGTTTCGCTGGCGGTGGTCTTCATCCTCGCAACGCTGCTCGGCTTCGCCAGCCATGCGCCGGGCAGCATCGGCGTGTTCGACGCCGCGATGCTGGTGGCGCTGCCCCAGTTCGGCAAGGAACAATTGCTGGCAACCCTGGTGGTGTTCCGGATCCTGTATTTCCTGATTCCCTTCGGCATCTCGATCTGGATCATGGGCGCGCGCGAACTCTGGCTCAGCGTGGTGCAGCCCTGGCAGGAACGCCGCAGGCTCGCGCAGGCCAGCCGCCAGATGAACGAACAGCCCCGCACGGCGGAGGTCCCGGTCAGGCAGCCGCTCAAGCGAGCCAAACGGTAACAGCGACGTTATCTGCCTGCTTCAGTCTTTTGGGTTACGAGGGTCGGGTTCTCTTATTTCTGCCTTACCGCTAACGTCAAACGCGCCATGGCCGGTATTTTACCTCGATCGATAGTATCAGTCGCGCTGCTCGCCGGCGCGCTGGCGGCGCTATCGCCTCCCCCTGCGGAAGCGCAGATCGCCCAAGGCGCCTTGCAGATTTCCTGGGAGGTCCGCAACCGCTTCCGGCTGTTCCGTGAAGAACGGGATTTCCAACTGCACGCCGAGGCTAGCCGCGGCCGCAGCATTCTGGCCGCGGAACAGGCGCTGGGATTGCAAAGCGACGGCCGCGGCTGGGCGCGCAACACCGTCAACCGGCTCTGCATCGATCTTGCCGGCCGCGTCAGCGAGCCCTGCACGCGCGACAACGTCAAGGAAAGCTATCTGACGCCGGTCGATCATCCCATCACCGTCCGCCTGACGGGACCGGTTCCGGTCGGCGCCACCTGCGCCTGGTCGTTCGACGACGGCGACGGACCGCAAGGATCCACGTTCGACTGCGCCGAGCCGGTCAATTTCAGGGTCCGCTACGGCCGTACCACCGTTGCCAGCGTCGACGTCTCCGCCGGCTCGGACGGCAGCCAGCGCGTCGCCACCGAGATCACGGTGCGCGACATCTTCATCGCCGGCCTCGGCGACAGCGTCGCCTCCGGCGAGGGGAATCCGGACCGGCCTATCGCGCTGTCCGATGAAGGCTTTTGCTTCCGCTCCTATCTGGGATCGGCCGCCTCACAATATTACCGTCCAAGCCGCGCCGGCTATAAAGGCGGACGGGCCTGTGAAGCCCCGGATACGATGGCCGTCTGGCAGCGGCAGAGCGCGCTCTGGCTCAATGCAGCCTGCCACCGCTCGCTCTACAGCTATCAGACGCGGACCGCATTGGCGCTCGCCGTACAGTATCCGCATATCGCGGTGACGTATCTGCCGCTGGCCTGCACCGGCGCCACCATCGCCGACGGCCTGTTCGGCTCGCAGCGCGCCCGTGACTGCCCGCCGTCGAAATCGGGCAGCTGCCGGGGCACGGTCAACGCCCAGCTCGCTGAACTGCGCGAAGCCGTCACGGCGGCCAAAGGCCGCCAGCCCGACCGCAAGCTCGATCTGGTGCTGCTGTCGGTCGGCGCCAACGACATTTATTTTTCAGGGCTCGTCGCCGACGTGATCGTCGACACGGCGACGGAGCGCGCCCTGTTCCGGCGCAGCGGCGTGCTGGCATCGGTCGAGGAGGCACGCGGCGCGCTGATGCGGGACCTCCCGCAAGGATTCGCCAAGCTGCGCGAGGCGCTGAAGCCGCTGGTCGGCGATATGTCGCGCGTCGTCTACACCTCCTACGCCAACCCGACGCTGGCCAATAACGGCACGCCGTGCCCCGGCGGACGGGCGGGCTTCGATATCCACCCCTCGTTCAACGCCGAGCCGCAACGGCTCGCCGCCGTCTCGAATTTCGTCGAGGGCGAATTCCTGCCGCAGCTGAAGGCGCTCGCGCTGTGCCAATCCGGCATCCTGTGCCGCAATCCGCGCGCCGACCGCATGACCTTTGTCGATGCGCATCAGGCGACGTTTGCGAGCCACGGTTTCTGCGCGCGTGCGGAGAGCGATCCCGAATTCGATCGCCAATGTTTCTCGGCCCGCGGCGAGAGCTTCGATCCCGACATCGTCACCGCCGCCAGCCAGCCAATGCTGTGCGGCCGCAGCGCCGGCGAATATCGCGCCTATCTGCCGCGCGCGCGCTGGATCCGCGACGCCAATGACAGCTACTTCGCGGCAATGACCTATCCGCTGGGCTTGCCGTCGTCGCAGCAGCCTGCCGACATCCACGACGCGACCTGGGGGGTTCTGTCGGCGGTGTATGGCGGCGCCGTGCATCCCACCGCCGAAGGCCACGCCGCGATGGCGGACGCGGCGCTGCCGGCCGCAGCCGCTGTGCTGCAACTGGATGCCGCCGTGCCTGAAGTGATTTCGCAGCCGGTATCGCCGATCCCGGCATTGCCGGGGACGCGTTAGCGTTCGATGACTTTTCTTCGGATCGTCATCCCGCTCTATCATTTTGGTTGAGCGTGATCTCCGCGCAAACGTTTCGCGTTTGTCGCAAGGGACAACCGGTGCCGCCCATCGGGTCGTGGCCCGAGGGCATGCTTGGCCGGATCATCTCCTCCAGCAGTTTTGCTCAACGCGCGGGGGCCGGCGCTCCAGGTGCAGGCGCGGGCGCCGTCGTCTTCTTTGCGACAGGCGCTTTCGGAGCGGGCTGCTTCATCGCCGCCGCCTGGGCCGGCAGATATTTCGCGATGATGGCCGGATCGAGCGAAACGATCGAGGAGTCCGGCAGCCGGGTCCAGATCTCATCCTTGCCCAATAATGAGAAGCCGAGATAGCCGCGCATGGTCAAAGTCTGTCCGTCGGGACTGACCGTCATCTTGGCTTTGTAGATCTTGCCATCGCGCGGATCGAGCACATTGCCATTCTCGTATTTCAGTCCGTCTCGCTTCATGTCGCGGATGAAGGAGAGCCCGAGCCACGGCTGATCTTTTCGATCGTCGGTGCATTTTGAGCAGACCGGATTGGGAGCATCGCCTGGCTCAGGAAAAAGCTTGGCAAACGCGCCTTCATAGATGCCGTCGCGATCGACCACCAGAAACCATCCGACCGGCTTCCCCTTCTCGACCTTTTGCCACAGCCCGGCGGCTGACGGCTCCGCCGTTTGCGCAGCAAGTTCGCAAACGAACGCAAGCCCCATCACGATCGGCAATATCAGTCGAACCACAAAAAGCGCACTTCGCATCGTCATCACCTGACTAATTTCACAAGATGAATGGCCGCAGACTAAGGCCATTTCGCGGACGGTTCCAGTGCCTGGAAGACGATCGCGAGACCGCGGCGAACGCGCCGCGGCCATTCGGTCATATTTTTGTTGGAATCGCCTCCGGCAAGAGCCGGAAATCGGCTCCATATGCAAACCGGCTTCAATGGTTGCCGCCACACTTGTTGGTCTTGGTATTGTAGTTGCCGCATTTCTTGCCAACCCAGTCGCCGATCAGGTCCCTGGAGCCCTCGAGTTCGTTCGACCATGCATCGCCGGCCACCAGGCCCGGGGCCTTCCACACCACGTCGAACTGACCATTGATTTTGACTTCACCAATGAACACCGGCTTGGTGATGTGATGGTTCGGAAGCATCTTCGCGATACCTCCGGTCAGATTTGGAGTTTCGATGCCCGGCAGCGCGTCGATCACCTTGTCGGCGTCGGTCGACTTCACCTTCTCGACCGCCTTGACCCACATTTCGAAACCGATGACGTGCGCTTCGATCGGATCGTTGGTCACGCGCTTCGGATTCCTGGTGTAGGCCTGCCAGGCCTTGATGAACTTCTCGTTGGCCGGATCCTTGATCGACTGGAAGTAGTTCCAGGCGGCCAGATGGCCGAGCAGCGGCCTGGTGTCGATGCCGGCAAGCTCGCCTTCACCGACCGAGAACGCGACAACCGGGATGTCGGTCGCCTTGATGCCCTGGTTGCCGAGTTCCTTGTAGAAGGGAACATTGGCGTCGCCGTTGATGGTGGAGACAACAGCCGTCTTCTTGCCGGCCGAGCCGAATTTCTTGATATCGGCCACGATCATCCGCCAGTTCGAATGACCGAACGGCGTGTAGTTGATCATGATATCTTCCTGCGCGACGCCTTTCGACTTCAGATAGGCTTCGAGGATCCTGTTGGTGGTGCGCGGATAGACGTAGTCGGTGCCGGCCAGCACCCAGCGCTTCACCTTCTCGTGCTTCATCAGGTAGTCGACCGCGGGGATCGCCTGCTGATTCGGCGCCGCCCCGGTGTAGAACACGTTGCGCTCGCTCTCTTCACCCTCGTATTGCACGGGGTAGAACAGGATCGAGTTCAGCTCCTTGAACACCGGGAGCACGGATTTGCGCGACACCGAGGTCCAGCAGCCGAATACGACGGCGACCTTGTCCTTGGTGATCAGCTCGCGGGCCTTTTCCGCAAACAGCGGCCAGTTCGACGCCGGATCGACCACGACCGCCTCGAGCTTCCTGCCGAGCACGCCGCCCTTCTTGTTCTGCTCGTCGATCAGGAACAGGACGGTGTCCTTCAGCGTGGTTTCGCTGATGGCCATGGTGCCGGAAAGCGAATGCAGGACGCCGACCTTGATGGTGTCGTCCGAACTCTCGCCACCAACGGCGCTACCCGCCGCCGGCAGCAGGGCGCACAAAAACAAGATGACCGCGCACCGCCTCACTCGGTTCGACCAACGTTTCACGGTGCTCTCCGAATGGGACAGCTCAGGGGCGCTGCTCTAAATGAACGTCAGTCGAACTCTTAGTCAAACACTTTCGTCGGATGCGCCGGCTGTCAGTTGACGCCGAGCTTCTTCTGCAGGCTCGATGACGAGGTCGTGTACTGGAAGACGAGGCGCTTGTCCGGGTAGACGTAACGGTGCGCCTTCTGCGCCATCAGCGCGCCCTCGTGGAATCCGCTCAGGATCAGCTTCAGCTTGCCCGGATAGGTGTTGATGTCGCCGATCGCAAAAATGCCCGATACATTGGTCTCGAAGGCGGCGGTTTCGACCGGCACCAGGTTGTTCTCGAGCGCAACGCCCCAGTTCGCAACCGGTCCGAGCTTCATGGTCAGCCCGAAGAACGGCAGCATCGTATCGCACTCGACTTTCGAGACCGCGTTGTCGTTGCCTTTCATCATGGCGCCCGAGAGCTTGCCGCCCTCGCCTTCAAGCGAGGTGACCTGACCGATCCTCAGGTCCATTTTTCCGGAAGCCACCAGTGCGCGCATCTGCTCGACGCTGTGCGGAGCGGCGCGGAAATCATCGCGCCGGTGCAACAGCGTCACGCGCTTGGCAATGGGGTGCAGATTGAGCGTCCAGTCGAGTGCGGAATCGCCGCCGCCGACAATCAGGATATTCTTGTCGCGGAACTGCTCCATCTTGCGCACCGCGTAGAACACCGAGGTGCCCTCATAGGCCTCGATGCCCGGCACCGGCGGGCGCTTGGGCTGGAACGAGCCGCCGCCCGCGGAGATCACGACCACCTTGCATTCGAACACCTGGCCGGCGTCGGTGGTGACGCGAAAGAGCGGATCGCCGATCTTCTCGATCGTCTCCACCATCTCGTTGAGGTGAAAGGTCGGATTGAACGGCTTGATCTGCTCCAGCAGCGCGTCGGTGAGGCCCTGGCCGGTGACAAAAGGAATGCCGGGAATGTCGTAGATCGGCTTTTCCGGATAGAGCTCGGCGCACTGGCCGCCGATCTTGTCGAGGATGTCGACCAGATGCGTCTTCATATCGAGGAGGCCCAGTTCGAACACGGCGAACAGTCCGCAAGGACCTGCACCAATAATCAGCACATCGGTTTTGATCGCTTCGCTCATCTCAGCTTCTTTTCGGTTGGACCGCGCCGATGGCCTGGGCGGCGCTTCTGGGGCAGCGTCTGTCTAGCCAACGCCGGTGGAACAGGAAAGCCATAATATGGCAGGTGGCCTTCGCCTCAACCCCTTGCCGGAGCAGGATAACTGGGCTGTAACAACGTGAAACGTTCGGAGACCGCCCCGTGAACGCCCCTGCCCGCCTCGATTCAACGCCGCGCCTGGAGGATTTCCCCTACCGGCTGACCGACAATGTGCGTTTCGCCGACCTCGACCCCAACCAGCACGTCAACAACGCGGTCTATGCGACCTATTTCGAAACCGGCCGCGTCACGCTGATGAAGGATCGCAGTTACGGGCTGATGCCGCACGGCGTCACCTGGATCATGGTCCGGCTCGACATGCATTTTCGCGCCGAGCTGCGCTGGCCCGGCACCATCGAGATGGGACTAGGGGTGGTGAAATTCGGCCGCACCTCCGTGACCTTCGACCAGGTGGTATTTGCCGAAGGCACATGCATTGCCTCGGCACAATCGGTGTCGGTGCTGCTCGACGAAGCCACCCGCAAGCCGACACCGCTGACCGAGGAGATCATCGGAAACTTCCAGCGCTGGCTGCGGCGCGGAATGGACGGACGATAATGCGCGCCGCGCTGCTGGCGGTGTTGATCGTCTCCGCGACGATGCAGCCCGCCGCGGCCGATGGATTCTATCGCGAGGATTTGCGCATTCCGATGGCGGCTGCGGAAACGGCGGGCCTTGAGGCAATGCTGGTGCGGCCCTCGGGCAGCGGACGCTTTCCGCTGGCGCTGATCAGCCACGGCGCACCGCGCGATCACACCGCGCGAGCCACCATGTCGCCATATGGAATGTACCGGCAGGCGATCGAATTCGCGCGGCGCGGTTTCGCAGCGCTGGTCGTGATGCGGCGAGGCTATGGCGACTCCGGCGGCCGATATGCCGAGAGCAACGGTCGCTGCGCCAATCGTGATTATTTGCGATCGGCCCGGGCGTCTGCCGAGGATTTGGCCGCCGCGATCCGGGCCATGCAGGACCGCACCGACGTGTCCACCAGCGGCATGATCGCGGTTGGCTCCTCGGCGGGCGGTTTTGCCAGCATCGCGCTCGCCGCCACTGCGCCGCCCGGCCTCGTCGCCGCAATCAGCTTCGCCGGCGGTCGCGGTTCACGTGCCGATGACGATGTCTGCGACGAGGCGGCACTGGTCCGGGCATTTGCGGCTCTGGGCCGGACGTCGCGAATTCCGATGCTGTGGATCTATGCGGAGAACGACAAGTTCTTTCGCCCCGACCTCGCGCACCGGATGCACGCGGCGTTCACCGGCGCCGGCGGCCGCGCCGAATTGATCGACGCCCCAGCGTTCCGCGATGACGGGCACACGCTGTTCTCAAGGGGCATTGCGCTATGGACCCCGATGGTCGATCGCTTCCTGCACCAGCAGAATCTGGGAACGCGGGAACTGGCCGCAGCACCACTTCCGGCAGCGCTTTCGCCGCCGCCCCGGTTGGGTGAAAAAGGCCGTTCGACCTTTGCAGATTATTTGTCCGCGAGCCCTCACAAGGCTTTTGCGGTGTCTCCGACCGGCAGCTTCGGCTACCGCGGCGGGCAGCGGTCGGCCGTCGCGGCGCAGGACGCAGCCCTTGCCGCATGCGCAAAAATTGCGGCCGACTGCGCGGTTTATGCGGTCGATGAGGAACTGGTCGGAAAGGAGCGCGCCGGAGCGCGCTGAACCATCCGGCGGAGCCGGACCAGGTCTAGGCCTGCCGTTCCGGCGTCGAGACCACGAGGCCGTCGAGTTCGTCGGAGACCTTGATCTGGCACGACAGGCGCGAATTTGGCCGTACGTCGAAGCCGAAATCCAGCATGTCCTCTTCCATCGGGGTGGGCGAGCCGACCTTCTCGCGCCATTCTTCCTCGACATAGACGTGGCAGGTCGCGCAGGCGCAGGCCCCGCCGCATTCGGCTTCGATGCCCGGAATGGCGTTGCGGATCGCGGCTTCCATCACGGTCGCGCCGTTTTCGACTTCAATGGTTCGTTTTTCGCCGGAATGGTCGACAAAGTGGATTTTGGCCATGATCGCTCGTGCTGCCGGTATACGGTAGGAGGGTCCCCGGCAGTCCTATAACGGGTCGATCCGCACAGCGCCAGCGGTCGGGACGAAAACCTAAGGGGCTAATTTGGCGGGGTTTTGGCGGGCGTCAGATCGCAGGTCCGCGTCAGGACCGGCGCAGAGTCGCCTCGATCGCCGCCCGCGCCCGCGCAATGGCCTCGCCGAGTTCGGCAACAAGCCGGGACGGATCGGCGCCATCAGCAAGAACCGCCTCCAGCCGGGCGGCGGCTTCCGCCACACCGAAGGCGCCGATCGCGCGGGCCGAGCCCTTCAGCGTATGGGCCAGCGCATCGGCATCTGCCGGCACGGTGGCAAGCATGGCCATCAGCTTGGCCGACTGGGCCGCGAACATCGCCAGCACCTCCTGTTCGAGGCCGGCGTCGTCCAGCGTCATCCGCTTAAGGTGTTCGAAATCGATCGGACCGTCATCGGGAGCGAGCGGCGGCGATGGCATCCATTGTATCCGTTCAAGGTGCAGCGGCATGGCCTGACCCACATCTCCCCGCCGGACCGATCCAGGCAGGGCCGTTTTGGCCACCCAATCACGAAACTGGTTAATGGAACGTTCACCGGAATTGCCGCAACTTCGCCTACTTTTCGCCGAGGAGTTGCCGTAAAGAACAGTCTCCCACGGGAATTTCGAGTATCCGTAAGGCCTTAAGCCACAAAGCTGTTAACGATGATTAAGAATGTCTTAATCGCGGCCATTTCATTCGCATCACTCAACCAATAGGATGTTTGCGGATGTAGCGGACAAGCCGCCGACGGGGCGCGGCTGCGGTCCGTGTGGGGGCAAAGATCCGGTTTGGGCTTGCGGGGGCGTTTGCAAGACCAGCTGGACGCGTAAAAAGTAAGAGGGCTCGACTGAACATGGCGAACAATCCCAAGAAGGTCAAAGATCCCACCGAAGTCGCGCTTTCCGCCATTCAGGAAGCGCTGAACATCAGTGACACCACTGTCGATCCCAATCGCAATTCGATCGGCAACAACGACCTTTCGCCATCAAGCATTTCGTCCGCGCCCCCGCCCTACTCCGAAACCTCGTTCGATACGCGCGTTGATACGCGTTCTGGCGTCGACCGCCAGGTATTCGATCCGATCGAAGAGCCGCGCGCGCCGCGTCGCGCCGCCAACGATGACCGCGAAACCATCGGACAAATTCTCCAGGCAATCCAGAAGGGCCGCCCTGCCCGCGGCGTCTATACGCTTGCCACCGTGTTCGCCGGCGTCTGGATCGTCGGCTGCGCGCTGCTGACCGCCGCTTTCCTGCCTTCGCTGCAGGCCGCAATGGGACAGAGCGGCGGCGTGCTGGTGCTGGGCGGCCTCGCCGCGCTGTTCTTTGCGCCGGTGCTGCTGTTCTATTTCCTCGCGAGCCTTGCCTGGCGCGGCCAGGAAATGCGGATGATCGCGCAATCGATGGCGCAGGTCGCGATCCGCTTCTCCGAGCCCGAAGGTGCCGCTTCCGACTCGATGGTGACGGTCGGCCAGGCGATCCGCCGCGAAGTAGCTGCCATGGGCGACGGCGTCGAACGCGCGATCGCGCGCGCCGGTGAACTGGAAACGCTGGTGGCCAACGAAGTCGCGGCGCTGGAGCGTGCCTATTCCGACAACGAAGTGCGCATCCGCGCGCTGCTGCAGGACATCGCCCATCAGCGCGACAATCTGGTCGGCCAGGCCGAGCAGGTTCGCAGCGCCATTTCCGGCGTGCAGATCGACCTGCGCCACGACATCGCGCTGATCTCGGACGCGATCGCCTCGCGCGTCGACGAAGTCGCGAAAAGCATCACCGGCGCGCTGGAAGAACGCGGCGCCCACATCACCACCGCCTTGAGCCATGCCGGCGACAACATGATCCTCGCGCTCGGTGAGCGCGGCGGCGACCTGCTCGACCGCCTCGAGGAAGCCAGCGCCGAGACCACGCGCGCCGTGCTCGACGCCTCGGAACGGCTGACCACCAGCCTCAACTTCAAGACCGGCCACGTCCATGACGAGTTCGTCGATCTGGCCGATCGCGTCCACGAGATGCTGAACGAGCGCATCGACCGCATCACCGGCGAGTTCGAGCAGCGTTCCTCGACCATCGTCGACGGCATTTCCGACCGCACCGAACAGGTCCACGACTCCTTGAAGAATTCCAGCGACTCGCTGCTGCTCGAACTCGAGCTGCGCAGCGGTGATCTCGTCAGCAAGATCGACGAGGCCGGCAACCGCCTGGCGACCCGCATCATGACCTCCGGCGACAAGGCCAGCGACGCGCTCGACGTGACCGTGAACTCGCTGGTCGCCAAGGTCGTCAGCCAGACCGAGACCGCGCACGACAGCCTCTCGCTGCAGATGAGCGCGTTCGACGAACTGGTGCAGAACCAGGGCAGCGAACTGGTCGAGAAATTCGCCCGCGACTCAGGCACGCTCGGCGCCCTGATCACCCGTCACATCTCCGAATTCGACCGCACCGTCAAAACCTTCGGCGGCGAGATCGTCGAACGCATGGGCCAGCGGACGCAGGACATCGCCGACAGCCTGAAGAACTATGTCGATACCTTCGACACCCGCCTGATCTCCAACAGCGGCGAGATCACCGCCTCGCTCGATCAGCGCCTGCTGCAGTTCGAAACCACGCTGAGCACGCGCGTCAACCATCTCGACAACTCGCTCGACACCAGGATCAGGTCGTTCGACGAGACCGTCGACGGCCGCCTGAAAGCGCTGGAGCAGACCTTCGACACCCGCGCCAGGTCCGTCACGGAGACGATCGATGATCGCCTCGGCACACTGGCGAGTTCGCTGACCGACGGTGCCGCGCAGGCGATCCACTCGATCGACTCGCGTCTCACCGAACTCACCTCGTCGCTGACCGGAGGCACCACGCAGGCCATCCAGTCGATCGACTCCCGCCTCACCAACCTGACGACGTCGCTGACGGTTGGCGCCGCGCAAGCCGTCGAAGCTATCGACCAGCGCCTCTCCAACGTCACCACGTCGCTGACTGTTGGCGCTGCGCAAGCGGTCGAAGCCATCGACCAGCGCCTCTCCAACGTCACCACGTCGCTGACGGTTGGCACCGCCCAAGCGGTCGAAGCCATCGACCAGCGCCTCGGCAACGTCACCACGTCGCTGACCGTTGGCACCGCGCAAGCGGTCGAAGCCATCGACCAGCGCATCACCAGCGTGACCCAGACCATCGACGGCCGCAGCGCCTATCTGACCGACACCATCGCGGCGCGGTTCCAGGATATCCACCAGGGTATCGAAACCCGGGTCGGCGCCGTCGCCACCGACATCGACATGCGCGTCGCCCAGTTCGAGGATTTGCTCGGCTCGCGCGTCGAAGCCGTGGCCGGCCGTATCGAAAGCAGCGGCCGTCAGGCCAGCGACGACCTCATGGCGCGCGCCGAACTGTTGTCCTCGGGCATCAGGTCGCACGTCGAGGACGCCGAGCGCTCGCTCACCAACCTCGTGGTCAACACCTCTGAAACCATCCAGACCGGCGCGCGCACCGCGCAGCAGGCGCTGCTCACGGTTTCGTCCGATGTCGGCGCCCAGCTGAGGCTGACATCGGCCGAGGTCGAAAACTCCCTCACCGCCGTCGGTACCGGTGCCGCGAACTCGATCCTCACCAGCGCCCGCGAGGCCCAGACCTCGCTGGTCTCGGCTTCCAGCGAAGCTGCGTCCCAGATCAAATTGCTGGCCGACGACGTCGAGCGCACGCTCTCGGCCGCTGGCAACGCCACCGCTGCGTCGGTGCTCTCCGGCGCCCGCGAGGCCCAGACCACGCTGGTTACGGCGTCCGCGGACGCGGCAAGCCAGGTCAAGTCGCTCGCCGCAGACGTCGAACGTGCCCTGTCGGCCGCCGGCTCCGCCACGGCCGAAGCCGTCACGACCGGCGCTCGCGAAGCCCAGAGCACCTTGATCGCAGCCTCCACGGAGGCCACCAACCAGGTCAAGTCGCTGGCCGCCGACGTCCAGCGCTCGCTGTCGATCGCCGGCACCGCCACCGCCGAATCGATTACCGCCGGCGCCCGCGAGGCGCAGAGCACGCTGGTCAACGCATCCACGGATGCGGCGAACCAGGTCAAGTCGCTCGCCGCCGACGTCCAGCGCTCGCTGTCGATCGCCGGCACCGCCACCGCCGAATCGATTACCGCTGGTGCCCGCGACGCCCAGAACACCCTCATCAACGCGTCCGCGGATGCAGCCAGCCACGTCAAGTCGCTCGCTGCCGACGTCGAACGCTCGCTCTCGGCCGCCGGTACCGCCACAGCCGAGGCCATCACGTCAGGTGCACGCGAAGCCCAGAACACCCTCGTCACCGTTTCCACGGATGCAACCAGCCAGGTCAAGTCGCTCACGGCCGACGTCGAGCGTTCGCTGTCTGCCGCCGGCACCGCCACTGCCGAGGCCATCACATCGGGTGCTCGCGAAGCCCAGAACACCCTCCTCACCGCATCAACGGATGTCGCGACCAAGGTCGCGTCGCTGGCAGCCGACATGCAACGTTCGCTCTCGATGGCAGGCAATGCCACCGCCGAGTCGATCACGATAGGCGCCCGTGAAGCGCAGAGCGCGCTTTCCACCGCGTCGACGGAAGCCGCCGACCACGTCAAGTCGCTGGCCATCGATGTCGAACGCACGCTGAGCGCGGTCGGCGCCGGCACCGCCGCCTCGATCCTCGGCACCGCGCGCGAAGCGCAGAGCTCGTTCGCCGCGACCTCGGCCGACGCCGCAAGCCAGATCAAGGCGATCGCCAGCGACATCGAGCGCTCGCTCGCTGCGGTCACCGCCGCCACCACCGACAACATCCAGACCACGGC
This sequence comes from Bradyrhizobium sp. AUGA SZCCT0222, assembly GCF_018130205.1. NCBI lineage: Bacteria > Pseudomonadati > Pseudomonadota > Alphaproteobacteria > Hyphomicrobiales > Nitrobacteraceae > Bradyrhizobium > Bradyrhizobium sp. AUGA SZCCT0222. The sequence continues at coordinate 31,000 of NZ_JAFCLX010000014.1, forward strand.
GCAGACTGCGCAGAACGCGATCCAGGCCAGCGCGCAGAATGCACAGAGTGCGCTCGTCGCCGCCTCGAACGAAGTCAGCTCCAAGGTCAAGACGACCTCCGCCGATATCGAACGCTCGGTGCTGTCAGCCAGCAGCAATTTCGGCTCGACGATGACCGGCAAGACCGACGAAATCGTCACCTATGTCCAGCAGCAGACCGATCGTCTGGCGCAGATCGTGGACAGCCGCCGTGGTTCGCTGGTCGAGGCGCTCAGCGCCAAGACCACCCAGCTCACGACCGAGCTCGACCGCGTCACCGCCGACTCGCTGAAGTCGATCGAGACAAGGGGCCAGGCGTTCTCGCAATCGATGGCGACCCATGGCTCGGAAGTCGCCCGCACGATCACCTCCGCGGGCGATATGGCAACCGGCGCGGTGGCGAAGTCGCTGAAGGATCTCGAGCAGTCGTCGCGTTCGGCCATCGACCAGTCGCGTCAGGTTTCGATCGCGGCCGTCACCGAAATGCAGGAGACCAGCAAGATCCTGCGCACCGACACCGTCGCGCTGTTCGAGCGGCTGCGTGAAGGCAACATCCTGCTGCAGGAAGTGCTGACCGGCGCCCACGACAACCTCAACTCGCTGGAGCGCGCTTTGGTGACCCGCGTGGCCGACTTCGTGTCCGCCATGAACGACGTCACCTCGCGCAACGGCGTTGCGACCCAGACGCTGGAAGACCAGCTCACCACCTTCAACACCAAGACCTCGAAGGCGCTGGAGGATCTCGGCTCGCTGTCGAGCGAGTTCGAAACCCACGGCAAGGCGCTGGTCGATGCCGCCACGGCGGTCGAACACGCCAACCGCACCACCACGACGTCTGTCGCCGAACGCAAATCGCAACTTGAATCGCTGGTGACCACCATCGATCTGCGCACCACCGACCTCGATCAGCGGCTGTCGCGCTTCACCGGCTTGCTGGATGAATCGCTTGCCGCCGCCGAGGAACGCGCCCGCGACATCGCCCGCGTGGTGGCGGAAACCGCCGGCGCCGGTTCTGCCGCGATCAGCCGGCAGTTCGAAGCGGTTCGTGTCGCGGCCGAAAACGAGCGGCACCAGACCATCGACGCCATGAACGAACTGTACCAGCAGAGCAACGCCGAAACGGACGCGATGTTCAAGCAGTCGACCGAGAAGTTCGGCGCCATGGTGGTGGCCATGAAGCAGATGGCATCCGAGATGCATCACGAGCTCGAGGCGACCCGCAACGAACTGCGCCGCGGCGTGCTCGAAATGCCGCAGGAGGCCGCCGACAACACCGCGCAGATGCGCAAGGTGATCGTCGACCAGATCGAGGCGCTGGCCGAACTCAACCGGATCGTCGCCCATCATGGCCGCGGCCTCGACGTCATGACGACGAGCCGCGCCAGCGTGCAACGCCAGGAAGAACCCGTGATGGCAGCAGCCGCTAGCGGCGGCCGCAACGACGTGCGCATGCGCGACACCGGCAGCGCATCGAACCTGCCGCCGCCGGATCTCGGCATGCCGGCGACGCGCCGCACCGAAGCCCCGCCGGTCAGCCCGGCGAGCAGCCAGGATGGTGGACGCGACGGATGGCTGTCCGACCTGCTCAGCCGCACCGACGCCGGTGGTCCGAGCGGACGCGAGGCTCCCCGCCCGCGCGCGCCGCAAGGCGGGCCGGCCAATCCGCTGGAATCGCTGTCGCTCGACATCGGCCGGCTGATGGATCGCAATCTCGCGGCCGAGATGTGGGATCGCTATCAGCGCGGCGAGAGCAAGGCCTTCACCAAGCGGCTCTACACGCCCGCCGGCCAGAAGGCGTTCGATGAGGTCGCCCGCAAGTATCGCGCCGACCGTGCCTTCAAGCAGACGGTCGACCGCTACATCGCCGAGTTCGAACGCTTGCTCGACGAAGTTGCGCGGGAGGATCGCGGTCCGCAGGCGCTGCGCGGCCACCTGACCTCGGAGACCGGCCTCGTCTACACCCTGCTCGCGCATGCGGCGGGACGGCTGGGGTAAGGTTTGGGTTTCAAGCATTCGGGATAAAAAACGGAGGCCTCGCGGCCTCCGTTTTGCTTTGGGCGGAGAAAAGCTGATGGCCGATCTGGAAGGTGAAGTAGCGCGCCTCCGGTGACCACTCTCCGCTCGTCATTGCGAGGAGCGAAGCGACGAAGCAATCCATCTATCCGGTATGCGGCTAGATGGATTGCTTCGCTGCGCTCGCAATGACGGCTCTCGCAGCGATCTATTCGCTACTCGCCAATTACTGTCGCTTCTGTCCGCTCGGTGCTGCCGCCGCGGCAGGCGGTCTGGGCGCGGCGGGCCTGCTGGCCGGCGGCGGTGTTGCCGCGGGCTCTGCCGGCGCGGCGTTGTTGCCACCGCCGAAGATCACCCGGCTCGGATTGCGGTCGAAATTGTTCACCGCACGGCTGATATCGGCGAGCGTACGGCGGCCGTCGGAAATCAGAGCGCCCGTGCGCTTGTCGAGATCGTCAGCCAGTTCCTTGATCGACTTCACCATCAGGTTCAACTCGCCGCCATTGGCACCGCCCGCGATGGTGTTGAGGCCGAGCATGAGATTGTCGGCCTTGAGCATGACGCCGTCGACCTTGAGCATGACGTTGTCGATCTTCTCGGAGTTGCGCGCGAGCGCTCCGGTAAAGGTCTCGAGGTTCCGCAGCGAGTTCTTCACTGACTCCTGGTTGTCGGCGACGATCCGGTTGACGTTTTGCAACGTGGCGCGGATCGACTCCGTGACGTCCTGCAGCGCGGCCGGATCGGCGGTCAAAACCGGAACGCCGTCCTCGTCCAGCGGCACGGGAGGCGCGCCCTCCTCGCCGCCCTTGAGCGAGATCGCAGCCACGCCGGTCAGCCCCTGGAATTCGAGGCCGACCAGGGTGTCTTTGCGGATCGGGGCGTTGTTCTCGACCATCGCCAGTGCGACGACGCGACGCGGGTTGTCCAGCTTCACGCGGACAACTTCGCCTACCCGGATACCGTTAAAATTGACGCTGCCGCCATTGCGCAAGCCGGTCGCCGGGCCTTCGAAAATCACCCGCAGCGGGCTGCGCGCCTTGGTGGTGTGCAGACTCTGGAACCAGAGCACAAAGCCGAACGCCGCCGCGATCACCGCCAGGGTGAAGGCACCGATCAGGACGTAATTCGCCCGCGTTTCCATAACTCGAATTACTCCGGTACTAGACGTTCGGTTCTGATCAGAACCAGGCGCCCGACTTTATCCTTTTGACGCGTTTTCTTCACGCGAACCGGTACCCGCTTCGCTCGAAAACGCTCTAGCCCATCACAGCGCGGGCGCGCTTGCCGTGAAAATATTGCTGCAGCCATGGATGCTGCGAGGCCTGCATGTCGGCAATTGATCCTGCTGCAATGATCTTACCGTTCCCTAAAACGGCGATACGGTCGCAAGCCGTGTAAAGGCTGTCGAGGTCGTGGGTTACCATGAAAACGGTCAGCCCCAAAGTACGCTGCAGGGTGCGGACCAGTTCGTCGAAATCGCCGGCGCCGATCGGGTCGAGGCCCGAGGTCGGCTCGTCCAGGAACACCAGTTCCGGATCGAGCGCGAGCGCGCGCGCCAGCGCCACGCGCTTGATCATGCCGCCGGAAAGCTCGGACGGAAACCGGTCCGCGACTTCGGGCTTCAGCCCCACCATGCCGAGCTTGGCCACCATGACCTCGTCGAGCAGGCGCTGCGACAGCTTGAGATATTCGCGCACCGGGAACTGGATGTTCTGCCGCACGGTGAGCGAGGAGAACAGCGCGCCTTGCTGGAACAGCACGCCCCAGCGCCGTTCGACACCGCGCCGCTCGGTCGTAGAGGCCTTGTCGAGATCGACGCCGAACACTTCGATGCTGCCGGCGACCTTGGGCACGAGGCCGATGATGGTGCGCGTCAGCACGGATTTGCCCGCGCCCGACGGGCCGACAAAGCCCAGGATCTCGCCGCGCTTCACATCGAGATTGAGCCCGTCGAGAATCCGCGTCTTGCCGAACTGCACGGTGATGTCGCGGACCCGGATGATGGCGTCGGAAATCTCGCCCACCATGGTCAGATTCCGATCGATGCGAAGAAGATGGCGAACACGCCATCCATGACGATGACCAGGAAAATTCCCTTCACCACCGACGATGTGGTGTGTTGTCCGAGCGATTCGGCGCTGCCCTGCACCGCGAGCCCCTCGACACAGGCCACGATGCCGATCACCGCGGCCATGACCGGCGCCTTGATGAGCCCGACGATGAAATGATTGATCGAGATGGCGTCGCGCAGCCGCAGCAGGAAGGCTTCTGGTTCGACGCCGCCATAGAGATACGCCACGAGGCCGCCGCCATAGAGCGCGGCCATCGCGCCGAGGAAAGCCAAAATCGGCAACGCCATTACCAGCGCCAGCATGCGCGGCAGGATCAGGACCTCGATCGGATCGAAACCCATGGTGCGCAGCGCGTCGATCTCCTCGCGCATTTTCATCGAGCCGAGTTCGGCGGTGTAGGCTGAGCCCGAACGGCCTGCCACCATGATCGCCACCAGCAGCACGCCGATCTCGCGCAGCACCAGCACGCCGAGCATGTCGACCACGAAAATATCGGCACCGAACTGACGGAAATGGAAAATGCCCTGTTGCGCGATGATGCAACCGATCAGGAACGTGATCAGCACCACGATCGGCACCGCGCGCCAGCACACCTGCTCCAGATGATGCACGGTGGAGGTCAGGCGGAAACCGCGGGGACGAATCAGGACACGGCCGGCCGCTGCCAGCACCGCGCCGAGCATCTCGATCAATCCAACCAGGGTGCCGCCGACGCCGGCCACGCTGCGCCCGATCTGCTCCAGCATGCCCGTGATCGTCACCGAACGGGCCTGGACGACAGGCTCGGCTTTGACCCGGCGCACCTCGTCGACGAGACTGGAATAATTCGCCGACAGGCCCGCGATCTTGGCCTCGATGCCACCTTCGGTCAGGCTGCGGCGCAGCCGTTCGATCAGCCAGGCGCCGAACGTATCGAGCTTCGACACCTGCGAGACGTCGATGAAGATGTTGGGGCGGCTGCCACGAAGCTTCTCGGCCTCGGCCACCATTTTCTCGAGCACCGGGGCAAAGCGGGCCGTCCACGAACCGGCAGCGCACAGCGCAAGCCCGTTAGCCTGGGCTATCCGCTCCAGTGTCGGGTCTGCGCTCACGATGCCCGCCCCCTGGCCCGCCCGCTAATGATGCAAAAGGTATGGTCCGGCACGCCGCATTGCCTTGTAGAATCTGTCCCTAACCAGCCATAGTTGGTTGCGGCGAGCAAGCGCGCGGTTCAGAAATTGCCAGATTTTAAAATGACTTCCAGCCGATCCCAAGAATTTGCCCGACAGCTTGTTGCCCGCATTGAACGCTGGCCGATCGCCGGCTCGTTCACCATCAGCCGAGGAACCAAGACGGAAGCGGTTACCGTCGTGGCCGAAGTCAGCCATGGCGGCCATACCGGGCGCGGCGAGTGCGTTCCCTATCCCCGCTATGGCGAAACGGCGGAAGCGACCCTGGCTGCCCTTCAGGCGATGCAGGAACCGCTGTCCAGGGGATTGGACCGAACGGCCCTGCAGGCCGCGATGCCAGCAGGCGCCGCCCGTAACGCGCTGGATTGCGCGCTGTTGGACCTCGAGGCCAAAAGCAGGGGCCAGCGGGTCTGGACCCTGCTCGGCCGGCCGGCGCCGCGAGCCTGCACCACCGCCTTCACGATTTCGCTGGGAACGCCGCAGGCGATGGCGGCAGCGACCGCCAAGGCCGCGCGCCGCCCGCTGCTCAAGATCAAGCTCGGCGGCGACGGCGACGAGAGGCGGATCGCTGCCGTCCGCAAGGCTGCCCCCGAATCCGAATTGATCGTGGACGCCAACGAGGCCTGGACCTCGGACAATCTCGAACGGAACCTGCACGCCTGCGCGGAACTCGGCGTGACGCTGGTCGAACAACCGCTTGCCGCGGCCAATGATGCCGCGCTGGCGCGCATCAAGCGGCCGATCGTGGTGTGCGCCGACGAAAGCGTGCATGACCGCGCTTCGCTGAGCGGCCTTCGCGAACGCTATGACGCCGTCAACATCAAGCTCGACAAAACAGGCGGACTGACGGAAGCGCTTGATATGGCGGATGCCGCGCACGCACTCGGCTTCGAAATCATGATAGGCTGCATGGTGGCCACCTCGCTCGCGATGGCCCCTGCAATGCTGCTGGCGCAACACGCGCGCTTCGTCGATCTCGACGGCCCGCTGTTGCTTGCGCACGACCGCGAGGACGGGCTGCGCTACGAAGGCAGTCTGGTCTATCCGCCGGAAGCCGCGCTCTGGGGCTGATGCGGTAGATTCTATTTTTGACGCGTTTTCTAGCGCGAACCGGTGCCCACTTCGCTTGAAAACGCTGTTAGCCGGTGCCGCGCCAGCCACATCACGATCGCAGCCAGCAGCGCCATCGCCGCCATCACGTAATAGACCCGCTGCCCGTATCCCGCATAGACCAATCCCGATACCACCGACGCCGTGCCGCTGACGATGCCGCCGCAGGCCGCAAGATAGCCCTGCCCGCGCGCCATCACATGGCCGGGCACGTGACGCACCAGCAGACCCATGATGCCGACCTGCGTCAGTCCATAGGTCAGGCCATGCGCGAGCTGCACCAGGGACAACACCACGACCGAGGGCTCCTGCGCGGTGATCAGCCAGCGCGCCACCGCGCTGAGCGCGCCGATCACCACCAGCAGCGCCGGTGCCAGCGTGAAACGCGGCGAGAGCGCGAACACCACGATCTCGGCGAGCACGCCCAGCACCCACAGGCCGGCGATGGTCAGCCCGTCCAGGCCGGACGCCTGCCAGGTGATGGAAGCAAAGGCGTAATAGGCGGCGTGGCTGCCCTGGATAAGGGCGGCTGCGACGATGATGGCCAGGAAACCGGGATCTCGCAGCAAGGCGCTCGCGCCAAGCACCGCGGTCGCTGGCGGTTTTGGCCGGTCCAGCGGCTGCAGCCCCAGGCTCGCGACCGCGCCGAGCGCCGCCATCGCCGCAATGACCCAGATCAGCTGGCTAGCCGCAATGAAGTCGACCAGCAGACCGCAGATCAACGCGCCCACCACGAAGGCCGCCGAGCCCCACAGCCTCAGCGGTCCGTAATTCAGGCCATAGCGCGCCACCCCACCCAGCGCGTAGGCGTCCGTCAGCGGCACCATCGGCGTCCACAGGCAGCAGGTCACGGCATAAGCGAGCAACACCGCAAGCGGCAGATATTGCGTGCCGATCACCGCAAAGCCGAGCGCGGTGGCGGTCGCGGTGACGATCAGGACCGCGCGCAGCGAATAGCGCCGCCCCGCGGCGCCGGTCACGAATGGCAACACGGTAAATCGCGTCACCGCAGGAACCGCGGAAATGATTCCGATCCAGGAAGCATCGATGCCGACCGACTTCAGCCACAGCGTGAAAAACGGCAGATGGGTGCCCATCGTCCCGAACGTCGCGCCGTAGAACAGCGCCAGCCGCGCCGCGAATCGCTTCGATGCGCCTTGAGATGCGATGGGGATTTGTGATTCGCTTGGCATCAATTCAATTGCGATTCGCCCGATATCGTGTTGTTTCGTTATCGCAACGCGCGGTGATTTGCGCGAAGAGTTTAGCATGGCCGACGAAGCATTCGCCCTTTCGCCGATCTCAGCACGCGCCGCGCTGCCGGGCGAGGAAGACTATGCTGCGATCAGCGAAGCCTTCATGGAGACTTCGCGCGGCCGCTGGTTTCTCGGCGAATATGCCAAACGCAACCGCAACGCCGACACCAGCATGGTGCTCGATGCGGTGGCGCGGATCGAGCAAAGCCTTGCCGCGCAGAAGGAAGAGAGCCTCGCGATCCAGCGGGAGGCTGCGAACGCACAGCGCGAAGCTGCCAACGCACAGCGAGCGGCGGCGGACGCCGTCGCGGACAATAGCCTCGCCGAGGCCAAATTAATTGAGGCCTTGATTGCGATTCGCGGGGCGCTGGAGGCGGCGCAGAGCTCGGCGATGGGGGCGATCGACGGACTGGCGCTGGACGAGAAGCTGGCGCCGGTGCGCAAGGGCGCGCGGGTGATTCGGGAGATCGCCTGGCGGTTGCGCGAAATCGGCAATGATAGCCGAATCTGCGACCTGATCGATTCGCAGGTTCAGGTCATCGAGAAGGGCGCCGAGCAAATCTCCTCCGACGAGGCCAAGGCGGCGCTGGAGACCGCGTTCGCCTCGCTTGCCGGACGGATCGCAGAATTCAGCGATGAAGAGACGCCCACCCCGGTTGCCGAGGCGCCGACTGCTGAGACACCAATTGCCGAAGCGTATGTCGCCGCACCCGCCCCGGTAGCGCAGGATGAGTCCCCGCCTGTCGCCGAGATCATCGAGGAAGCGCCCGCATCGGAAGCCCAGGCTGCAACCAGTTCCGTTTCGACCCTCGCCGTAGCTCCGGCCGCCGAAGCCGTCGTCGCTGAAGTTATGGTCGCTGAAGCTGTGGTCGCTGAAGCCGTTGTCTCCCAGGCCGAGGCCGCGCTGGAGGAAGGGGAAACAGCCGAGACGGCTGGGATTGAACTCACCGCCGAGGCTGCCGACGCCCATGACGAGGCGGTCCTCGACATGATCGCGATGGAGATGGGCGCGCCCGATCCGTTCGACGACGACGAGTTCGCCGAACCGGAGATCGAGCTAGCCCACATCGCAGCGGCTGTGATCGAGGAAACCCGGCTTGCGGAGCCGATTGCTGAGGAGGCTCAGATTGTTGAGCCGCTTCCGGCCCCGCCCGAAATCGTCGCTGCATTGCCCGAGCCAATGATGTCCGCACCGGTCGCGCCGCCGGTTCAACCACCGCCTCAGCCCGTTGCCGCAGCCATGCCGGAACCGGCGCTGGAAGTCTCGCTCGGCTCGTCGATCATCGCCAGCGGCATCGTACGCAGACCTGTCGCGGCCAATGATCCGCTGGCCCCGATCCGGCGCATGAGCCAGGCCGAGAAGATCGCGTTCTTTTCGTAGGTCACATGTCCGGCAACGATGAGACACTGACCCTTTGGCGACCAGTCGGCCCGCGAGAGCTCGAACTGGTCCGGCAGACCGGCATGCGAGCCTTCCCTCCACGGCTACCCGAACAGCCAATTTTCTATCCTGTCCTCACTGAGGAATACGCGGTCAAAATTGCGCGCGACTGGAATGTTCCAGCGGGCGGTTCCGGATTCGTAACCCGCTTTAAGGTGAAGCGGAGCTTCATCGATCGTTACGACGTAAGAGACGCAGGCGGACAATCTCACCTGGAGTACTGGATCCCGGCCGAGGATCTGAACGACTTCAACGCCGCGATCGTCGGTACGATCGAGGTTGTTCGCAGCTTCCCCTGAAATCGGGTTCACGTTGCGTAACGGAACTAAGTGACCAAGGTCACGTACAGCACCCCCACCTCAATCTAGCCTGTCCGCCGGACATCTCGCCTTGAGATTGGATGGAGGACACCCATGCCAGGGTTCAAATCATTGGCGCTTTGCGCCGGTCTGCTGGGCAGCCTGCTGAGCTTGGCGCACACCAGCACCGCTTTCGCCGAGGCGGTGAACGCTGACATCAGCGACGGCGTTCGATCGTTGCCGGCCGAGCAGCGGGTCGCCCTCGTGATCGGCAACGCGAACTACCAGACCGCGCCGCGGCTCGCCAATCCGAGCAACGATGCGCGATCGGTAGCGCAGCTCCTCAACACGGCGGGCTTTGAAGTCACCGCGGCGACCGATCTGACGCGCAGCGACATGATCAAGGCGGTGGAGGATTTTGTTGACCGGGTTTCCAATCGCGGACCCAATGCCGTCGCCATGATCTATTATGCCGGGCACGGCGTGCAGCTTGAGGGCGAAAATTACCTGCTGCCGATCGACGCGAGAATTTCCAAGCTGTCGGATCTCGACAGCAATTCGCTGCGTCTGGTCGATCTGATGGGAACGCTGGAAACCATCTCGAGCCGGATGCGGATCGTCGTGCTCGACGCCTGCCGCAACAATCCCTTTCCCGACGTCGACGATTCCGGGCGCGGCCTTGCGATGGTCGATGCGCCGGCCGGTTCGATCGTCGGATATTCGACGGCGCCGGGCATGGTAGCCCATGATGGCGATGGCAATCACAGCCCCTATACGTCGGCGTTCCTGAACATCGCGCGCCAGCCCAATCTGCCGATCGAGCAATTGTTCAAGCGCGTTCGTCTCGAAGTGAACAACGCCACCGGCGGCCGGCAGACGCCGTGGGAAAGCTCGTCGCTGACCAACGACTTCTATTTCTTCGGCGACACGGCGGTTGCGGCAACCCGCGCGCCTGATCGCGGCCCGGTGGTCCAGATGGCATCGAACCTGCCTTCGCGTTCGGTGCGTCAGGCCTATGATTACGTGCTGTCGGAAGGTTCGCCCGAACATTATGAGGAATTCATTCAGCTGTATCCGTCCGACCCGCTGTCCGATCGCGTCCGCGTGCTGCTCGGCAACTGGCGGCAGTCATATGCATGGCACAAGGCGGTGCTCACGAACACGTCTGGCGGCTACAGGTCGTTCCGCGACCGCTTCCCCGATAGTCCGTATGCGCGCACGGCATTGAGGCTGCAAGCACAGCCGAGAAACGTTCCGCTGATGCACTTCAACCGCCTGTCGAAGCATTCGGGCCACCATGGACATGGCTTTTCGCACGGCCATCGGGCACCGAGCCTGGCCTCATCGCCGAAGGGAATGAATGCGTCCGCCTCCATGAACGGCCACAGGACGGGCAGGTTCACGAACACTTCCTCAGGGATGAACGCCCACGCCCACGCCAATCACATGCATGGCAAGAGCCGATTCCACGACCGCGGACCGCGCAGGATGGGCGGCGGCATGCACGGCCACAGCCACAGCCATTCCAGCCACCGCTTCGCCGCGAACCATTCGCGTAGCTCGTTTGCTCACTCGCGGCATTCGTTCGGTGGTGGCCGCTCATTCAGCGGTGGCGGTTCGTTTGGCGGTGGCCGCTCGTTTGGCGGCGGCGGGTTCAGGCGCTGATCGCACGATGATACAACAAGGCCCCGGTCGATGCCGGGGCCTTTTCGCTGAACAGTTCAGAGCACCGATCAGTAACGCGCGGTGACCACGGTCGGCAGCGGGCTGAAGTGATAGTTCACGCCGATTTTGACGAGGTGCAGATCCTGGGTCAGCTTGCTGCCCTGGAAGGCCGCGCCGCCGGTACCGACAAGCACGCCTGGGATGTTAAAATTCGCGGTGCCCGTGGCCGTGACCTGCTGCGCGAACATCTTGATGTAGTCGTATTCCGCCTTGACCGACCAGTTGTTGCCGAGCGCATATTCACCACCGGCGCCCACCACAACGCCGGTATGCACGGCCTTTGCGGATACATTAGCCGCCAGACTGCCCGGACCAGGGACGGCAACCGTGTTGAAACTGAAATTGTGCGTCTCCTGCGCAATCGCAAGGCCGCCCTTGCCGTAGAACATCAGACGATCGCCAACGACGAAGCCGGCACGGGCGGTTGCGAGCGCGAGCCAGTCGATCTTGCTGTCATAGTTGAGGGTCTGAGTGACACCAATATTGGCAAGCGCAATCGCCTGGCTTCCCTTGATATCTGTGCCGAGGATCTCGCCTTCGACACCGAACACGAAGCGCCCGGCTTGCGCATTGACGCCGACGGTGCCGCCGGCCAGCCACCCCGACATGTCATACTGCGGCAGGTTGGTCACAGCGACGGCCTGTCCGAGGTCCGGCCATTGCTTGCGGCCAAAACCATAGCCCGCCTGCGCACCGATATAGGCGCCCGACCAGTTGGTGCCCGGCGCGGCGGGCACCGGCGCATAGGACGGGTCCTTTGCAACGCCGCCGAAGCGATAATTGACGCCGACCTTGACGACATGGATCGCTTCTTCGATCTGCGCATCGGCCCTGAACGGAGCAGTGAGCCCGGCCTGCGTCGCGGTGCCCCTCAACGTGGTCGTCGTGGTGTCCAGATGGATGTAGTTGTACTCGCCCTTGACCGACCAGTTGCCGCCCAGCGCGTACTCGGCGCCGAAGCCGACCATCGGCGCATAGCGAATCTCGTTGCCGCTGGCGGTAGCCGTTCCGGCCTGGCCAAATCCGGTCGCGGAAGCATCCATCGAATGACGCTCGTGCGCCACGGTGATGCCACCCTTGGCAAAAACGAACCAACGATCGGCCGCAAGGCCGGCTCGGCCTGCAATGGTCACGAGACCGTCGATCTTCGATCTGGCGGTTTGGGAACTGGTGATGCCGAGCGCCGCGCTGCCGACGCTGACAAACTGCGAGCCACTGATATCGGCCCATGAACCGTCGAGTTCGAGGCCGAACACGAAGCTGGAAATCTGCTTGTTGATGCCGACCTGACCGCCGGCGAGGAAACCGCGGGCGACGAAATCGGCGTTGCGCGCATCCCAATCCTTCATGCCGCCGCCGTAACCGGCGTGCACACCGAGATAGACGCCGGACCAGTCATAAGCCGCAGCCACGATCGGCGCGGCCTTCACCGGCATGTCGGCCGCCAGGGCGGTTGCAAACGGGATCATCGCGCCGAGCGCCGTCGCCGAGACCCACAGACCGCACTTCCGGATATTCATTCCAAGCTCCACAACGTTCGTTCAGCTGTTCCTTAGCGGGAACAACGTACCTAACAATTGGGGAACTCGCATGTACCTGCGGTGCAACACTACCACAGCAATGGGTTGGACTCCGGCCGGCCACCAGGTGGATTAAGGCGCAAGCCGTTCGGGAATCACGGGATTTGGCAGTTCTCGCTATCGGGTCGGGCTCAGCCGTCGCGACCTGCGGCGTCCGGTCGCACCGATTCAGGCGACCAGCTTGGCGAACAGGTCGGCGTCAACATTGCCGCCGGAGAGAACGATGACGACGTTCTTGCCGCGCACATCGATCCGGCCGGCCAGCAACGCGGCGAGGCCGACGGCGCCGCCGGGTTCGACCACCAGCTTCAGTTCCCGGTAGGCATAGGCCACCGCCGCCCCGACTTCCGCGTCGGAGGCGACCACGCCCTGGGCCAGCAGCTTGCTGTTGATCGAGAACGTCATCACGCCGGGGATCGCGGCCATCAGGGCGTCGCAGATGGTGCGATCGGCCGCATGATGGGCTTCGCGATGGCCGGCGCGCAGCGAGAGACCGTGATCGTCATAACCCTCGGGTTCGGCGACGATCAGCGTCGATTGCGGAAAGCGCGCCTTGATGGCCGTCGCAACGCCCGCAATCAGTCCGCCGCCGGAAGCCGGCGCCACCACGATGTCGGGCGTCAGGCCGAGCGCGGCCATATCCTCTGATATCTCGCGGCCCGCAGTGCCCTGCCCGGCGATCACGAAAGGATCGTCATAGGGGCGCACCAGCGTGGCGCCGCGCTTGCGCGCGATATCTTGAGAGATCGCCTCGCGATCTTCCTTGTCGCGGTCATAGAGCACGACTTCGGCGCCATAGCCCTTGGTGCGCTCGCGCTTGGTCAGCGGCGAGTCCTTGGGCATCACGATGGTTGCCTGCATGTTGAGGATCTGCGCCGCCGCCGCCACGCCCTGGGCGTGGTTGCCGGACGAGAACGCGACCACACCGCCGCCGCGTTCGGCCTGCGGGATCGAGGCGAGCTTGTTGAAGGCGCCGCGGAACTTGAAAGAACCGGTCCGCTGCAGCATTTCCGGCTTGAGAAAGACCTTGGTTCCGACGCGTTCGTTGAGAACCGGGAACGACAACAGCGGCGTTCGCACCGCAAAGGGCGCAACCACCCGCGCCGCCGCATCGATATCTGCGGCACCAATCGGTGCCATCGAGGCTTGATCCGTCATGACGACTTTGTATCGCGTCCGTGGACAGGCCGGCAAGACGCAATCCGGTGAAGTCAGGCGGCGAAATGCGGGTCTTCCACAAACTCGACCACCTCGCCTTCGGAGCCTGGGGCCCGGACATTGAGCGCATGGTCGACAAAAACCCGCGCCGAGGCCTGCCAGGTGTGGGCGGCGGCAAATTCCACACAGGCCTGCGGCGATATCTGCAGCGCGTCGAGGCAGGCAGCGCGCAAATCGTCGGAGAGCACGCCGACCGGCGCCGCCCCGATCACGTCGAGGGGACCGGTGACCGGAAAAGCGGCAACCGGCAGCCCGCTGGCGAGCGCCTCCAGCAGAACCAGACCGAAGGTGTCGGTTCTGCTTGGGAACACGAAGATGTCGGCGGCCGCATAAATCTCCGCCAGTTCCTCGCCGTGCCGGGCGCCCAGGAATACCGCATCCGGATATTTCCGCTCCAGCGCCACACGGGCCGGGCCATCGCCGACAACAAGCTTGGTGCCGGGGAGATCGAGATCGAGGAACGCCTCGAGATTCTTTTCGACCGCGACGCGGCCGACACTGAGGAACACCGGCTGCGGCAGACAGAGGTCGGCGGTGCGCGGATGAAACAGCGAGGTGTCGACGCCGCGCGACCACAGCACCACATTGCGAAATCCGCGCTGGCGCAATTCAGCTGCAAGCGCCGGCGTCGCCGCCATCACCGCCTGGCTCGGCCGGTGAAACCAGCGCAGCGCGCGCCAGACCCATTTTTCCGGGATCGGCGAGCGCGCCGAGACATATTCCGGAAAGCGCGTGTGGAAGCTGGTGGTGAACGGCAGTCCGTGCTTGCGGCAATAGCGGCGAACCAGAAGGCCGATCGGGCCTTCGGTCGCGATGTGAATGCTGTCGGGCTTGGCCGCTTCGATCAGCGCCGCGATCTTCGCCGGGTAAGGCAGCGCGAGCTGCAAATCCGGATAGCTCGGCATCGCAAAGGTGCGAAACGATTGCGGCGTCAGGAAGCTGACATCGACGCCGAAGCCTTTGGCGGCTTCCGCCATCATGGTCAGCGTCCGTACCACCCCGTTGACCTGGGGATGCCACGCATCGGTCGCGACCAGGATATGCGTCATGCCGCGCGCGCCGCGACGCGGGGGACCGGCGCCAGCCGGCGCTGCGGATCGGCCCAGGTGATGATCTCGAACCGGCCGTCCTCGTGCTCGACCAGTGCGGTGCAGCTTTCGACCCAGTCGCCGCAGTTCATGTAACGGATGCCGTGCTCGTCGCGGATCGTGGCGTAGTGGATATGGCCGCAGATCACGCCATCGGCGCCGTGACGCCGCGCTTCGCCGGCCAGGGTCTTTTCGAATGCGCCGATATAATTCACCGCGTTCTTGACCTTCAGCTTCGCCCATTGCGACAGCGACCAATAGGGAACGCCGAACATGCGCCGGAAGAAGTTGACCAGGCGATTCATCTGAATGGCGAAATCATAGGCCTTGTCGCCGAGATGGGCGAGCCAGCGCGCGTTCTGCACCACCAGATCGAAGATGTCGCCGTGGATGACGAGATAGCGCTTGCCGTCGACGCCCTCGTGAATGGTGTTTTCCACCACGTCGATGCCGCCGAAATGGGTGCCGTAATAGTTGCGCAGGAATTCGTCGTGATTGCCCGGCACGTAGACGACCTTGGCGCCCTTGCGCGCCTTGCGCAGCATTTTCTGCACGAAGTCGTTATGCGATTGCGGCCAGTACCAGTTGGACTTCAGCGCCCAGCCGTCGACGATATCGCCGACGAGATAGATGGTGTCGGCGTCGTGGCTTTTGAGGAAGTCCAGCAACCGGTCGGCTTGCGAGCCGCGGGCTCCGAGATGGACGTCGGAGATAAACAAAGTGCGAAAGCGCCGCTCCGGGCTCTCTTCACTCGAGGAGTCACTACCCATGCCGTGCACCTAACAGATCCCTGTGACAGGGCGATGACAACCGACGCGACTGATAGCCCCACGCGAATCGATGACGCGCCCCTGCAAAAGCGGATAGCAGCGCGATGCGACAGGGAAACGACGGCGCCACCACGTGGATTTACGGAGTTCACCCGCATGCGCACATCGGATCGCTAACTGGTTCGTCGTCCCGGCGAAGGCCCATACGCCGCGGCGCTTGTTTTGAAAAACGATGTTCGACGACTTTCTTTCAATCGCTGACTTCGGTGGCTATGGGTCCCGGCCTTCGCCGGGACGACGTGGATACAGCTTCGCGATCTCGCGACCGCACTGCGCCCGAGCTTTGCCAGAAATTTCCTTGCCCTCCAATGAGAGGGCGCAGGGAAGACCGGGTGCGCGCTGCACCCGCGGTCCCGTGTGCGGTTTGCACAAAACAAAATGCACACGAGCATACAGGGCAGCGGAGAACACCCGGCCTTCCCTGCGCAATGGCTTTACGGCTTATGCCGTGCTCTCCCCGGAGACGAGTTCTTGGTTGACTCCGTCACCGCCGGTTCAGCTCACGCTTAGCCGACGGCTTGACGCCAGCAACGGGCGCCAGGACCACACGGTTTTGCCGTACGCCCATCCACGCCGTCGTCTCAGCGTAAACAAGCGTCCACCGCAACCCGCCCAACGTCCGTGACGACGGCCGACGCCCTTCTGAGTAGGACGGGATGGCCCAACACATATCCCTGATTTGCCTTCTGGTAAACAGAAATATTTTTTATTTTAGGGCTTGACACGATTTCCATAAATCCGAAGTGATTTGCCCGTCGGGCACAATTGGTATGTAGCCTGGATGAGCAACGCGACATCCGGGGCTTCTCTAATCCCGCATATCGCATGCGCTCATGCGGGCTACTTGCTGCGGATCAGCCGGGGCGCGGGCATGCGGCTCCGGCCGGCGCCTTGCGGGCGACGCCCGCTGCTGTCACACTTGTTCCACGTCCTGCGGCAATGACCGCGCAAACCGGCAGGCAGGACAAGCGAGGAAACGATGAAGTTCGTTGCGAACCTGTTCGCCGCGTTGCTGGTGCTGCTCACCGCGCAGACGGCATCGGCGCAGTCCACCTATCCGAACAAGCCGGTGAAGATCCTGGTCGGCTTCACGCCCGGCACCGCGCCGGACCTTGCGGCGCGCATTCTTGCCGAACGGTTTGCCGAGGTCTGGGGCACGCCGTTCGTGGTCGAAAACCTGCAAGGCGCCGGCAGCAACATCGCCACCGAACGCGTCGCCAAGTCGGCCGCCGACGGCACCACACTACTGATGGGCGGCAACTCGGCGCTCGTCATCAATCCGAGCCTCTATGACAAACTGCCGTTCGATCCGATCAAGGATTTTGCGCCGATCTCGCAGGTGTTCATCGCCGCGAACGTGCTCGCCGTTCCGCCCGAGGTGCCGGTCAAGACCGTGGCGGAACTGGTGACACTCGCCAAGGCGCAGCCCGGCAAACTCTCCTACGGCCATGCCGGCGTCGGCACGTCGCAGCATCTCGGCGCCGAACTGTTCAAATACATGGCGCATGTCGACATCGCATCGGTGCCCTATCGCGGCACCACGGCGTTGATGCCCGACCTGCTCGCCAACCGCATCGCGATGTCGTTTGCCAACATCGTGAACGTGGTGCCGCTGGCCAAGGAAGGCAAATTGCGCGCACTGGCCATCACCTCGGTCAGGCGCTCGGCCCTGGCGCCCGACCTGCCGACGATGGCGGAATCCGGATTTCCCGGTTTCGAGGCGGTGCCGTGGTTCGGCCTGCTCGCGCCATCAGGCACGCCACAGGATGTTATCGACAAATTGCACGGCGAAACCGTCAAGGCGCTGGCGCTGCCGGAGGTACGCAAGAAGTTCGACGAACTCGGGCTCGAGATCGTCGGCAATACGCCGGCAGAGTTTGCAGCCGTCATCAAGAAGGAGACGCCCGAATGGGCAAAAGTGATCAGGGACGCCGGCATCAAGCTCGGCAACTAGGTTAAACTGCAAGCGCGCGGACTGCGCCTACCGCTACCCCAGCCGCTCAACCCCACCTGAGGAAACCGCCATGGCCAATTGCATCGTTGTCGTTCAGTTCGATCTGCCGAAGCGATCAGAGGAACAGGCAATCACCGGCGGCACGTCGAGCGCGCCGACCTACCGCGGCCTCGCCACCAAAGGATTGATCCGCAAGGACTACCTGAATGGCGAAACCGGTACCGGCGGCGTCTACCTCTGGGACAGCCGCCAATCGGCGGAAGCCTGGTTTACGGAGGAACGCGTGGCGGAATTGACAAAGCGCTTCGGGGTGCGGCCTCGCCTGACCTGGTACGACACCCATGTCACGGTCGATAATTTGCAGGACGAGACGCGCGTCAACGGCAAGGCGATCGAGGTCGTGGCCTGACGATAGCTGTTGCGGCACTGCGCGTGATTGGATCGCGCGCACTGCGTTACGCGTGCGGAAGATTCTAGGTTCCGCGCGTCGCCGCCGAAGAGTAGCGTTTGCTGCGCTTGCCTTCATTGGGCACGAACTGGGCAAACACTTCCCTGACGCGATCGGCCGGTGTCGCATCCTGCGTGAAGCGCGGCTCCGTCAGTGTTTCCACCTCTCGGGGTGCGTAGATGGCGCTTTGATATAACGACCCATCGAAGCGTGAATCGCTCTCGCTGTCGCGCAGGCAAGCGTCGGAAACAAACAACAATACGAACAGTGCCGATCCTGTGACGTAAAAATACTGAAAAATGGGCATCGCTTATGCGCCTCCTTTTGCAGGAGGATGCACGCGCGCGATAAAGGCCCGGTTTAACGCCGCCCGGATTTTGCCGGAGCGGTTGTTCGCCACTTATCAATTTGCGTAAAATTTTAACAATCGCCGCCTAGCCGCATCGCTCACCGGGCTTCATGGTCGAGAGACGGTCGTCGAGGCTGCCAACCAAATTGCGCGATCGACCGAAGAGATGGAATGGCTCGTTATCTGCGGCGGCGCCCGAGCAGAACACCCAGCAGGAACGCGACAGTGACGGCGTGCAAGGGCGCTTCACGAGCCCAACGAGCCAGGCGATCAAGAGGCGCACCTCGTTGCCGGCCTGCTTCGATGGCGTCGGCAACCGACTGAGTGGTTTCCTTGACCGTTTGAGTAGCCGCCTGAACGGCCTCCCTGGCCTGGTCGAGCTTGCTGGGGCCATCGATAGCTTCGCCGATCATCCGGGTTCTCCGCGGCAACGTCGTAGATTGACGCCCGGGACGGACAATCGTTCCCAGCTCCTTTATTTACGTCGCCCCCGCGCTCAGCCCTTGCGCATTTTGGCGAGCAAGAAGTTGTCGTAATAGTTCTCTGCGATCTGCGTGTAGAACAGCACTTCCTTCATGTAGGCGTCGTGGCTCTCTTTTGTCTTCTTGAAGAGCGGGCTCTTCTCGGCGATTTCGTTCAGATGGTCCTGCGTGGCGGTGTAGCAGGCCTCCATGACCGGTTGCGGGAACGCGCGCAGTTCGGCGCCGCCCGCGATCAGCCGCTTCAGGGCAGCTGGATTGACGCTGTCATATTTCTCGATCATCCAGGCGCCCGCCGCCGCACCTGCCTGGCTGAGGATCGCCTGGTATTGCTTGGGGAGCGCATTCCACTTCTCGTCGTTGACGATCATGTGGAGCATGGCCCCGCCTTCCCACCAGCCGGGGTAATAATAGTATTTTGCTACCTTGTAGAAGCCGAGCTTCTCGTCATCATAAGGACCGACGAACTCCGCAGCATCGATCGAGCCTTTCTCGAGCGCCGAATAGACGTCGCCGCCCGCGATCTGCTGCGGCACGATGCCGAGCTTTGCCAGCACATGGCCGCCCATGCCCGCGATGCGGAATTTGAGGCCTTTGAGATCATCGGCGGTCTTGATCTCCTTGCGGAACCAGCCGCCCATTTGCGTGCCGGAGTTGCCGCACAGGATCGCATGCGCCTTGAAAGGCTTCAGCGCCTCGTTGCAGAGGTCGGCGCCGCCACCGAACGTCCACCAGGAATGCTGATGGCGATGGTTCATGCCGAACGGCGCGCCGGTGGCATAGGTGAGCGCCGGCTCCTTTCCGATGTAGAAATACAGCGGCGTCTGCGCCATCTCGACGGTTGCCGTGCTCACGGCATCGAGCGCCTGCAGGCCGGGTACGATCTCGCCGGCCGCAAACGTCTGGATCTGGAATTTGTTGTCGGTGGCGTCAGCGACGTATTTGGCAAAGGTCTGCGCCGTGCCGTAGATGGTCTCGAGCGACTTCGGAAAGCTCGAGGTCAGGCGCCACTTGATCTCGGGCGCGGCTTGCGCGATCGCGGGTGCCGCAACCAGCGTCGTTGCGCCGGCCACGGCGCCGCCTTTGAGGAACGTACGGCGTTTCATGTGATCACTCCGTTAGATTGCAAGCCCGTTGGCGCGGGGGCAAAGAGCCTTCCGGGACCATTTGACACACACCATAACGAACTATTGGGCATGTGTGGAAGCGCTACCTTACCCATGACCTGACGGCGCATCACCGATATTGGCAAAGTCCACACCAAGCAAGCTCGATTGATGAGTACGCGCCCTAGGCCAATACGACGCCATGAACGGCGAAATTTTCGCCATCATCGTCCTTCGCACGGCCAGTCAACCGTTTCCGATTCTTGGCGCCACCTTCGCGCCGGTGTCGAAAATCCAGCCGTTGCATTCTTTCCGGCAGACTGCCCAGCAGTCTGGCAGCGCGCGCTATCGCCTGCCTCACGATGAACAAGACGGTAGCGGCACGGGTCAAGACACCCATCAGGAACAACGCCGAGAAGACGTCGATGTAGGCCAGTAAGTCGCCGACAAGCATCAGTTCAGGGGGAATTGGAATTCTATGGTAGTAGGCAAAGATAAGAATGACGACTGGGATGAACGCGATAACTTGTCTCAACGTCAGCCTGTCCAGAAAGGCGGCTAGCTGCACGACAAAAACATCCCGCAGCCAATCACCAAGGGCTGCGGGCTTATCAATCGTCCACTTCTGCCAAAGCTCCTTCCACATAGGTCCTGCCTCCCCCTACGCAGCAGCCTAGTCCAGCTTCACATTGGCCTCTTTCACGACCTTCCGCCAGCGCACGACTTCGGCGGACACCATCTTCGCGAATGCAGGGCCCGTTACGTCAGGGACATCAGAACCGTTGCGCTCCCAGGCCTCCTTGATCGCAGCCACCTGCATGGCCTGCCGCAGCTCCTTGATCATGCGTTCGACGATCGCCGGCGGCGTGTTCTTCGGCGCGAACAAGCCGTACCAGGTCGCCACTTCAAAATCGGGCAGACCGGCTTCCTTGGCCGTGGGAAGGTCGGGGAAAGCCGCCACCCGCTTCGGTGCGGCGACCGCGAGCGCGCGGAGCTGCCCGGCCCTGATAGGCGCGGCCGACGAGCCCATGCCGTCGAACACGACAGGCACGTGGCCGGCGATCAGATCCTGCATCGCAGGTCCCGCCCCGCGATAGGGGACGTGCTGGAGGTTGGTCTTGGTCAGGATCTTGAACAACTCGCCCGCGAGATGATGCGTGGTGCCGGCGCCGGCGGAGCCGTAGTTCAACTGCCCCGGGTTCGCCTTGTTGAACGCGATGAATTCGGCGAGCGTCTTGGCGGCGACCTTCTCGGGATTGACCACGATCACCTGCGGCGGACGCGCGATCAGCGCAACCGCGACAAAATCCTTCTCGATGTCGTAGTCGAGATTGGGATAGAGCGAGGGTGCAATGGCGTGATGCGCCGCGCCCATGAAGAAGGTGTAGCCGTCGGGAGCGGCCTTGGACGCCGCCGAGGCGCCCACCGTGCCGCCGGCGCCGGCGCGGTTTTCGATCAGCACGCGTTTGCCGAGCTGGGTGTCGAGCTGGGCTGCGAGCGGGCGCGCGAAGGCGTCGGTGCCGCCACCGGCCGCGAACGGCACCACGAACGTGATCGGCTTATCCGGCCATGTCTGAGCCTGGACCGGATTTGCGGCGATGGAAAGGCCCGCCAGAACGGTCAATATGGCGTAGCGCAGGTTTTTTTGTCTCACGGCGTTTCTCTCCCGGATATTGCGGCTGGTCCGCGCGTTGGCGGCGTCGCGATGCACTTGAATTACAGGCGGTGAATTATAGGCGCCGGGCATGGCCCCGCCAATGGGCCATTCGGACATGGAACAGCCGCGGCTGCGGCGGTGCTTCCGGTAACGTCTGCCTCAGTAATACTTGTGAAAATGATGGACCGGGCCGTGCCCGTGGCCGACGCTGAAGCGGTCCGCGGCTGATATCGCGGCGCTGATCCAGGCCTTGGCGTTGCGGACGGCGGTCTCCATGTTCTCGCCCTTCGCAAGGCCTGCCGCAATCGCCGACGACAGCGAGCAGCCGGTGCCGTGGGTGTTTTTGGTGGCGACGCGCGGCGCGGCCAGCGTGATGGTCTTCCCGGCGTCGATAAAATAATCGGTGCTCTCGGCGCCCTCCCCGTGGCCGCCCTTGATCAGCACCGCGCGGCAGCCCATCGCCAGCAATCGCTTGCCCTGATTTTCGACCGCGGCTTCGTCTGTCGCAATCGGCTCATCGAGCAGGGCCGCTGCTTCCGGCAGATTGGGCGTGATGACCGAGGCGAGCGGAATGAGCTTGGTGCGCAGCGCATCGACGGCTTCCGCGGCCAGCAGGCGGTCCCCTGATGTCGCGACCATCACGGGATCGAGCACGACATGCTTCGGCGACCAGCGCGTCAGCCCGGCGACGATGGCATCGATGCTGGCGGGCTGCGCCACCATGCCGATCTTGACCGCGCCGACGGCGAGGTCGGAAAATACCGCATCGATCTGGGCGGTGATGAACTCCGCCGGCACCTGATGGATGCCGCTGACGCCGGTCGTGTTCTGCGCCGTCAGCGCCGTGATGACAGAGGCGCCATAGACGCCGAGCGCGGCAAACGTCTTCAGATCGGCCTGGATTCCGGCGCCGCCGGACGAATCGGAGCCGGCGATGGTCAGCGCAATCGGCGTCATCGCCTACCTCGTGGAATTGGTGAGTTCGGAGCCATAAACTGTCCTAGCGCGGCCGGCTATTGCCAGCAAGTTGGCTTGCCACGAGCTCCCGTTTTTGGCCTATTGAGCACAAATCTTCCCTTCCGGAGACGACAACCATGGTTCCCTTCTTCGTCCAGTTCAAATGCAAGCTTGGCCAGTCCTATGCGGTGGCCAATGCGCTCGCGGAAGCCGAGATCGCCTCGGAGATCTATTCCACCGCCGGCGATTACGACCTGCTGGTCAAGTTCTACGTCGACAACGCC
The DNA here is from genome assembly GCF_018130205.1 of Bradyrhizobium sp. AUGA SZCCT0222. Classification (NCBI taxonomy): domain Bacteria; kingdom Pseudomonadati; phylum Pseudomonadota; class Alphaproteobacteria; order Hyphomicrobiales; family Nitrobacteraceae; genus Bradyrhizobium; species Bradyrhizobium sp. AUGA SZCCT0222. The sequence continues at coordinate 54,054 of NZ_JAFCLX010000014.1, forward strand.
ACCGACATCGGCCATTTCGTCAACGAGAAGGTGCAGGTCATTCCCGGCATCCAGGACACCCACACCATCATCACCTTCAAGGCGTTCGGCGGCAGCTAGTCCATCGCCCGATTGGACTGTCTCAGACCCTGCCCGCGCGCGGAGTGCCGATCCTGACTGCAGTGACCGTAACCTTCGACCGGCTGAAGGGCTTCATCCGCGAAGCCATGACCAAGCTGGGCCTGCCGGAAGCCGACGCCATGACGGTCGCCGCGCTGATGGCGGAAGCCGATCTGCAGGGATCGGACGGCCACGGCGTCAGCCGGCTGCCGCAATATGCCCGCCGCATCAAGGCCGGCGGCTTCAACGTGCGACCCGACATCACGGTGGTGCGCGAGCACGCCTCCACCGCCTTGCTGAATGGCGATAACGGCATGGGCCACCTCGTGATGAAACGCGCGGCCGAGATCGCGATCGAAAAGGCGCGCACCACGGGGATCGCATGGGTCAACTCGCAGTACAGCAACCATGCGGGACCCGCCTCGCTCTACGCGTCGATGCCGCTGGCCCACGACATGATCGGGCTCTATTTCGCGGTCGGCAACGCCAACCATCTGCCGCCCTGGGGCGGCCTCGACATGCTGCTGTCGACCAACCCGATCGCAGCCGCAATTCCGGCCGGTGACGAGAAGCCGATCATTCTCGATATGGCGACGACGGTTGCGGCCTATGGAAAAGTGAAATCCAAGGCACTGCGCGGCGAGACCATGCCGGAGGGATGGATGATCGATCGTGAGGGCAAGCCGCTGACCGATCCGAAGCGCGCCGACGAAGGCATGCTGCTGCCGCTCGGCGGCATGGAGGCCGGCTACAAGGGTTATGGGCTCGCCATGATCATCGGCCTGCTCGCGGGCACGCTGGGTGGTGCGGCGATGGGCCGGGACGTCATCGACTTCAACCATGATGACGACAGCGTCACCAATACCGGTCAGGCGGTCGCCGCGATCAACATCTCGGCCTTCGGCGATGTTGACGTGTTCAAGGCGAGCGTCGATGCGCTGGTGCGCGATTTCAGAAACTCCGAGCGGATGCCCGGCGTGAACAGGATCTTCGTTCCCGGCGAGCGCAGCCACGCCACGCGAGAGGCGCGGATGCGCGATGGCATTCCGATTCCGGGCGCGCTGATGCGCGGGCTCGATCAGGTCGCGGATGAGCTTGGCATGGCGAAGCTGGCCTGAATCAGGACCTGCCGCCACCCTCCGCCGTTTCGGACAACGCAACGCGTCAAGCTGACGCGGATCGGTACCCCCTGCTTGTGCCTTGCGGGAGGAGCCGAAATCCGCGAGCATTCGCACCAATACGCAGCGCCTGCCTCCAACTGACGTCCCATTGCGGGCCAGGAAGCACCGGCGACAAGCGGTCTCAAGGCTGCAACGTCAGCCGCAACGGGAGGGATGAATGATCAATCCGAAGATGATGCTTGCGGCCATCGCGCTGACCGGAACCGCGGTCGCGGCATCGACGGCGGCCGCACAGGTGAAACTGCCGCCCAACGTGACGATGACCGCGTATGACACCGGGACCTCCGGCTTCAACATCACGGTTGCCGTCGGCAAGATGTTCAAGGACAAGTATGGCAGCGATGCGCGCGTGCTGCCCGCCGGCAACGACGTCGCCCGCCTGCAACCGCTGCGCCTCAACCGCGCCAGCATCTCGGCAATGGGCGTCGGGGTCTTTTTCGCGCAGGAAGGCGTGTTCGAATTCGCGACCCGGGAATGGGGACCGCAGCCCATCCAGATCACGCTGAGCTCGATCGACTGCAACGGCCTTTCACTGGCGGTCGCCGCCGACATCGGCGTCAAGACCTATGCCGACCTGAAAGGCAAGCGCATCGGCTTCGTGGTCGGTTCTCCCGCGCTCAACCAGAATGCGCTTGCCGTGCTGGCGTTCGCCAATCTGACGGCCAAGGACGTCAAGATCGTCGAGTTCGCGGGCAACAATGCAATGTGGAAAGGCATCATCAACAACGACACCGATGCGGTATTCGGTTCGACGATCTCCGGGCCCGCCAAGGAACTGCAGACATCGCCGCGCGGCATCACCTGGCCCGCGATGCCATTCTCCGACAAGGCGGGATGGGAGCGCATGCGCAAGGTCGGCCCGTATTTCACCGAGCACAAGGCAACCTGCGGCGCAGGCGAATTTTCCAAGGACAAGCCGATCGAGGTCGGCACCTATCCATATCCGATCTACAGCGTCTATGGCAGCCAGTCCGAAGACGAGGTCTACATGCTGACCAAGGCGATGATCGACGGCTATGACGGCTACAAGGACAACGCCCCCGGCGCCAGCGGGCTTGCGGTAAAGGCGCAGGCCAAGAACTGGGCGGTGCCGACGCACAAGGGCGCGGTCAAGGCGCTCAAAGAGGTGGGCGCCTGGAGCGACGACCAGGAGAAGCACAACAACGCACTGCTCAAGCGGCAGGAAATCCTGATCGCGGCGTGGAACGACTACATGAAAGGCAGCCCGTCTTCCGATCCGGCAAAGCTCACCGAGGAGTGGATGAGCGCACGCAAGGCGGCGCTCGCCAAGGCCGGCATGGTCAATACGTTCGAGTGACGCTCTAGTTTGGTTGAATTAGTCCGGCGGCAAACTGGCTCCGCTCTCCCGCTTGCGGGGGTCGAGACGAGCGAAGCTCGCTCTTAAATCGGATCGCATCGATCGATGCGATCCGATTGGAGGAAACTCCCTCCACACGAACGGTGACAATCGCGGCGGCACCCCCACTCCAACCCTTCTCCACAAGCGGGTATTGTCCGCATTCGACCCCCGGTGTCATAGAGCGTGAAGACGTCAGATCGGGGTGTCGCGCTCGCACTGTCCGCCGTCATCCTGAGGTGCGCGCTCTTGCGCGCCTCGAAGGATGAGTACGCCCGTGGCCCATCCTTCGAGGCTCGCTACGCTCGCACCTCAGGATGACGGCGAGGCTGTTGCGACCACGCCGAAGCAATCTAAAGGCATCCCGCTCTAGCTTGAGTTGGGGGTGGCCTAGTTTGAATTTTCGCCGAAGTTAAACGCCTTTGCGAAGTCGTAACATTCCGCACACAACACCTTTGGCTTGAGATGTTCCAAAGCGGAGCCGATCCACTCGCCGCCCTCACGCCTGCACCTATTTTCACATTCCAGGCACCAGGCGTCTGGCCTCGGATTGTCTGGGTCGTCCACGGTCCAAAAAAAGCCGACGCGCTGGCGGGCGAACAGCCCTTGAGCGATATGCTGGCAGACCAAGGTTTCCGGTTGGTCCCCATGGGTAGCGCATCGAACCCGCCGCATGACAGATTGATTCTCCTGATTTCAATCCAAAGAATATGCGGACCACGCTGATGTTCGGATAGAGAAACGCGTCAGGATTTCTCCGGCTTCTTCGGCCGCGGCGGTCCCTCCACCGGGGGCAGCGATTTCAGATACTCCGCCATCGCGGTGCGGTCTTCCGGCGACAATTGCGAGGTGTTGCGGATCACCCGCGCCATCGAGCCGCCGGCGGTGTCGCCCTCGGGCGTCATCCCGCTCTCGAGGAAATAGGCGAAATCCTTCGCGCTCCAGTCCGACATCCGCTTCTGGGTGATGTTGGGCACCCAGCCCTCGCCTTCCGGATTAGGCCCGCCGGCAAAGCGCTGCGCGTCGATGATGCCACCGAGGAAATTGCGCGGGCTGTGGCACTCCGCGCAATGACCGAGGCTGTTGACGAGATAGGCGCCGCGATTCCATTGCGCCGATTTGCTGGCGTCCGGCACGAACGGCTTGCCGTCCGTGAACAGGAATTTCCACACCCCGACATTGCGGCGGATGTTGAACGGAAACGGCACGTCATGGTCGCGCGTCTTGCCGGCCACCGGCGCCAGTGTCTTCAGATAGGCAAACAGGTCTCTGACGTCTTCGACCTTCGCATGTTCGTAAGACGCGTAGGGAAACGCCGGAAAATAATGGAAGCCCGACGGCGACGTGCCCTTGAGCACGGCGGTGACGAAATCGGCCTCGCTCCATCGCCCGATGCCGTCGTTCGGATCGGGCGAGATATTGGGAACGTTGAAGGTGCCGAACGGCGATGGGATCGGCAATCCACCGCCGAGCTTGAGCCGATCGGGCTGGTTCGGCACGGCGTGGCAGGACGAACATCCGCCGGCATTGAACGCTGTGAGACCGTTGGCGAGGTTAGGCTTGTAGGCTGGCAATGAACTCGCAGCGACCACCGCCGGTATGGTCAGCCACCAGAAAATGCCAAGCCCGGCGACGGCGGCCAAAACGGCCAGAAGGAACAGTCGTTTCAGCATTCACCAATCCGTCATCGGGCGTTTCAGTATGGCACCAGTATGTACGCAATTCCGGCTGGATGCTTCCACGAAATTACGACGACTCAATGCCTTTGCGGCAACAAATCCGCGCGGCACAATCCGCGGCGAGGTGGTGAGTTTCGTACGGCGATGAAGCGGCTTCGAGCTGATGCGCGGCGAAGCGTTCGCACCCGCAAATAAAAAAAGAGGCCAGACACGTCACGCGTCCCGCCCCTTCCTGTCTGGTCCAACCGAAAGCCTAGCTGTTCTTGACGCGGTAGGTCTCGTGGCAACCGCCGCATGCCTTGCCGATCCCGGGGAAGTTCGCCTTCAGCGTATCGGCATCCTTGATCTTGGCCTTGGCCTCGCTCACCGCCTTGGCAAAGTCTGCGATCTTGGCATCGAAGCCGGCCTTGTCTTCCCAGATCTTGGGCGAGGAGCTGTAGTCGCCGTCGGCCTTCAGGCCCTTGGTGCTCACCGGAAACATGGTCGGCAGGTTCTTTGCGGTATCTTCAAGCGTCTTGATCGCCCCATCGACGGCGGCCTGATCATAGGGCTTCTCGCCCTTGAACATCGGCGACAGCACGCCGCCCAGCGCCCGGCCGGTGGCCTTCATGACGTCCTGGTCCTTCTTGACCACGTCCTGCTGTGCCATAACGGCGCCGACACTGAGCAAAAGCGCTCCTGCAACCACCAAAACCCGTTTCATCGCCAGATCCCTTTTTCATGACACAGACCGGGCCGCGGTCTCCGCGGACCGCGCCCAAGCCTGATAACACCATAAACTTAGAATCATTCCAGCTGCGACAAAATATCAGAGGTTATGCCGGCGCTGTGCCTCCCGGATGGCGATCCAGACCCGTTCGGCCGTCGCCGGCATGTCGATGTGGTCGATCTTGTATTCGCGCCACAGCCCCTCGACGATCGCATTGACCACCGCCGGGCAGGAGCCGATCGCCCCGGCCTCACCCGCCCCCTTCACGCCGAGCGGATTGGTGGTGCAGGGAACGTTGTGGGTTTCGAAGTGGAAGGACGGGCCGTCGGCCGCGCGCGGCATCGCATAATCCATGAAGGTGCCGGTGACGAGCTGGCCGTCGCTGCCGAATACCGCCTGCTCCATCAGGGCCTGGCCGATCCCCTGCATCGCGCCGCCATGGACCTGCCCGGCCAGCAGCAGCGGATTGAGCGTCACGCCGAAATCATCGACGATCACGTAGTTGACGATCTTGATGATGCCGGTGGCCGGATCGATCTCGACTTCGGCCAGATGCGTGCCGTTCGGATAGGTGCCGTCGGCCTGGTTGAAGGTCGCGCTCGCATTCAGCTTTGACGGATCGACATCAGGACGTTTGGCCAGATCGGCGAAACTCACCGAACGGTCGGTGCCGGCGATCCGGATTCGGCCGTCGCTGATCTCGAGGTCGGCAGCGCTGGTTTCCAGTGCTTCGGCCGCGATCTCCTTCAGCTTGCCGCCAAGGTCGTGGGCCGCACGCTGCACGCTGACGCCCCCGGTCGGGATCGAGGCCGAACCGCCGGTGCCAAGGCCGGTGGCAACCCTATCGGTGTCGCCCTGCACGATGTGCACGCGCTCGGGCGGCAAGCCGAACTGTTCGGCGATCAACTGCGCGTAGGCGGTCTGATGGCCCTGCCCGCTCGACTGGGTGCCGATCAGGATGGTGACGTCGCCATTGGGATCGAGCGCCACATTGGCGGTCTCATCGCCCATGGTGCCGCAGATCTCGACATAGCTCGCAAGCCCAATGCCGCGCACCAGCCCGGCCTTCTTGGCGGCCTTGGCGCGCTTGGGGAACTCCTTCCAGTTGGCGACTTCCATCGCGCGCTTCATATGCGCAGTGAAATCGCCGGAGTCGTAGACCTTGCCGGTCACGGTCTTGTACGGCAGCGCCTTCGGCGGGATGAAATTCTTGCGCCTGATCGCATCGGGCGTCAGCCCAAGTTTGCGCGCGCAGGCATCCACCAGCCGTTCGATCACGTAAGCCGCCTCGGGGCGGCCCGCGCCGCGATAGGCATCGACCGGCACGGTGTTGGTGAACACGGTGCGGACGCGGCAGTGGAAGATCTGGATATCGTAGAGGCCGGGCAGCATGCCGGCGCCGCCATGCGGAATGTAGGGACCGAAGGTCGACAGATACGCGCCCATGTCGCCCATCAGGTCGACATCCATCGCCAAAAACTTGCCGTCCTCGGCCAGCGCCATCTTCGCCACAGTGACGTTGTCGCGCCCCTGCGCGTCACCCACGAAGTGATCGGAGCGGTCGGCGGTCCATTTGATGGTCTTCTTCAGCCGTTTCGCCGCGACCGAGATCAGCGCATATTCGCGGTACGGAAACAGTTTGGTGCCGAAGCCGCCGCCGACGTCGGGGCAGATCACCCGCATCTTTTCCAGCGGCATCTTGAGCACCATGCCGCCGATGATCTCGCGCAGGCGATGGCTGCCCTGGCTCCCGATCGTCAGCGTCAGATGATCCTTCTTGGCGTCGTATTCGGCGACCGCGGCGCGCGTTTCCATGAAGTTGGTGATGACGCGCGGATTGACGATCGACACTTCGGCGACCGCATGCGCTTTTGCAAACACCGCGTCGGTTGCCGCCTTGTCGCCGATCGGCACGTCGAACAGGACATTGCCGGCGTGATTGGGCCAGACCTGCGGCGCACCTTTCTTGACGGCGTTGACAAGGCCGACCACCGCGGGCAGCGGCGTCCAGTTGACCTCGATCGCCTCGATCGCGTCGCGCGCCTGGTCGATGGTGTCGGCGACCACGAAGGCGATGGAATCGCCGACGTGGCGCACTTCATCCCTGGCGAGGATCGGATACGGAGGTCCGGTGAACGGATCGACTTCGAAATTGAACAGGCACGGCAGGTCGCCGAGATCCTTGACGTCGTCGGCGATCAACACCGCGGCGACACCGGGCATGCCGCGGGCCTTGGTGACGTTGATGGTGAACTTCGCGTGCGCGTGCGGCGAGCGCAGCATCAACGCATGCAGGGAGGGAGACGGCGAGACGTCGTCGGTATAGCGGCCCTTGCCGCGAATGAGCGCATCGTCTTCCTTGCGCCGGACGCTATGACCGACGCCGAACTTGATGGGAGCTGCCATCGTATCTCCAATAGCCTGATTGTTTCGCGCCATATTGGCGTGGTTCGCCGGGAAGCGCAAACGGGTTTAGCCGCGGATCAGCGAGAAAATCCAACCTCTGCCGAACAGGACGAGGATCGAAACACCATAGACAAAGATGCCGCTCACCATAAGTAACAGCAATGCGAGCTCGTCGCGGAACGAGCTCATTTGCGCGAAATAAATGGTGGCGAAACGCGCGGTCAGCCAAAGGGCTATGGCAAGCACGATGCCGGATATCGCGAACTTGGCGAGCGATCTGAGCCACTCGCGGTCGAGCTCGAGAAATCCTCTTCGCACTGCAAAACCGAGTACCAGCAGCAGATTGACCCAGGCGCCGATCGCGGTGGCGAGCGCGAGGCCGATCTGGGCGAGCGTCCCCATCAGCGCGACTTTCAGGGCGACGTTGACGGCAACGCCGGTCAGCGCCGCCTTGACCGGCGTCGCGGTGTCCTTGCGGGCATAGAAGGTGGCGACCGCGCTGCGGATCATCACGAAGGGAATGAGGCCGACGGCATAGGCCGCCAGTGTCGCGCCCGCCGCCGCGGCGTCGGCCTTCGAGAACGCGCCGCGCGCAAACATGGCGCGCATGATCACGTCAGGCACCGTGAGGAACGCGGCGACGAACGGTATCGAAAACAACAGCGTGAAATTGAACGCCCGCCGCTGCGCCTTGGCGGCGCCGGCATGGTCCTGCGCCGTCAGCCGCCGCGACATTTCCGGCAGCAACACCGTGCCGATCGCGATCCCGATCACGCCGATCGGCAACTGGTTGAGGCGGTCGGCGTAATACAGCGCCGACAGCGCGCCGGCGGCGAGAAACGTCGCGATGATGGTGTCGGCGAACAGCGCCACCTGCGTTCCCATCGAGCCGATGGTCGCCGGCCCCAGCGCGCGAAAGAAGGCGCGGACATCGTTATCGAGCCGGGGCATGCTGAACTTCGGCAGGATGCCGTTCTTCGCCGCGTCACCCGCCAGCAGCAGGAATTCGAGGATGCCGGCGATCAGGACGCCCCATGCGGCGGCATAGCCGGCGCCCGGAAAGAACGCGGCCAGCGCCAATGTCGCCATCATCGACAGATTGAGAAAGATCGGCGCCGCCGCAGCAGTGGCAAAGCGATGCATGACGTTGAGCATGCCGCCGTAAAGCGTCACCAGCGTGATCAGCAGGAGATATGGAAAGGTGATCCGCGTCAGCGCAATCGCAAGTTCGCCGCGCGCCGGATCGTCGGAGAATCCCGGCGCCAGGAGGCCGATCACCTGCGGCATGAACAGCCACGCCACCACGAGCAGCACGACCTGGGCGCCGAACAGCAGCGTGAAGATGCGATCGGCGAACAATTTTGCCGAGGTCTGGTTCTGCCCGTGAAGGTGGGCATAGGCCGGCACGAACGCGGCGTTGAAGGCGCCTTCGGCGAAGATGGCGCGAAAATGATTGGGCAGGCGCAGCGCCACGAAGAACGCGTCCGCGACCGGCCCGGCACCGAGGATCGCCGCGAGCATGATGTCGCGCGCAAAACCGGTCACGCGCGAAAGAAGCGTATAGCCGCCGACGGTGAAGATGCGCCCAAGCATGGGCTAGCTTCTAGCGCATATTCGGTTCTGATTGCATCAGAACCGAGAGCTATATTTGTATGGACGCGCCCTCTTCACGTAAACGCTATCGGCTATTTGGACGCGTTTTCTTCGAAAACGCTATGGGCCGAAATCAGGCGGAAAGCGCGCCGCGCACCGCCTGGATGACGCGATCCTGTGTCGCCTCGTCGAGATAGGCGTGCATCGGCAGGCTGATGACGTCCTCCGAAAGGCTTTCGCTCACCGGCAGGCCGCCTTCCGCGACCGGGTAATTGCGATACGCGGTCTGCTGATGCATCGATTTGGTGTAGTAGACCGCGGTCGGAACGCCCTGCGCCATCAGCGCCGCAGCAAAACCGTCGCGGTCGGTGCCTTTGGGCAGGCGGATGGTGTACTGCGCCCACACCGAGGTGCAGCCGGAGGCGAGCCGCGGCACGGTCACGACATTGCCGAGGCCGCGCGCATAACGATCCGCGATCTTGTTGCGCGCCGCGATCTCATCCTCGAAGATCTTCAGCTTCTCGATCAGGACCGCCGCCTGCATGGTGTCGAGACGTCCGGTGAGGCCGAGGCGGACATTGTCGTATTTGTCCGCACCCTGGCCGTGCACGCGGATGCTGCGCAGCGTGTTGGCAAGCTCATCATCGTCGGTGAAGATCGCGCCGCCATCGCCATAGCAGCCGAGCGGCTTGGCCGGGAAGAAGCTGGTCGCGGTGGCGAGCCCGAAGGTGCCGAGCTTGCGGCCCTTGTAGCTGGCGCCAAAGCCCTGCGCGGCATCGTCAAGCACGAACAGCCCCTCGGCCTCCGTGACCGCGCCGATGGCGTCGTGGTCGGCGCTCTGCCCGAACAGATCGACCACGATCACGCCACGCGGTTTCAGCCCGCGCTGCCGGGCGGTCGCGATGCCGCGCTTGAGCGAGGCGGGATCCATGTTGAAGGTCGCTTCATCGACATCGACGAAAACCGGCGTAGCGCCGGTCAGCGCCACGGCTTCACCGGTCGCGCTGAACGTGAACGACGGACACAGCACGGCATCGCCGGGGCCGATGTTTTTGGCCATCAGCACCATCAGCAGCGCATCGGTGCCGCTGGCGCAGCTCACGACATGTTTGGCGCCGCTGAATGCCGCCAGCGCCTTCTCGAGCGCGGTCACTTCCGGACCGTTGATGAACTGGCAGTGGTTGAGCACGCGGGACACGGCATCATCGATCGACTTGCCAAGCCGGCGGCGCTGCGCGGCGATATCGATCAGGGGAATGGATTCTGGACGCATGTGCTGGTTCATGGAGCCTTGCTTCGAATGAGATGGACGGTAATCAGCCGGCGACGCGGCGTGGACCCTTGCGCGCGGAGGAAGCCGCGGGCCGGGCCGGCGCTTCGAGGCAGCGGATCGCGATTTCGAGGCTGGCCACGCCCTCGTCGCCGGTAACCGCCGGCACATTGCCTGACCTGACGGCATCGAGGAACGCGATCAATTCGGCGCGCAGCGGCTCGTCATGGCCGACCGGCAGATGACGCATCGAATAGCTGCCGTCGGGCTTGAAGCCGAAGCACTCCGTCACCTGACGCGTCAAGAGGTCGCCCATCACATATTTGCCGCGGGTCGCGACCGTGACGTTGCGCGCCTTGAACGGCGTCAGCCAGTTGGTGTTGATATGGGCGAGCACGCCCGAGGCGGTGCGGAACTGCAGCAGCGCGATGTCCTCGCGCTCGGCGATCGCGCTGGAGAGCTGCGGCTGCACTTCGACGATGTCGGATTCGGTGAACCAGCGGATCAGGTCGATATCGTGCACGGCCAGATCGATGACGACGCCGACATTCGACATCCGCGGCGGAAACGGCCCGACCCTTGTGATGCCGATGGAAAGGATGTCCTCGCCGGAGATCGCCTGCTTGATCGCCGCGACCGCCGGATTGAAGCGCTCGACATGGCCAACCATCAGCGTGACGCCGGCGCGCTGCGCGGCGTCGACGATATCGCGCCCTTCCTGCACGGTCGGCGCGATCGGCTTCTCGACCAGGATATGGATGTTGCGCGCGATGCAGGCGAGCGCGACCTCATGATGCAGATGGGTCGGAGCCGCGATCGTGACCGCGTCGACGCCCTCGGCCAGCAATTCTTCGAGGCCCTCGAAAGCGCGGCAGCCTGCGAGTTCGGTGGCGCGCGCGCGGTGTTCCGGCAGCGGATCGACGATACCGACCAGCGTGACGCCGGGCAGCCCCGCCAGCACGCGGGCATGGTTGCTGCCCATTACCCCGGCACCGATCACACCTACGCGCAGTTCACGCGCGGCGCCGCTCTTCGCGTCCGATCCGGACCCTATAAAACCCATGTTGTCGACCCCAACAGACTTTCGCCAGTCCCCGGCGGTTCTCTAGCACGCCGCCACAAATGTGGCGAACGCCATCCCCGCTATCCGGACACGTTTTGATTCAAAGAGTTACAGCCCAGGAGGCACTTGGAGAAGCGATCTGGCAGGGCTCATAGGGGGCTTAGGCCACCGCAATATGGAGGAATTAAGTGCTTGGCCGGGGGCTGTGGGAGCCCGTCCTGACTAGAGCCAGTTCCGTTCCGATGGGATCGGAACGGGGCTCTAGATTCTTGTTTTGACGCGTTTTCTTCACGCGAACCGGTGTCCACTTCGCTGGAAAACGCTCTAGCCGCCGGACAGGCTTTCCCGCAGCCGGATGACCTGGGGCCGCAGCTGCTCACAGGCCAGTTCGCGCTCGAATCGAACCACATCCTCGCGTGACTGGCTGGCGCGCAGCTTGGCCAGGGTGGCCCTCTCCTCGTCACAGCTTCGGACCTGAACAATCGGCGCGGGTTGCGCCGGCTTCGTCCCTGATGGCGCGGACTGAGCGGATTGAAGGGTTGGCGGATTGGCCGCAATCGACGGCTCGTCCGGCTTGGCCACTTCCTTCGCAATTTCCTTGGGCAGGCTCTCGCGCAAGCGCACGATTTGCGGGCGCAAGCGCTCGCAGCCGAGGTCACGCTCCAGCGCGGCCAGATCGGCGTGCGAGGGATTGGCGCGGATCCTGGCAAGCCTGGCTTCGTCCTTTTTGCATTCGGGTGCCGGTGCGACAGTCGCAACGGCAACCTTCGGCGGCTCGGGCGGCTTCGGGGCGGCTTCCTGTTTCGGCGCGGCCGGAGGCGGCGGCGCAGGCGCAATAACCAAGGCCGGCGGCGGGGCAATTTTTTCAACGACAGGCTTGATCTGGGCGGCGACGGCCGGCGCCGCATTGGCGACCGCAGAGAGGCTTTCCCGCAACCGCAGGACCTGGGCGCGCAATTTCTCGCAGCTCAGGCTCCGCTCCAATTCGGTGACCGCCTCGATCGACGGGTTGCTGCGCAACTGCGCCAGCATGGCGCTGTCTCGATCACAGGGATCGCCAGGCGCCGGCGCGGCCTCAGTCGGCGGCGGCAGCGTCCGGATGTCGGTCGATATGCCGGCAAGCGACGGACTGGTCGGCTCCTTCCGATCGATCGCGGCGATTTTGGTCCGCGCCTGCTCGGCCAGCAATTGCGCAGCCTCTTCACGCAGCTTGCGCTCCCGCTCGGCCGCGAGCTTCACACGTTGCTCTTCCTGGGCTTTTGCAGCTTCCCGCTCCTTGCGCTCCTTCTCGGCCACGAGCCGCAAGCGCTGCTCTTCCTGCGCCTGGGCAGCCTCGCGCTCCTTGCGGACTTTTTCAGCTGCCGCCTGCGCGCGAAGGGTCTCCTGCTTGCGCAACGCCTCTTCCTGCTCGGCCAGTTTGCGCAGCGCAGCTTCGCGTTCGGCCTTGCGCTGTTCTTCCGCAAGCCTTGCTGCTTCGCGCTGCCGGGCCTCCTGGTTCTGGCGTTCGCGAATGGCGGCCTCGATGCGCTGGATGCGGTTTTGCGCCTCCGGCACGTAGCTCGACGTCGAGAACTTGGCGATGAAGTCCTGCAGCACGGCGGGATCGGGCGAGTCCTTGATCTTGTCGAACGCGATCCGGTCGGTCTGGTTGAGATAGTAATTGCTCAGCAGCGACACGTAGGTTTCCGGGCGCTGGCGGCCGCCGGTCTGGGCGTTGACGTCGGCGGCGACGCGGCGGAACAGTTGTTCGATTTCGAGGCCGGGCTCCTTGAGCCGCTTCAGGAAGGCGCTGGTGAACGGGCTGTTGCGGCCGTCGCCGTCGGCGGCGACTTCATCCGCCGCGGTGGAATAGGCCACCACCATGCCCTGGGCCTTGTCGATCTTGGCGAGCCCGCCGCGCACGGCATCGATGGCGCGGCTGTCGCCGGACTTCTTCTTGCGGCGAAGCGCGTTGACGATCGGATTGTTGCGGCATGCATCGAGGATCACGATCTTGACGCCGTCGCCGCGGTCGAGCGCGGCGCGCACGTCGTCGAGCGGCGTCATCTGGTAGCGGAAGCTGATCTCGTCCTCGACTTCGGCGTCGGTCGGCATCAGGAAGTTGCGGCCCTGATACTGGACGGCATGACCGGCGTAATAGAACAGCGCGGCATCGGCGTCGATCGCAAGGCGCGCGAACTTCGCCATGTTCAAATCGAGATCGCGCTTGTTGGCGTCGATGACCTGCAGCACCTCGAAACCGACGCCGCGGAGTGCCGCGGCAACGTCTGTGGCATCGTTCTTCGGATTGGCCAGGAACAGGCTCGAATGGCTGTAGTTCGAGTTGCCGACAACCAGCGCAACGCGCCGGTCGGCCTTCGCAACGCTGATCGAACAGGTCAGCAGCACGAGACTATACAGAGCTGCAATCCAGATCGGACGACGTGTGCTCATATCAGGCTCCGGAACTGCCCCCCCTTTAGTAATAGCGACGATATTTGCGATACTTCTTTTTTGCAGGCGGACGGCCGCTGGCGGTGACCGTGACCGTGATCGGTTCCGACAACAACGGCGGATCGTGCGGGATGTGGAGCTCGTCGGCCAGCAGCAATCGCAGGGTATGCTTGCCGAGCGGCAGCGTGATCTTGGCTTCGGTCTGGCCGGCGCCGAAATGCAGATGATTGAAGTCGCTCGGTATCGGCAGGTCGAGATTCGGAACGTCGGTATCGATCAACAGATGGTGGTGACCGGTGTTGACCTTCTCGAAGCCGGCGGGTGCAACGCCCATGCCGATCAGGCCGAAACGGATGACCGGCGTCGGCGTGACATAGCCGCGATTCTTCGGAAAGACGAAATATACCTTGGCGCCATCAGGAGATTTTTTGCGGCCCGCGCTGGCGGGGCTTGTCGTGGCGGGCGCCGCCGCAGCAGCCGACGCCGCGGGCATCTGGGCGGCGGCAACCACGCGAATCTTGATCCGCTCGGAGATCAGCGGAATCGTATTGGGAATGTGGTCCTTGTCGCCCAGCACCAGCTGCAGCGTGTGCTCGCCTTCCGGCAAGGTCACTTCGGCCTCGGTTTGCCCGGCGCCAAAATGCAGATGATTGAAATCGCTCGGTATCGGCTGATCGAGCGGCGGCAACTCGGTGTCGATCAGCAAATGGTGGTGTCCGGCATTCGCCTTGTCGGAGCCGGCGGGCGCGACGCCCATGCCCTTGAGGCCGAAATTCACGGTGAAGGTGGTCGGAACGGTCTGACCATCCTTGAGACCAACGAAGTAAACGGCCGCTCCGGGGGGCGACGGATTGGGACCGCCAACCGGCTTTTGCTGTCCGTGGCTCGTTCCGATCGTTCCTGCCAGCATAAAAAGCGAAACAGCAATTCCGGTCGATACTTTCGAGAACACACACACCTCCTAAAATCACGACAGGCGGCTGCCAAAATCTCAAATAACTCAAGAACTGAAATGCGTCTGTGAAATAGTACACTGGATTTAACCCATTGAATATCGTCCCCTGCCGCGGGCGGACCGCACCCTGCGCCCAAGCTCTCGTCGATTTGATGCGATCTAGAGTATTATAATACCTCAAAACTAACTGACGATAGCGACACTGCGACTTTTGATTTTATGGAGTGTTGCGGGCACGATGGACCGACAGGCGGCGCGCGGGACGACCGGCGCAATTAAGGCCGAGGGTATGATGTTCAGATTTTTTGCTTTTTTGATATTTCTGCTTGCTGCCGGACCGGCCGCCGCCCAGTCGACCGCGCCGCCCGAACCCGGCGAGCTGTTCCGCGACTGTCCGGATTGCCCGGAAATGGTGGTGGTGCCCTCAGGCGAATTTGACATGGGCGGCAAGGACAGCCCGTACGAGGGACCGCCGCACCGCGTCTCCATCGCCAAGAACTTCGCAATCGAACGGCGCGAGACCAGTTTCGCCGAGTGGGATGCGTGCGTCTCGGACGGCAAATGCAGGCACCGGCCGGACGATCGCGGCTGGGGTCGCGGCGATCAGCCGGTCATCGACGTGAGCTGGGAGGACGCCAAGGCGTTTGTTCTGTGGCTGACGCAGAAGACCGGCCGTAACTACCGCCTGCCGAGCGAGGCCGAGTGGGAATATGCGGCGCGCGCCGGCACCACCACCACCTACTGGTGGGGCAAAGAGGTCGGCAAGTCGAACGCCAATTGTGACAATTGCGGCGACTCGCTGCGCCGGACGATGCGGACCGGATCATACAGGCCGAACGGCTTCGGGCTCTACGACACATCCGGAAACGTCTACGAATGGGTCGAGGACTGCTGGAACGACAATTACAAGAATGCGCCCAAGGACGGTTCCGCCTGGACGCAGGGACAATGCCGCCAGCGCGTGCTGCGCGGCGGATCGTTCGCCAACAAGGCCAATACGGTCACCTCGGCGGCGCGTTACCGGTACGATCTCGACGTGCGCTATTTCGCCAACGGTTTTCGCGTCGTGCGGGACGTTCAGTAGTCCCGCACCTGAGTCCCGTATTCGGCGTCTTCGAGCGAATAGCAAGCTTAGCTTCGGTTCTGATTCAATCAGAACCGAGATGGCTCACGTGCGCTGATAGTCATCCTCGATGCGGATGATGTCGTCCTCGCCGAAATAGCTGCCGGTCTGAACCTCGATCAGTTCGAGCTGGATCTTGCCGGGATTTTCCAGCCGGTGCACCGCGCCGATCGGGATGTAGATCGATTCGTTTTCGTGCACGGTCTTGACCAGTTCGTTGACGGTGACGCGGGCGGCGCCCCGCACCACGATCCAGTGCTCGGAACGGTGATGGTGCTTCTGCAGCGAGAGCCGGCCGCCCGGCTTGACGATGATGCGCTTGACCTGGTGACGCTCGCCATTGTCGACCGACTGATAGGAGCCCCAGGGCCGGTGCACCTTGATGTGATCCTCGGTCACCTGCGGCGCCACATTCTTCAATGTGGCGACCAGCCGCTTCAATCCGTTGGCGTCCTTTTGCCTGGATACCAGCACCGCGTCCTGCGTTGCGACCACCACGAGGTCATCGACGCCTTCGAGCGCGACCAGCGCGCGGTCGGTCGTCACGTTGCAATTGCGTGAATCCTCGAACACGGCCGCGCCGCGCGCGGCGTTGCCCTGCCCGTCCTTGTCGGACAATTCCCACACCGCATGCCAGGAGCCGACATCGGACCAGCCGCAGGCGACCGGCACCACGGCAGTACGCGAGGTCTTCTCCATCACCGCATAATCGATCGAGATCGACTTGGCGGCTGCGAACGTATCGGTATCGAGCTTGATAAAGCCGAGGTCGCTGCCTGCCTTGGCGACGGAGTCCGCCACCGTCTCAACGCTGCCGGCATCGACCTTGCGATATTCGTCGAGCAGCACCGCGGCGCGGAACATGAAGTTGCCGCTGTTCCAGAGATAGCCCGATTTGACATAGCCCGCCGCCGTTTCCGCGTCGGGCTTCTCGACGAATTTTGCGACCGCGCGAACTTGCCCCGAGATGACATCGCCGGGGCTGATGTAGCCGTATTCGGTGGCCGGACGCTCGGGCTGCACGCCAAAGGTCACGATGTGCCCGGCTTGCGCAGCGTTGAGTCCTTCACGGCAGGCGGCGACGAAGGCTGCGGTATCGCGCACCACGTGATCGGCCGCCAGCGCCAGAATGATCGCATCCTTGTCGCGCGTCTGCGCGAAGGCGGCGCCGGCCGCGATCGCAGGCCCGGAATCGCGCCGCATCGGCTCCAGCAGCACGTCGGCCTCCAGGCCGATCTCCGCCAATTGCTCGAGCACCATGAAGCGATAGGCATTATTGGTGATGATGACAGGACGCTCGAACAGCGCCGCGTCCGATACCCGGATCAGCGTATCCTGAAACGTCGAACGTACCCCGAACAAGGGCAGGAACTGCTTCGGATGGACCTCGCGCGAGGCCGGCCACAGCCGGGTTCCAGCGCCGCCGCACATGATCAATGGAATGATGCGCTTGTTCATTTAAGCCCTGCCGCTAAATCTTGTGATATTCACGATACCACCTGGCAAATCGCATAATACCATCTTCAATCCTGGTCGCAGGACGGAAGCCGATATCTCGCGCCAGGTCTTCGACGTCGGCGTATGTTGCCGGCACGTCACCCGGTTGCATGGGCAACATCTCCTTGGTGGCCGTCCGTCCAAACTCTTTCTCCAGAACCGAGATCACATGCATGAGATCTTCAGGGTTGTTGTTGCCAATGTTGTAGATCTTCCACGGCGCCGCGCTGCTCGAAGGATCGGGCCGGTCGCCGGACCAGTCCGGGTTACCTTGAGGTGGCCGGTCCACCAAGCGAACAATCGCCTCACTAACATCCTCAACAAAGGTGAAATCGCGGCGCATCTTGCCGTGATTGAACAGCTTGATCGGCGTCCCGCTCAGGATCGCTTTTGCGAAAATGAACATCGCCATGTCCGGACGCCCCCACGGACCGTAGACCGTGAAGAATCGCAAACCGGTGGCCGGCACGCGATAAAGATGGCTGTAGGTGTGCGCCATCAGCTCATTGGCCTTTTTCGACGCGGCATAGAGGCTGATGGGATGATCGACATTGTCGTTTACCGAAAACGGCAATTTGGTATTGGCGCCGTAGACCGAGGACGAAGAGGCGAACAGGAGATGCCCGCACCCATTATGCCGGCAACCTTCAAGCACATTGATAAAGCCTTCGATGTTCGCATCGATGTAGGCGTGCGGATTTTCAAGTGAATAGCGAACGCCCGCCTGTGCCGCGAGATGGATAACGGTAGGAAAGCGGTGCTGCGCAAACAGCGATTTGATCGCCGCGCGATCAGCCAGGTCGAGCTTCTCAAAAGCGAAATTTGGATCGCGCTTGAGAATTTCGAGACGAGCCTCCTTGAGTCTCGGATCGTAGTAGCTGTTGACGATATCGAGACCAACAACCTTGCGGCCAGCCGCCAGCAGGCGCTGCACCACGTGAAAGCCAATGAAGCCCGCGGCTCCGGTGACTAGTATCGTATCCGACATCTATCTCTCGACCTTATTCCTAGAGCCGCCACAACTCGATCCCGGCAGGCTGCGAGCCGCGGTCGAGCCTGGTCTTGACGTCGAGAACCAATCCCGCGCCGTCATTCAATAATTTCTGAATCAGCGGCCAACCTCCGTCAGTATAGAGATCATGCGCCACCGCCAATATGACGGCATCAGCCGGCCGAAGAGCGTCGGCATCGACCAGAGTTACACCGTATTCGTGGCGAGCGTCCGCGGCATCCGCCATCGGGTCATGAACCTGAACGGTCAGACCGAACGATTCCAGTTCGCGGATAATATCGATGACACGAGAGTTGCGCGTGTCCGGAACGTTTTCCTTGAAGGTCAGACCGAGCACCGTGACGATTCCGGCCTTGCCCTTTCGGCGCAGCAGCCCGCGAATACACTCGCGCGCAATGCGCTGCCCCATTCCATCATTGATCCGGCGCCCGGCAAGAATGACTTCCGGATGGTAACCTGCCTTTTCGGCCCGATGGGTCAGATAATAGGGATCAACCCCGATGCAGTGGCCGCCAACCAGCCCCGGCTGAAACGGCATGAAATTCCATTTCGTCCGCGCGGCCGCCAACACGTCGCCAGTGTCGATTCCGAGGGATTGGAAGATGAGTGAAAGTTCATTCATGAACGCGATGTTGAGGTCGCGCTGGGTATTCTCGATCACCTTCGCGGCTTCGGCCACTTTGATGGACGGGGCACGGTGGATACCGGCCGTCACAACCGACCCGTAGACGTCCGCAACGATATCCAGCGTTTTGTCGTCCTGCGCCGAGACGACCTTCATGATTGTTTCGAAGCGATGTTCCTTGTCGCCTGGATTGATCCGCTCGGGCGAATAGCCGACCGTAAAATCCACACCCGCCTTGAGGGATGACGCCTGCTCCAGAACGGGAATGCAATCTTCTTCCACCGCACCGGGATAGACCGTCGATTCATAGACGACGATATCATTCTTCTTGAGTACGCTTCCGATCGAACGCGATGCAGAAATCATCGCACCAAGGTCCGGCTTGTGCGCGTCGTCGATCGGTGTCGGTACGGTCACGATAAAGAAGTCAGAGTTTCTGATGTCCGCGAGTTCGTGGCTGAAGGCCAGCGAACCATGTCGGAGGTCATCGGCTTCGACCTCCCGCGTGCGATCATGGCCAGCCTGCAACTCGGAAACTCGGGTACGGTCCACGTCGAAACCCACGACCGGAACACCCGCCCGCGCAAAAGAGACGGCAACAGGCAGTCCCACATATCCCAAGCCGATAACTGCTATGCTACGCCTATGTGTCACTTATGGTTTTCCAGCTGCGTCATACCCCACGACGGGGCCTGTTTACCCGCAGTGCTGCGCCTTCAGCAATAGCCGAAAAGGTCCGTATTGCCTATTCGGCCGTAAACCCATAACAGGGCTAGATAACCCTTCACTTTCTGGTAAATAGCGGTCGGCGCGCAGGGCGTCTTTCACTCCAACTCGACGGCTCGGAATGCGCGGATTTCTGGTTCTTGCTGCTCGTATTCTGGTGTCCGGCGCTCTGCTCTATCTGGCGCTCCGCGGCGTGAATTTTGCCGCGATCCAGTCCCGCCTCAGCGAAAGCAGCCCTGCCTGGATTTTGGGCTGGATGGGACTTTCGGTGCTGGTGACCATCGTCCAGGTTTTCTGTGGCGCTTTGAGATGGCGGGAAATTTCCGGTCCCTGCGGGGCTCCGTTGCGTGCAACGCAAGCCTTCAAGTTCAACATGATCGGAACTTTCTTCAACCAAACGCTTCCGTCAACCATCGGCGGAGACGCCCTGCGTCTTTGGCTGGTCAACCGTACCGGCGCAGGTTGGCGAGCTGCCACCTATTCGGTGCTGGTCGACCGCGCAATCGGACTCATCGCGCTCGCGATCGTCGTGATTGTCAGCCTCCCCTGGAGTTATCAGCTGATCGGGGATTCGCGGGGACGCCTTGCTCTTGTGCTGATTGATCTAGCCGCCATCTCGGGCGGTCTGGGCTTCCTGCTCCTGGGGCGCCTGCCGTGGAAGTGGCTGCGGACGTGGTGGCCAACACACCACATCCACGCCTGCTCACTGATTGCAAATCGAACCCTCTTCGACCGTCACAGCGGACCCAGAATTGCAGTCCTTTCGCTGTGCGTGCACATCCTGACCGTCGTGATCGCATGGTGTGTCGTGCGCGCGATCTCTGCGCCCGCTGACTTCAGCCAGGTGTTCCTCCTCATACCACCGATCATGCTGGTCACGATGCTGCCGATTTCGATTGCCGGCTGGGGTGTGCGGGAGGCGACCATGATGGTCGCCTTCGGCTACGCCGGCCTGGTGCAGACAGATGGCACCATGGTGTCGCTGCTTTTCGGCGCATCCTCCTTCGTCGTAGGCGCCATTGGCGGACTGGTCTGGATCTTCAGCGCGGAGAAAGCTGCAAAGACTCCCGACGCGCTTCCAGAGGCAGGCTGAGGGCGCCGCAATTGGATCCGCTGGACGATGGTCAGGCAGATTTTTTCTGCAGCACGATCATGGTTCGAAACCCGAGCATGCGACCGAGCGCAGACTCGATGCGCTTCTCGAACGCCAGCACCCGCCGCCCCAACGACGCCGGCATCAGCGTCCAGCGCTTGAACCCGCCGGAAAGCGGATAGACCCAGAAAGAGAACCAGGACACCTCGACGAATTCGAGATTTGGAAAGAGCCTCTCGAATTGAAGACGGTCGCGCGTCGCCAGCAGCGTCGGGATCGCTTGATTGGAATCGTAGGGATCACGCTCGGGGTTCGGCAAACCTTCGACAAAAGGAGTTGCCCTCATTCGTACCGGCTCGGGATGAATCAACCGGTAGAAAACCGTGCTTCCGGGGGTGATCGCCGGCTCGATCATCACGCAACGGCCGCCAGCGCGCAAAACACGCTCGGCCTCCCGGAAGAACAGAACCGGGAACTCGATATGATGCAGCACGTCGAGCATGACGATGTTGCTGATGGCGCCGGAACCAAATGGCAAATTCTGTGCATCCGCGACTACGTCGACCATCGGGGAATGCTGGATGTCCGAAGATATGGCCGCGGGAATGAAGTTCTTGAGCTGCCCGATCCCCCCGCCGATCTCGATGGTTTCTCCGGCCACGCAGGCCGCGGCAATCCGGCGGTAATAGTCCTCGTAGACCAATCGCAGGATCGGCTTTGTGGACCAGACGCTGCGATAGGAAGCGTGAGGGTCGCTCTGGATGGTACTGGACATCAATCAACCACCAAATGAATGATCAGATCGCCTTGATCTTGAAGAAGGCAAACACGACCATCTTCAGGAGCAACACGCCGTGGCGGAAGCGCGATATCTGCGTTTCACCATACGATCTCGCGGCATACCGGATCGGCAGATCGACCGACTTCAGGTTCAGTTTCGAGGCACCAAAAATCAGATCGAAATCTCCGAACGGATCGAAATCGCCGAAATACGCCTTACCCTCGCGCAGGCGATAATAGTCGGTCCGCCGCATCACCTTGGTGCCGCACAGCGTGTCGGTATAGCGCTGATTGAGCAGCCACGAAAACAGATACGAAAAACTCTTGTTGGCGATCAGGTTCAGGAACCGCATGGCGTCATCTTCCAGCGGATAAACGAGGCGCGATCCGTTGATGAATTCACCTTTGCCGGACTTAATCGCATCCCAGAATTTCGGGAGCTGCTCTGGCGGCACCGTAAGATCGGCGTCGAGGATGATCAAGACATCGCCGCGCGCAACATCGTAGGCTGTGAACACGGCGTCCGCCTTGCCTTTGCCCGGCTGGACCATGGTCTTGATGTCTTTGTCCGGATAGGCAGCCTTGACCCTCTGCATCTCCTCAAAGGTGCCGTCCTTGCTGTGACCTTCAATGAAGATGATCTCCAGATCCTCGCAAAATTGCGGGATACGCTGGATGGCGGGCTCGATGTTGCCGCGCTCGTTGCGTGCCGGAATGACGACGGTGGCAGAGCGCAACGTATCGTCGGGTTTCAACAGCGAACGGCAGACCACGTAATGACGTAACGCGAACCAACGAAACACCGGAAGAATGCTGATAAAGCGGTTGATGAGACGTCCGATTCCAAACAGCGACATCGGGACGATCATGCGCTGTTCAGTTTTGACGGCGTCAAAGCTGCCTAGTCCGGCCAACGCCTGGACGTCTGCCGGCGACAGGACGTTCTGTGGCGGGTGGGGCATGCGCCCCCCGGCGAATTCAGCCAGCTTCAGCAACGGCATCCACAGATGCGAAAAGTAACCGACGACCAGCCGCGTCTCGCGTGTGCACAATGGATGCAGCCGCTCGAAAAACGCCTGAACGTCGTCGAGCGATCCGATCGTATCCAGCACAACGATGAAATCGAACGGCCCGGGAAGAGACGCAATCACCTCCGGATCTTCGGCATCGCCAACCAGAAATGTCAGACCGGAATGAAGCTTGCGCGCCTGTTCAACCATCGCCGGGCTGAAATCCAGGCCGACACCGAACGACGGTTCGAGGCCTGCAAGCGTATCGCCGGTGCCGCATCCGATTTCCAGAACGCGCGCACCTTTCGGGATCAAGAAGCGCAGATAGTTTTCGTCTTCACGATGAAAAAAATCGGCCTTCTCTCGCCAAGTGGCGCGAGCAGATGCATAGGCCTCTGAATGATTTAGAATAGCGGCTTTGCGCGATGGTCCTGCGACGACTGTCATGACTTCGTGAGCACTTTCGAATATCCCCTGGCGGCGCAGCTATCCGACACGCGTCCAGCGTGAATTTCGAGCTATAAATATCCGCTTTTGGCCATCCTTATGCGCTGGTTGCGTTGGCTTGCCAAGAAGGTATTTTTGGGTAAGAAGTGGTGAAATTCGCCGCAAATCCCCGCAATAACGGCTTCGAACAACGGAATATGGTGCTGGCTGGGATATGTGTGGCATAGCTGGCATCATCGACCCAAATCGGCGCATATCCCCGGACGATCTCACTGGTCTCGCAGATTCGATGGATCGCAGCCTCGAGCATCGCGGGCCGGACGGCCACGACGTCTGGCTTGACCATGATGCCGGGGTCGCGTTGGTCCACCGCCGCCTGGCCATCGTCGACTTGTCTCCCGCCGGGCGCCAGCCCATGCATTCGGCCGACGGGCGTTTCGTCATCAGCTACAATGGCGAAGTCTACAGCCACCTCGAGATTCGAAGGGAACTGGAGGCTGCCGGACAGGGTTTTCGCGGCCATTCCGACACCGAAGTCATTCTTGAATCGGTTGCCCGATACGGCGTCACCGGGACAGTACGCCGGCTGATCGGGATGTTCGCGATCGCAATCTGGGACCGCAGGGACCGCACCCTGACGCTGGTCCGCGACAGGCTCGGGATCAAACCGGTCTACTGGGCGAAGATCGACGGCGTCTTCATGTTCGCATCGGAACTGAAGGCGCTGCGCGAATACCGCGGATGGACACCGCGGATAAGGCCGGAGGCCGTCGCTTCCTACATGCGGCACAATTACATTCCAACACCGCATACCATCTATCAGGGCGTCCACAAGCTTGAGCCCGGAACGATTCTCACGCTGCCGTGGAACGGCGAACCCAGCAGTGAGAAATTCTGGAATGCACGCGAAATTGCTATCGACGGCATTCGCAATCCGCTTCGTGAAGACGATGCAGAGTTGACCGACCGTCTCGAGTCCCTGCTGCTCGATGCGGTGGGAAAACGCATGATGGCGGATGTGCCGCTCGGCGCGTTTCTCTCGGGCGGCATCGATTCATCTCTGGTTGTTGCCTTGATGAAGGCGACGAACTCAGGTCCGGTGAAGACGTTCTCGATCGGCTTCGAACAAAGGGAATTCAACGAAGCCCCCTATGCCGCGGCGATCGCAAAACACCTTGGAACCGAACACACCGAACTGATGGTCAGTTCGAGCGAAGCGCTGGATGTCGTGCCCAAGCTCGCAGAAATGTTCGACGAACCATTCGCCGATTCATCGCAAATTCCAACCTATCTGGTGTCGGCGATGACGCGAAAACACGTCACGGTCGCTCTATCCGGAGACGGCGGCGACGAACTGTTCGCAGGTTACAACCGGTATCAGCTGACTTCGAACATATGGCGGAAGCTGACGCTTCTGCCCGGCTTCATGCGCAAGGGCGCAGCTTCGGGATTGGCTTCCGTCGGCGCCGACCAATGGGACAATATTTTTGCTATTTTGCGAAGATATCGCCCGACGGCCCAACCCGGGCGTAGCCTCCACAAGCTTGCCAGCCTGCTTGAGGTCGACGACTCCACGCAAATTTATCGCCAGTTGGTGAGCCATTGGGATCCCGCCGCCCTGATGCCGGGTGTCTCAGAGACGGTCGGCGTCCTGCAGGACGACACGATTCAACACGACTTCCCCAACCTGCTCGACCGGATGCAGCTGCTCGATCTGACGACCTATCTGCCCGACGACATCCTCACAAAGGTCGATCGCACGAGCATGGCCGTAGCCCTCGAAGCACGCGTTCCCCTCTTGGATCATCGCGTGGTTGAACTCGCCTGGAGGATGCCCCGCTCGGTCAAGATCAGGAACGGAAAAACCAAATGGCTGCTTCGGCAAGTACTCAATCGGCACGTTCCCGCCGAACTCGTTGAGCGGCCCAAGATGGGATTCGGCGTGCCGCTGGCCGATTGGCTTCGCGGTCCGCTCCGGGACTGGGCGGAAAACCTGCTATCGGAAAAACGGCTTGGCGAAGCCGGCCTATTCGATACGGCTTTGGTGCGGCGGTATTGGGAACAGCACCTTTCCAGAAAGAACAACTGGGCGTATCTGCTGTGGGATGTATTGATGTTCGAAGCCTGGCGCGAGCGTTGGGGTTAAACCTCACTGCCAGCGTTGCTGGACGCGCGCACCTCTTCAATATCGCAAACTCGTTTGCCGCCGAGCAGCCCGCGATAAAGGCTCTCATATCCGGCAACGCAAGCATCCAGGGTGAAATTCGACTGCACGCGCGCCTGTGCAGCGCTTCCAAAGCGGGAACGCAAGGCTGGATCGCCGACCAATTGCACGATAGCTCGCGACAATGCGTCGACATCTCGCGGCGGCACGATCACGCCGGTCGTGCGATCGAGTATCGCCTCGGCATTTCCGCCTACGTCGGTCGCGATGACGCATAGGCCTGCCGCCATCTGTTCAATGACCGCGTTGGAAAATCCCTCTTCGTGCGATGGCAGAACACCAAGATCGCTCGCCGCAATCAGGTCCGGAACATCGCTGCGCGAGCCCAGGAACCTGATGTGGTCACCGATTCCCAGCTCCACAGCCAGCGATCCGATTGCAGCGCCTGCCCCGTCGTCTCGACCGACGATCAGAAGCTGCCAATCGCGGGGCAGTGAAGCTGCGGCGCCGCCGAGCGCGCTGATCAGATCCAGATGTCCCTTGTAGGGTATCAAGTTCGCGACGACGATCATGACCAGAGCGTCTGCTGAGATACCCAGCGCGCCGCGCGTCTCGTTACGATCTGCTTTTGAAGTAACACGCTTCAGATCGACGCCGTTGTAGATGAGGCCGAGGCGCCGCTCATCGACCCCTTCTTCCATAAGGTCCCCCAGCACGCGCCGCGAGTTGCCCAGGATTGCAGTCATATGGCCATGCAGACGCCGCTCCAGCATTCGCAGCAAGGGGTATTTCTCCTGGTAATGGTTGAGGCTCCGGCGGCTCATGACCCGGATTCGGATGCCGGCGAGAAATGCCAATGGCGCCGTTGTCAAATAGGCCATCGGAAGAAAGCAGTGCACGATCGCGGGCCGTCTTTGCACCAGCACTGTAAAGAGATGTCCGGACACGATCGAAAACCTGATGAAACGGACGATCATCGGAGCCGGCCGGCCGTCCCGCCTGATCGGTGGGCAAATGATATTCACCCCACTTTCCGTGAGGCTCCGGGCCAGCGGCCCCTCACCCGCCAGACTGTAGATCGAGACGTTCCAGCCTCGCGACACCAGCTCGGCTGCAACCGATGCCAGATGCAACTCGGTGCCCCCGATTTCCAACGTGCCAATGGTGAAGATGACGTCACCCTTGGCCGCATCCGGCTTCACATTCATCCGAAGTCCTGAACTCCGCAAATCGAAAGCGCTCGGAGCCGGCGCCTCATTTTGCAGGAATATCTACAGGTTGGGCGTCAGTCACAAGGAGCCAGTAGATGCTGTTCCCCTCAATCTTCGACCATTCGGCCGTGGTGAACTTCCACGCCTGAACATTCTTATCCAGCATGACATGGGCCGGCACGATGAACTGGTTGTCGCTGGTCCTTCCCGCCTCCATTCTCGGCGCAACAATAAAGCCGAAAGGCAATTGCGGTGTTCGATCTTTGAGAAGCGGCTGATAAATTTCGTTATTGCTCAGCGTGACTATCTTGGCGAACTCACTCAAGTGCAGGCTGGGCACCTCCTTTGGCAACGGCTTGTCATCGGCAACAACAAGAAAGCCGGACACCCGCCTCCCTCCAAATACCAATTGCTGATTCGGAACCACAGTCGCCGCTGCAGCGGGCGGAGCAATGCGGTGAGCGAACCAGGGGACCGACATAAAGAGCACCAGAGCGGTGGCGAGGCTCCCCCACCACTGCCACGCTGGTCGAACTATTTCGTTCACGGGCGGAATGTGCCGGGAAAAAAGTCCGGAGGCTGTGAGCGCTGCTATCAATGGATAGCTTCCCGTCATCACCCTCATTCCGTCGTCGTAATACACGAACGCCGAGGATACCAAAATCGCCAGCATGGTCATAACCCAGAACAACACCTCCGTGCCGCTGGGACGATTGATGGCCAGAATGATCAGGCCGATTACGGAAACCACGAAGAAGATCGAGGTCGGCAACCATTTTGACGCCGGCGCACGCAGGTACCCGTAAGTGATCGTCGGGGGAACGGCGCGGGCAAACAATTCAGCGCTTACAGCCAGTCGGCGAATAATCGTTGCTGGGTCCTTTGCAATATTTTCGATGCCTTTTGAATACAGGAAATCGGTTTGGGCTTTCTCGGTATTGTCTATCCGCTTCATTTCATCCGCATAGCGCACGGGACATGACGACCAGTCCTGTCCGATCGAAAGCCCGCAGAGCGTATAAGCAAAGTTGCTGCCCGAAAGATCGGCGCCCGTTCCATAAAGCTTTTGCAGAGCGAAATTGGCCGACAGGCCGACACCAACGATGCCGATCATGGCCACGAAAATATAGACTTTCTTGCGCCAGCTATCGCCAAAGCAACATACGATCCACAGCATCACGGCGGGCAGCAGAAACATCGCACCCATTCGGGTCATCAGGGCCATGAACGTCAACGCCAGACCCAGCAGCGCGAATTGTAGTGAGCGACGTCCGAACGATTCCATAAAAGCGGCGACGGAAAGGAAACTCCAGACAAATCCAAGCGGTTCGGTGAGAGTGGTCGCCAGAAAAGAGCGGCTGAACATCAAGGAGAGCGCGACAAACGCCAGACATGCCAGCGGACCGCGCCAGACAAGAATGGATCGCGCCGCGATCCAGACCGCGACCGAGACCAGGACAACCTGGATGACCAGCATTTGGGCATAGGCGAACCCGGCCGCCGTCATCAATACGGATCTGAACGCCGCTGCAAACGGCCTGCGCAGGGCCATGCCGTTCCAATAACCGTCCCTCGCCCCATCCTGAGCGGCGGAGAAATAGCCGTTTGCATCCGAGAACGGAATGAGGCCGCCAATGCTCGCACTATTGAAATCGCCGGGACGCGGCAAACCCGCCCATGTTCCGCTCATCGAGAATACAAACAGGCACAGCGTGAGCGGCAGTCCCCAGGTCTTCAGGAATTTATCGAGCGATTGCAGGTCCGGCTCGTACGAGTGAGATCCGGTCAATACGGATAGCCAAATGGCAACGGCGCACAGGCTGGTTATCACCAGCAGGAAATGCGCCGCGTAGTGATCATGCTGGCCCGCGGCGCGGAGCCAATCTGCCCAATGAAAGATGGCTGCGGTCGGAAGCGCGTAGCCGTTGAGAAGAGCCGCAAGGCTGGCGAGCACGTAAGCCAGTGACATCGCCAGTCCGAGCCACATCGCCGCCCGCAACAACAGAAAGGGTATTCTCAAGAGGGTAGGAGCTGTCATAGGGGTGATTTCCTGAAATTCAGCGCACGCCGCAGCCGCGCATGCCGCCGCCGTGCATCTCCGCACATAGCGGCTGATTTGTTCTATTGGCCACGCTCGAAGTCATGATGTTCTAGCTTCGAGCTCATAGACGCCCATGGTTGCCGCGACCATTCGCTCGACAGAGAATCTTTCCTGAACGAGGGCCGGGCCGAGAGACTTGATTCGAGCAAGCGCTTCGGGGCTATCGAGAAACCGCAGCACGGCCTCGGCAAATGCCTGCGGGTCCTCTCCAGCAACGGAAGCTCCCGTAACGCCCTCATTGATGGTTTCCGCACAACCTCCCACCGCGGCGACAACAGCGGGTATGCCGAAATGCTGCGCCTCGATCGATACGTTGGGCAATCCTTCGACGCGCGACGTCAACAGAAACACCGTCATCGACGGCCATACCGTGCTGATGTCGCTGACAAGGCCCAGCAGCGACAGATGCGCGCTGATCCCCAATTGCTCGGCGCGGCGCTCGACGTCTTTGCGCATCGGACCATCGCCCGCCCACACGAAATGGACATCCGGGCGTTTCTTCAGGATGTTGCTTGCAATCTCAAGCCAGAGATATGGACGCTTTTCCTCCGCAATGCGGCCCACAGTGCCGACAACAATTTTGCCCTCTAGCACACGGCTCCTGCCGGCATCCGACGCTGCAGACTTGCCACCTGACGAAAACTCCAGCCCGTTCGGTATCACCTTGATGCGTGCAATCGGCAGCTGGAGCCATTTGGCGTAGTCACGAGCGCCTGCGACACTATTGTTGAGAATGGTGACCTGGGGAAGCTTCGCCAGTTCGCGATAAGCCTGCCACATAAACGGTTGGTAGAACTGAAAATGGAGCGGCGACAACGATCTGCAGCCCAGCACGATTTTCGGAACGCCAGCTATCACCGCCCCTATTCCAGCTGCGATATTTGGTTCGTCCAGCCACGCATGAACGATCGCGGGACGCTCCGTCAAAAACTTGTTCGCGAAAAACAGGATGAGATCCACCAACTGCGGATTTCGACGAAACGCGGACCGTATCGACTGATCGTAGCTTGCAAGGGATTCACCCTGATTCAGCCTTTGCTGAACGCTGACCCGATCCTCGACAACGATGCCTG
Source organism: Bradyrhizobium sp. AUGA SZCCT0222 (assembly GCF_018130205.1). Classification (NCBI taxonomy): domain Bacteria; kingdom Pseudomonadati; phylum Pseudomonadota; class Alphaproteobacteria; order Hyphomicrobiales; family Nitrobacteraceae; genus Bradyrhizobium; species Bradyrhizobium sp. AUGA SZCCT0222. The sequence goes on from NZ_JAFCLX010000014.1 coordinate 83,661, forward strand.
CGGCTTCGAGTTCGCTTGCAAAGAATCGGTTTCCGCCGGTCAGCGGCGACTGGCAAACAATCGAGACATGACGGCGAGTGCGGGAAGATATTCCCTTGGCAGTCAGCGAAAGCTGCCGTTCCGAGCCGCCCGCTCCAAGTGAGCCGGAGGCATAGACGATCGGACCATCGGCCTGGATGCGATTGACCGGAAAGCTCGACAGTTGCAGTCGGGAAATCGGAGCGCCGACGATTCTTTCAGCAAGCCTTCTAACACCGGCATTTCCGCTCTTCGCCAACAGCTGCAACAATCGGTCCGTAAGACGGAGACGACCGCGAACGTCCCGACCGATGAACTGGAGCGTGGATATTGACTCCGACTTCGGTGGATGGCGAGAAACCTTGACGATCCGAAGCGCGCCGCTTCGCAATACTGCGACGGCCCAGCGCAATCCCGCGAAATCCTCGGACCAGAAGATCAGTGCTGTTCGGAGCCGAAACGCAGAGCCTCCTAGTCTTCGGATGTCTTTTATACCCGGCGATGTCTGCGAAATCACCTGAGTGACACGGGGCTCTTGCTTCAAGCGCTGGAAGAGAGCGTCCGAGACCGAACCGGTCAGCACCAATACCACGGCCCCACTTCGCAACCGGCTGATCTCTTCCGACATACGATCGAGGATTGCCTGCTCCTCCGCGATCAGGGCGGGCGCCTCGCGCGCTTTGTCAGGTCGTGTGACTGGCTGTGCCATCTTCAGGCTGATGTCTGGTGAAATGTTCGGGAACAATGAACGCGTCAGGATGGAATTCCCGAGCGTTCCGCTCAATACCATCTCATCTGTCAGGAGGAAAGGTCAGCAGCCGAGGGCCCCATGGGACAACGGCCATTGCCAAATCGACTTCATGGACGTCGCACCGCGTCGAAAGACGCCTGATGGCCCCCGATGTCCGGCCGCAATTCCGTGCCGGGGCCTTTTGACAGGTTCAACCTCTGCGTGACGGCTTCACTTTGGCTGCAACAGCCTTGCAACGATGTGGTGGTTCGGATGATCGGCGCGCCCGAACTCGCGAAAGCCCTCCTGCCAGAGCCAGGTCTCGATCTCGTGCAGCGGATAGGTGTCGTTGATCCCCGGAGAAGCGGCATCGAACCAGCCTCCGGCGTCGGCGCCCTTGACCTTTTCAATGTAGTCGTACCGCTCTTTCAGATCCATGCCGGCGGTGGCGCGACGCAGCCGTTCGACTTCGACATAATAATCGAATCCACCTGGATCGTTCGAGTTCGGTTCCGCGTACAGCATCAGGAAGATGTAGCCGCCCGGTTTGACCAGCCGGGCAATGTTGCGGAACGATCCATAGGTATCACCGGTATGGTGCAGAACGCCGAACGACCAAACCAGGTCGAAGCTTCGATCAGCGAGGGGGAGAGGTTTGGTCAGATCGTGCTGGAACACCGTTACCTTGTTCGCGAACTCGGAACACGCGGCCTTTGTGTGTTGCACGCCCGCCATCGATTGATCGACGGAGGTAACCGTGCATCCGAGCGATGCCAGAGCCCAGGACCACCGGCCGGATCCGCAACCCGCATCGAGGGCTTGTTTTCCCTGGAACCATTCGTCCGGCAACCGGCTGAACGAGCGAACCGAATTCCGCTCGCGCTCCTTCAGTTCGGGCCGGCTCTTGGTCCAGTCGCCGTCAGGCGTATCGGACCATTGATAATCGAAGCTGTCCCTTGTGTCGCGTTCGATCGGAAATGTGTTGATGCGATCAGCCGCCAGGTGACGCACGATCGAGCGCAACCGGCTTACCTCGAACTGCAAATAATCAATTTCAGATCGGACAGTAGCCGGAACTTGTGCAGGTCCAGCAGGAGCTGCGTTGTCCTTGGCGCCCTGGAGAAGAGTTAATACCCGTCGGCCTATACCCATAACCGTACCAGCTCACCTTGGTTGTTACGATCGCCGCAGGCGATCCGCTCGTCACTCACGCGACCGAGACTATCATGCCGAAAGTAACCTGCTCAGCCGTGGGCAGCCACAGGTGATTGAGAACGACCAGAGCGGCCAGAATGAAACGTGCGGTCCCCAGCATCGGGTCAGAGCCATCGCTCGCGCCAGGCCTGGAACATCAGAATGCACCAGATCGGATATGCCCAGGTTTCCCCTGACAGATGGCGGTTCCACATGGCGCGCACGGCCTTGGCCGCGAAGACACCCTCCTGCTCGAGCCGCCTTTCATCGATGAGCGCCTCCGCCCAGTCGCGCAATGGCCCGCGCAGCCAGTGGTCGATGGGAATGCCAAATCCCATCTTCGGCCGGTCGATGATCCCGCGCGGAACATGTTTGTAAAGCACCTGGCGCAGCGCCCATTTTGCGTCGGCGCCTCGGACCTTCATGTGCTGCGGCAGCCTCCAGGCCATTTCGACGACGCGATGGTCAAGCAGCGGTGCACGGATTTCGAGACTGACGGCCATGCTGGCACGGTCGACCTTGGTCAAGATGTCGTCGGGCAGATACGTCATGAAGTCGATCATCTGGGCGCGCTGTACGGGATCCGCATATTGCGGCGCCAGCGACCCACCCCAGATCGGCGCGAGCTGCTCCTCCGGGCTGACCAGGAACTCCGAAGGCGGCCTGCCTTGAGACGCCAGCGGCAGGTAGCGATGTTCGAAGCTCATGGCGTCCTGGCGCGCCAGCCACGTTTCGCCTCGTGCGGCCCAATTTCCAATCCCCGCCCTTCGCAGCAGCGCGAATGCGCCTGATTGCAGCGTCCTCAAACCATCGGAGGCGGCAGCCCCCAGGAGCGGCGGCATCGGACGCGCCGTCGCCATGGCTTGCGCCTGTGCGTACCGGCCGTAGCCGGCGAAGCTCTCGTCGCCACCATCGCCGGATAGCGCCACGGTAACGTGCTGGCGCGCAAGTTTCGATACGATGTATGTCGGGATCTGCGAGCTGTCGGCGAAAGGCTCGTCGTAGATCTCGGGCAGTTTCGGCACGACCTCGAGCGCCTCTTCGGGAGAGACGTAGAATTCGCGATGCCGCGTACCAAGATGTGCGGCCACGGCCCGGGCGTGCGGTGCCTCGTCGTAGCCGTCGACATCAAAGCCAATCGAGAATGTGTTGACCGGCTCGGATGACTGCGCCTGCATCAGCGCGACGACGAGCGAGGAATCGATCCCACCCGAGAGGAACGCACCAAGCGGAACGTCCGAAACCATGCGCCGCTTGACCGCGTCAGCCAGCAACCGCTCAAGCGCGTCGATCGATTCCTCTTCCGTGGCGGAGCTTGCGGTCCGCATGGCGTCGGCGGCAACATCCTCGACGCGCCAGTAGAAGCCGGTCGTCAACTCGCCTTCGGCATCAAGTCGCGCCCAGCCGCCCGGGTCGAGTTGACGGACCTTGCGGTATATCGAAAGCGGATGGGGAATGTAGCCGAAGCGGGTGAATGCGGCGATCGCCTGTGGATTGAGTTCGGCCTGGAAGTCGGGATGGACGCGCAGCGATCGCAACTCGGAACCGAACATGCAGGTTCGTCCGAACTGTCCGATATAGAGCGGCTTTTTTCCAAGCCGGTCGCGCGCGAACCATGTCATGCGGGTTTGTCGATCATGGACGGCAAGCGCAAACATGCCGATTGCCCGCGAAAGCGTGGGCTCGACGCCAATTCTGGCGATACTCTCGATCAGCACTTCGGTATCGGAATGGCCGCGGAAATTCAGCCCGGGCCGTGCTACGTCCCGCCGCATGTCCTCGGCATTGTAGATTTCACCGTTGAAGACGATCACCCAGCGCCCGCAAGCCGATTGCATGGGCTGATGACCTGCCGGCGTCAGATCGATGATTGCGAGCCGTCGAAAAGCGAGGGCAATGCCGCTCTCCGGATCGGCAAAACAACCGTCATCGTCTGGTCCACGGTGGACCATCTGATCGGCCATCAAGCCTGCGATCCGTCCCAGTTCGTCAGCGCCCCGCGACCGCGAGACATCGACGAATCCAGTGATGCCACACATGTCTCCCCCCAACGACCACGCGACATCAGCGAAACGTCGCATCAAAACGAAGCGGTGCTTTAGCCACCTATTTTGGGCGATCCGATGTATATAGGATTGGGCGTTCCTGCCGCTTGGAACGAAATCGCAATCATGCCCCTGGAATTGAGCAGGTGTTGCGGACAGATAACGAAGTCATCAATATCGGTCAACCGGAACGATCCCGTTGGACGGAGCGGGAATGCCAGCTTTCGCTACCGAAGGCGTCGTTTGATGCCACCGTCCACGGCGTGCCGGAGCGGGGCTTGATCCGCCCTCGACACCTGTGACCGCGTATGATAGCGACCCTCCCTGCAGCAAAGGGGAACTGGCCCTGCAGGGACATCCTTGATGCTTTTGCATGGTTGGCTCGTTACTTGACCGGGACACGACCACGAGCATGAGAGTTAAAGTCATCAATGCCGGGCGACGGTCTTTGCTGCCATCGTTCTCCGAGGTGTACGCCCACCGGGAACTGATCGTCCTTTTCGTCGATCGCCATATCAAGAGCCGCTACCGCCAGATGGCCCTTGGCATAGCCTGGGCATTATTAGAGCCGTTGTTTCAGCTCCTGCTGATGTCGGTTGTTTTCGGCTTCCTGCTGCGCGTAAACACGAACGGCTATCCCTATCCTGTCTATGTCTTCGCCGCGTTGATTCCCTGGCAGCACTTCACGCGAACGGCGATGTCGGTGACCGGTTCGCTGCAGGATAACCTGACTCTGATTTCGAAGGTCTATTTTCCGCGGATTATTCTTCCGATCGCGGCCATGGCCCGCGAAATGTTCGACACCGCGATTCAGCTCGCGATCCTGCTGATCCTGGCAGCCTTCTACGGTTACTATCCATCGCTCAAGCTGGTGCTCCTGGCGCCCGTGGTGCTGATCCTTATCTCGCTTGCTGGCGCCGGCCTGGGTTTGTGGGCTGCCGCAATCGTGGTTCGCTTCCGGGACGTTCGCCCGGCTTTGTCAATCGCGCTGCAGGGCGGGCTCTATCTCACGCCGATTCTCTATGCTGCAAGCGTGGTGCCGCAGAACCTGCGCTTTCTGTACCAGCTAAATCCGATGTACTGGGGTGTGGAGACATTCCGCTGGCTGTTGATCGATCAGTCCCTGGTCTGGGATTGGACGCTTCCCGTCTCGCTGACGCTGACCGCGATCATGGCCGCACTCGGCATCGTCATATTCTCCGTCAACGAGAGAACGACCGTAGATGTCCTCTGAAATCGCAATCCGGTGTCAGGGGCTCGGCAAGCGCTATCTTGTCCCCGCACGTCGACGCGGAAGCACGATGGAAAATCTCGTCGGGCATTTCAAGGAATACACCTCACTGGTCGGGCGCGACGAGGCGGACTATTTCTGGGCTCTTCACGACGTTGGTTTCGAGGTCAAAGCCGGCGAGATTCTGGGCGTTATCGGCCGTAACGGGTCCGGCAAAAGCACGCTGCTGAAAATTCTATCGGGCGTAACTGATCCGACGGAAGGCCGCGCAGAATTACATGGTCGCGTGGGATCGCTGCTCGAGGTTGGCACCGGCTTTCATCCCGACCTGACGGGGCGCGAAAATATCTTCATGGCGGGAGCCTTGCTTGGCCTGAACCGGGCCGAAATCGTCAAACAGCTTGACGAGATCATCGATTTCGCCGGCATCGACCGGTTCATCGACGCTCCGGTGAAAAGGTACTCAAGCGGGATGTACGTGCGGCTCGCATTTTCCGTGGCCTCGCTGCTGCGCTCGGACATCCTGATTCTCGATGAGGTACTGGCCGTCGGTGACAGCGCGTTCAAAGAAAAAAGCGAAAAGAACATCAACAAGATCGCCAACGATGGGCGAACGGTGCTGCTCGTCAGTCACAGTATGCAGGCCATTCGTCACATGTGCGAGCGCGCCATCGTTCTGGACAAAGGACGGCTCGTCGTAGATCAACCAGCCGATGAAGCGGTAAGTCAGTACCTTCGCTCACTGCATCCCGACGAGGGAGCTGACCTGCGAAATTTGTCGCCGCTGGTCGATCTGACGGCGGTCGAGTCCGAGGATTGGCCACGCCCCTTCAAGACGATCAAATCAATTGAGACGGCTACGCCATCTGGACCGACGCGCACTTTCCAAACCGGCGAAACGATGTTGATCCGCATCCGCTACGAGATGCCGAAACTGATCGCACCGTGCTACTTCACTGTTTTCGTCGTAAACGACGTCGGCGAGCGCATGTTCGTCAGTTACAGCTATCATGATCAGGAAAAAACCGAGTTTCCTCAGAGCGGCGTGATCGAGTGCCGCATCGACGCATTGCCCCTGCTCGATGGCATCTTTCATATTGATCTCGATTTTGGCGCAGTTCAGACTCTGGGCGGCCTGCGGTATCTGGACTACATCGATCGCGCGACCACGTTCGCCGTCGAACAGGGGAATTACTTGGGCACCAGGCCGAATCTGAAGAACCAGGGTTTATTTGCCTTGCGCAGCCGGTGGAACGCGTCCGGCTAGCCAGAACTAGAGGTCGCAAAGGACACGTGCCCCTTACCGTCGTTTCAATTTCGGAGATCAAGCCCGGTGACTGGGACAGCGTTGTGCGCAGTTCGCCGGACGGTTGGGTTTTTGGCCTGCGTGGCTGGCAGCAGCTGGTCACCGAGGTCGAGCCCTGGGGATTTCAGGAACTCGGATTTGGATTGGTGGACGGGAACGAATTGGTCGCCGTCATGCCGCTGCACTTCCAGCCATCAAGTCGGATCGCAGCATCGAGCGGCTGGGGGGGAGCGGGCCCGATCGTCGCCGACGGCATAGCACCGGAAAGGTACGCATCCATCGTCGGTGAAGTCCTTGGCGAGGCGATCAAGCGCGCGACGGCCAACGGCGCGATCCGCCTCGACGTCGCATCGTCTCCCGTCACGCGCCGAGCCATCTCGGGAGACAGAGAGGCTGGGCCATACGTCGTCTCGGGATTCGTCGACCGGTCACTGAGATCGCAGATTATCGCGCTCGACCGTAGCGAGCAGGATGTATGGATGGGCCTGTCGAAAACCGCGCGCAATCTCGTCCGTCGGGCAGAAAAGGCAGGTTATCGCGTCGAACAGGTCGACTGGGAGGCCAATCTTGATGCCTACTACGACATGCACACCGAAACCTACATACGGACTGGCGCGACACCGCATCCAAAGGCATACTTCGCAGGCATCGCAAAGCATATCGCGACGGCCGGCTCGGCTCGGTTGTTTGCGATATTGACGCCGGCCGGTGAGCCCATTGCATTTCATAATATGGCAGTGCTGGGCCCGGGCGCCTATTATCACACGGGATGCTCGCGTGAGATCGCGGGAAGCGACGGCGCCGGCTATCTGTTGATGTTTGGAGCCATCAACGCTGCGCGGTCATCCGGTGTAACACGATACGACTGCGGCTGGATTTTTCCCGAAGCCAGCGAGCGAAAGCAAAAGGGCTTGACCTTGTTCAAAACCCGCTTTGGCGGTGAACCGCGCCAGTCGTTCCGGGCCGAATTGTCGTTGGCCCAGCAGAGCAGCGCCGTCCCGCACGATTCTGCACCGCCAAGTCCCATCCGGCGGCTCGGCTCCTGGGTTACGCGGCTGCGACGGAGAGCCGGATCATGAATACTGCGTCAACCGATAAAGCGATCAAGGAAGCTTACGAAGCTGGCAAGATCTATAAAACCAGCACGATTTGCGCACATGCGGACCGCAACTCGCCCGAATATGCGCGCCGGCAATTATGGGAAAAGATCGAGCTGGTGCGCAAACATGCCCGACCGGGCCGTCTGGTTGACCTGTGCTGCGCAACCGGCGTTCACCTGATCGAACTTGCCGACTTGTCGGAAGATGCTGTTGGCATCGATTTCACGGCTGCCTTCATTGAGAAGGCGAAGACGGATGCCGCCACCGCAGGTCTCCATAACCTCCGGTTCATGGAAGGCGACGCCAAGGCAATTCCGCTCGATGACGGCAGCGTCAGCACACTGTATTCGTTCTCCGCTCTCTACGTTATCCCCGATCTGAACAAGGTGATCTCGGAAGTCGGCCGCGTGCTCGAACCCTCGGGGCGCTGTGTTTTGGATCTAGGCAACTCGCGCTCGCTGAACACCTACTGCGTCAGCAAGTACACCGAGCTGCCACCGTCTTTTCACTTGCCGTTGCCGACCATCCTGAAAATGCTTTCCGACAACGGCCTGTCTGTCGTCGAACATCGTGCCTTTCAACTGTTGCCGCTTTGGGCGGACCGACCCGGCTGGCTTTGGCCGCTCCTTCATCCGAAGTGGAAAACGCTGATGGGTCATCGTGTGCGTGATCGAATGATCGATGAATGGATCAGCAATCTGCCGGGACTGAAGAACTTCGCGTTCCGCCACTTGATCGTAGCCGAAAAACGTTCCTAGCGTCGTTGCAATTCTGCGAGCGCCCTGACCTAATGAATAGCCAAGACTCCGTGAAGAGACTTCTCGTTATCGTTCCCGACCGCCTTTCCGACATAGCGGACAAGGGCGAGGTTCAAGCTGCCTATTACAATCCCGGCGAGTTGTTTGATGAAGTTCATATTCTCATGACGAACGACGATCGGCCACCGATCGAACCGCTACAATACATGGTTGGCCGGGCCAAGTTATACATCCACAACTACCCTGATGACCTCAATCTGGTCGCGAAGCACCATCGCCTGCTGACGCCCTTCCGGCTGAAGAAATGGGCCAAGGGCGGCATAGAGATCGCGCGCCGCATCGCACCTAGCATGATCCGGTGTCATGGCGTCGACTGGAACACGTATCTTGCGAGCCGCATCAACAAGGCGCTCGGAATCCCCTACGTCACCTCCATTCACATCAACCTGGACGAAAACCCCAATCGTCGCTTCAAGGGCGGCAATCTCACGCCGGCACAGGAACAACAGAACGCGTTCTATGAATATCTGGAGAGCGAGGCGCTGAAGCGGGCCCATCTGGTCATGCCGGTCTACAAGCCGATCCTGCCCTATCTCGCCCGCAAGGGAATCTCACGGGTCGAGGTTTGCTACAACATTCTCGATGGCGCGAACCTGAAGGAGAAAACCGACTACCGGATCAACGGCCCGGCGCGGCTGCTCTATGTCGGGCGCTTGTTTGCCGAGAAGGATCCCTCCAACATCATTCGTGCCGTCGCCGCGATGCCCGACGTGCACTACACGATCGTCGGCGACGGTCCGCTGCGGCCACAGCTGGAAGAGCTGGTCCGGCAACTGGGCGTCGGCGATCGCGTCACATTCCGGCCGGTCGTCTTCAACGCCGAGCTTTGCCGCATGCTTCCCGAATACGATCTGTTTGTGATCCATACGGAGTATTTCGAGATTGGCAAATCCCTGCTCGAGGGCTTGCTCGCGGGTCTCCCGGTCGTGATGAACGCAAGGCAGGGCCTGCCGGTGCCGGAACTCCAGAACGGCATTGTAAAACTCGTTGCCAACACGGTAGAGGACTACGGCAAGGCTATCCGGGAGCTTCTGGCGAGCGAAGAACGCAGGGCCGCGCTTGGGCGCGGGGCGTATCGCAAGGCACAGGAAGAATACGCGCCCGCGGTAACCGAGCGGAAAGTCGTTGGCATCTACAAATCGATCCTTGAACGCACATGAATGATCCGCTCCAGCGGTTGCGCTGTCCTCACTGCCGCGAAGGCAAGCTCGTTCCCACCGAGGGCGCGCTGCGGTGCGTCGCGTGCACGAAAATTTCCGCCCTCGAGAACGGCGTTGCCGCGCTGGTTGCCGATTTCGGCACACACGCGGCCGAACTCGAGCGCGCGCGAACCATCAACCCGCTCTGGTATGTCGAAGAGCAGCTGCCCGAAGCCACCAGCCCGTGGCGTCACCATTTGAAGAAGCGTCGGCTCTACGTCCAGAAACTGCTCAGCAACGAGCTGAAGCGGCGCGGAACGGACAAAGTACCGGCCCTGCTCGATCTGGGTTGTGGCGACGGCAATCATCTCAAATGGCTTTCGCCCTACGCCGAAGCCAGCTACGGCTGCGACTACAATATGGTGCGGCTTGCCCGCGCCCGCGCACAAAATCCGCAGGCAACGATCTTTCTCGCCGATATTCTGGACTTCCCCGCGTTCGACGGCTCGTTCGATATCATCTTCTTCAACCATGTCATCGAGCACATCAGGGACGACATACGGGCCCTGCAAACGGTAAAGCGGCTGCTTGCGCCCGGCGGCCTCCTCGTTCTCGGAACGCCGAACGAAGGCGCGTGGTGGTGGCAACTCGCCTACAGGCGGGATCCCCAATCGATGGAAACGACCGACCATGTGCACTTTTACACGGCAGAGACGTTGACGGAGCGGATGCGCGCGACCGGACTTGTGATCGAGGAAGTCCACCACATGGGATGGGGTCCGCCGGATTGGCGGCTCGACGGCCGGATTCGCAAATACAAGTTTGTCGACGACGCCTTCGAATGGTTTGGGCGCGCGCTGCTGCCAAGGCAGGCATCGTCACTCTACGTCGCAGCCCGCCCTGCGTCAGTCGCGTGATTGCGCCAAAGGGCGCGGCTAGCTAGAGTTCAATCTATTTCGAAACGCCGGGACCATACACGTGCAAGCCTACAAGAATGCGCAAGAAACGCCGGCTAATCTCGGCCTCGATCAACCGGTCAAGAATGTCCTGGTGATCATTCCCGGTTATGCCGCAGCGACCAGCCGCATTGGCGAGGGAAGCGCGTTGCTCTCGGCAGTCGGCTGGCTCTGGCGCGCCTTGACCACAGGGAATTACAAGTCGTTCGTGCAGCAGTACCGCGATTACTATGCGAACCCGCGCTCAAGCGCCTATATGGCCGGGGCCATCGGTGAACTGATCGGCAAGGCGCTGCCGGACGCGCGGGTGGTTCTGGCATGCCCTGCGCAAGACGATTGCCCCTCGTCCTGGGCGGCCCAGCGGCTCCCCCTCCCCGCCGCACGATCGGATTACAGCGACGTGGTCAAATCGCTTGGAACCGGGGTGACGTTCGATGCCGCTATCCTCGCCCATCATGATGCGTTGGGACTTGGACTCTACCCGGTTGAACAGGCGCTGCTGGCCCAGTTCAGGGACGTATTCGTCATCAACGGGCGACGACGGGTCTACCGGCTCGACCAGCCGGCACAGCAGGCCCATAAGCTCCGCCGCTTCCTGGCGCAGACTCGTTTAGCCGAACTTCTGATGAGCTATCGCATTGATTTATTGACATTTTTTCTGAAATGGAGCAATCAGCCCCGAAAGTCGTAGGGACGGTCACCGCCATTGCGCGAAAACCCAATCTCGCGCAGAAACCCAGTGACCTAGAACCCATCCATATCCGCGGTATCATGGAACAAACCGGCATCAAGGGCAGAATTCGCGACTGGTGGGCAAACGCGCCGATGACCTATGCCGAGCGGCATGGCGACGTTGAGTACACCCGGCCGGACGGCACCAAGGAAAAAGTCGCACTCGGCAGCCGGCGATTTTACGAAGTGGCTGATGAGCGCTTCTACTCCTGGAATACGCAGCTTCATTTGCCGGATCAGCCCTTTGGCCGGATGTTTCCCTACGACCGCTATCGCGGCAAGCGCGTGCTGGAAGTTGGATGCGGCATGGGATGCATGGCTATGAACTGGGCCAGGAACGGCGCGGACATGACCGCCGTCGATCTCAATCCGGTGGCGATCCAGCAGACGCGGCAGCGGTTCGAGCTTTTTGGCCTCAAGGGAGCCATCAACGAGGCCGATGGAGAACTGCTTCCATTTGAAGACGCGACATTCGATTACGTCTACTCATGGGGTGTGTTGCATCACTCGCCCAACACCAAACAATCGATTGCCGAACTGCTTCGGGTTCTGAAGCCCGGCGGACAGGCCGGCGTCATGCTGTACCACCGCAATTCGATCCTGTTCGACTACACGGTGCGCTGGGTCGAAGGCTACATCAACATGGAGAACGAGTTTCTCGACGAGACGGAGCTCGCGAGCCGGTATGGCGACGGCGGCCGCGAGGAAGGCAATCCACATACATGGCCCGTCACCGAAGCTGAGGTCCGCGGCGACCTGTTCGCGCCGTACCAGAACGTCAACATCACCGTTCTCGGTGCCGACGTTCCTCCGATCTTGAACACGTGGCGGCCGAACTTCGCTTCGCGGATGGATCAAGAGAAGCTGGACGCGCTTGCTTCGCGCAAGGGATGGAGCCTTTGGATCACGGGAGACAAACCGTCGTGAGCAGCACAGGCGCATCTGCCATCGGGCGTCTCATGCGGCGGGTGCGGCTCGCGGCTACGCAACCTTCATCCGCGGTCGCGCGACTGAAACAGATCGCTGGCAACGGCCGTACTTCAACGCCAAATGATCTCGCCTCCACGCCAAATGAGCTTGCGGTCTTTGAACGATATGCGAGCCATGCCGCGTCCCTCGGACTAAGCAAGCCGCTGCTGTTTCTGTCCTTCGATTGCGACACCGATCTCGATCCTCCGGCAACCATCGAAGTCATGAAGCTTCTGGACAGCCTTGGGATCAAGGCAACGTTCGCGGTTCCCGGCGTGCAGCTCGAACGTGGCATCGACATCTATCGCGAAGTCGCGGAGCGCGGTTGCGAATTCATGAACCACGGACACCTGCCGCACGCGGAGTGGCGGGACGACCGCTATGTCGGCATCACATTTTACGAGAACATGCCGATCAGCGCGGTCGAAGCCGACATTCGCAAGGGCCACGAAACGGTGACGCGCCTGACCGGTCGGCCGCCGCAAGGATTCAGGGCTCCGCATTTCGGCCATTTCAAGCTGCCAGATCAACTTGCGCTGGTTCATCGGCTGGCGCATGAGCTGGAGTATCGCTATTGCTCGACGACACTGCCCGAATATGCGTTGATCCACGGCCCCGCACCGCTCGTCGATCAGGTTGTCGAGCTGCCGGCATTCGGATCCGTCAGGGCGCCGACCTCCATCCTGGACTCATGGACGCATCTTTCCGACCGCAAGGACTATGCTCTGGCGCCAACCTACGCCGAGTTCATGATTGAAACGGTCGACAAACTACTCACCGAAAAAATGCCTGCGTTGCTGACCTGGTATGCGGACCCGGCGCACGTAGCCGGACAGGAGCCGTTCGAACGGGCGATGAAGCATGTCGCATCGAAGGGCATTCGAAGCCTTTCTGGCAGCGAGGCAGCTGCACTCGGCCGCGTCGGCTGATGACCAGCAAACGAGAATGACCCGCTGATGTGTGGAATCGCCGGCTGGTTCAGCACCACTGCATTGCCCGAGCCTGAAAGTCAGACACGTCTGAAGGCGATGTGCGACGCCATCGCGCATCGCGGCCCCGATGACGACGGCTATTTCGTCGAGGACCACGTCGCGCTCGGCATGCGGCGGCTCTCGATCGTCGATCTGCAGGGCGGACACCAGCCGATGACGAGCGCCGATGGCGCTATTCAGCTCGTCTTCAACGGCGAGATTTTCAACCACGCGCAGCTTCGCCTTTCCCTGCAGGCGCGCGGCGTTCGATTCCACACCAGCAGCGATACCGAGGTCATTCTCAGGCTCTATGAAGAGCGCGGAATGAAAGCCTTCGACGAGCTGAACGGAATGTTCGCCGTGGCCATTTTCGACGCGCGCGACCATTCGCTGCTGCTCGTGCGGGATCGCCTCGGCGTCAAGCCGCTGTACTATTCCTGGGACGGACGGCAATTGATCTTTGCTTCCGAAATCAAGGCGATCATCGCCGCGCTTGAAAAGCCGCCGGCCGTCAACCCTCAGGCAGTCTGGGACTACCTCACCTTCCGCTATGTGCCGGCGCCGCACACCATCTGGAGCGGCATCAGCAAATTGCTGCCGGCCCACCGCCTGAAGATAAGCCGGGGCGCGCCGCGACCATCGATCGAACGGTGGTGGTCGGTGCCGCGTCCGGCCAGGTCCGCGGCGGACGACGCAACGACCGTGGAACGTTTCGCCTCGCTGCTGCAGAATGCCGTGGATATCCGCATGCGAGCCGATGTGCCGGTCGGCATTCTCCTGAGCGGCGGCCTCGATTCAAGCGTCATCGCCGCAATGGCTGCGCCGTCGCATCCAAAGCTGTCGACGTTCTCCGTCGCCTTTGAAGGCGCAGACCACATCGACGAACGCAAGTGGGCCCATCTCGTCGCCACCCAGCTTCAAACCGACCATCAGGATATCGTCATCGGCAGAAAGGAGTTCACCGACTTCCTGCCAGACTTCGTGTATTACACCGACGAGCCTCTCGCCGATCTCGCCTCGATACCGCTCTATTACGTCTGCAAGCTGGCGCGCGGAAACGTCAAGGTCGTGCTGTCGGGTGAAGGAAGCGACGAAGTTCTGGGTGGCTACAGCTTCGATGTCTGGGCGCAGCGTTGGGACGAAGCCGCCAGCGCCAACAATCTCTATCAGCGCGCGCTGAGAGCCGTCGGCGCCCGGTCCAATCACACGTTCGATCAGGGCCTGCTCGATCTGCGACAAGCCGTGCAGCCACTGACCATGACGTCATACATGACCAGCGAAGCAAAGCGTCAGCTTTTGCTTGATCAGGGCGACATGCAGGATAGCCTGGACGGAACTCGGGCGTTGCTGCGCGATTTCGGCCAGGCCTCGCCGCTTTCACAGGCCTTGTTCACCTATTGCCAGGACTGGCTCGTGGAAGACCTCCTGATGAAGGCCGACAAGATGTCGATGGCGAATTCGCTCGAATTGCGGACGCCCTTCCTGGATTATCGCGTGGTGGAAATGGCCTCCCGCCTGCCCGACCATTGGCGCGTCGGCCGCGAATCCGACGGACGCTATTCGACCAAGCGCATCTTGCGGCACGCGGCGGCGAAACTTGTGCCTTCCGAGATCATCACCCGTCCCAAGATGGGCTTTCCGGTCCCGGTCTACGATTGGCTGAGTAACGAGCTCAAGCCTCTTGCGCATGACTGTCTCTGCTCGGAGAGCGCGAAATTGCGGACATGGTTCAAGGCCGATGCCCTTGCCGGGCTGGTAGCGCGTGGCACCGCCATCGATGCAGCAAACGATGATCGTCACAGATTGTGGAACGCCATGATCCTCGAGCTGTGGTTCAGGCGGTGGAAGGCATGAACTCGCTCCTTGCAGTCTCCTGGACGATGCCACCGATCGTGCTGCCCCGATCTATACAGATCGCGCGCACGCTAAAGGCGCTTGGCCCTCTCGGCTGGCAATCGGAAGTGATCAGCACGACCGTGGCCTCCAACGTCGGCGCGAACATCGACGAGGAATTTGCCAAGCTCTACCTCGGCGCCTATCGCCAACATTATATCGAGCACCGCGAGAGTGTGGCCGCCAGTTCAGCCTGGCGCCGGCTCCAAAGGCGCTATCGTCCACCCGCCAATTTGGACGAAGCGAACTGGATCGAGCGATCGACCAGATACATCATCCGGCAACTCAAGCAGCAGAAATGCGATGTCCTCGTCACCTTCGCCCAACCCTGGATCGATCACTCGATCGGGCTGGAGGTGCGGCGGCGCCGCCATGTACCCTGGCTCGCGCATTTCAGCGACCCCTGGGTCGACAGCCTGTACTACGACTCCAGCGTGCCCGAAATTGCCAGCAAACTGGAGGTCTGGCGGGAACAGGAACGCAAGATCATCGAGACGGCTGACATCGTGGTGTTCGTCACGCAGCAAACTGCTGATCTTGTGATGCGGAAATATCCACCGCTCTTGAGCCGCAAGGTACGCGTCGTTCCGCATGGATTCGACCGCGACACGCTGGCTTCTCCTGCTGTTGCCAACCGCTCGACCGAACTGCGGGTCATGTACACCGGCAATATCTATGCAGGTACCCGCCACCCGGTCTACCTGTTCGAGGCCGTGGCAGAAATGAACGCCAGGTCGCCGCTGGCCGGGCGCCTGCGTCTGGATTTCTACGGACACTGTCCGCCTGAGGTCGCCGCCAAGGTGACGGAATTAGGTATCGGATCCATCGTCACTTTTCACGGAACGGTTGGATATCTCGACAGTCTGCGCTACGCCGCCGAAGCTGACCTCCTGCTGTTGATCGACGCACCATCCGATTTGAGCGTCTTCCTGCCCAGCAAGATCGTCGACTATCTCATGCTGAAAAAGCCCATTCTCGCGCTGACGCCGTCCGAGGGCGCGTCAAGAGACGTGCTTTCGCCACTTGGACACTTTGTCGTTGCACCGACCGACAAATCTGCAATGATTGACACGCTGACAGGTATCATTGCCAGACATGACCAGGGCCAGCCGTTGGCAACACTCAAGGACGACGTCGATGCTTTCGATATCAAACAGACGACGCGGCTGTTTGACAAAGCCCTTCGCGACGCGATGGCTGTGAGCAAACAACGATGATAAATGCCCATATCGTCGTCGGGGCGAGACCCAACTTCATGAAAGTCGCGCCGCTTTTCCGCGCGATGTCGCACGAGAACTGGATCAAGCCGGCGCTGATCCACACCGGCCAACACTACTCCGAGAACATGTCGGACGCCTTTTTTTCCGACCTCGGCCTGCCACCGCCCGCCTTCAATCTCGCCGCACGCGGCGAAACCCATGCCCGGTCGACTGCCGCGATCATGGTTGCCTATGAAGACCTGCTCCTCGCCGGCAAACCCGACTGGGTGATCGTCGTGGGCGACGTCAATTCGACCCTGGCAGCCGCGCTTGCCGCAAAGAAGCTGAATCTTCCGGTCGCACATCTGGAAGCCGGGCTGCGCAATTTCGACCGGACGCTGCCGGAAGAGATCAACCGTATCGTCACCGACAGCATCAGCGACCTGTTGTGGGCGCCGTCCGAGGATGCCAGCGACAATCTCAAGCGGGAGGGCATCGACCCCTCCAAGATCGACCTCGTCGGCAATATCATGATCGACAGCTATCTCATGCTGAAAGAGACGATATCACGGGCGGCTTCCGCCAGGTGTATCGGCGTTACCGAAGAGAAATACGTCGTCGTCACGCTGCATCGTCCGGCCAACGTCGACGACACCGTTATGCTGACGCGGATAGCTGAGGCGCTTCAACAACTCGCGCCCTCGACCAATATTGTGTTTCCGGTGCACCCGCGCACCCGCGCGAAACTGGAAGCGGCAGATCTGATCGGGCGACTGCAGCACCCCAACATTCGCCTGATCGAACCCATGGGTTATGTCGACTTTATGAGTCTCGTCTTCAGTTCGGCACTGGTGATCACGGATTCCGGCGGCATCCAGGAAGAGACGTCATTCATCGGTATTCCCTGCCTGACGCTGAGGAGCAACACCGAACGCCCTGTCACGATCACCCACGGCACCAATCAGCTTGTGACTCCCGAGACCCTGCTGGGCGCAGCAACAGCTGCGATGGGCGCGGGGCCACGGCGTCCATCCAACATCCCGCTTTGGGATGGCCATACCGCGTCGCGCGTGGTTGCCAGCCTTGCCCGGCATTGCGGGGTAAAACCGTAGCCGGGGAACGGCGCATCCCGGATGCGACCGCCAGGATGATCTCGTTGGCGCCAGGATATGACTTCATCATCGAACTTGCCGAAAGCGCAAGAAGGGCTGCACAACACTTGAGTTTTCGTATCTCAAATAATTACTGAGACCGCTCCCCATGTTGGTCAACTACAATACACGCCGGTTTACGGAAGTGACGGCGGCAATTGTTACGACGGCGACATTCGCAAAAACGTTCATTCCGTTTTATCTGGTCGGCTCGACACCCATTTTTGCCGCAACATGCGCGATCGGTGCGACGCTCGTCGCCGCCCGCTGGCGCGCACTAGGCGATATGGCAGGTTCGGTCCGTGACCTTCTTCTGATTCTGATAACCTTCTATGGTCTGGTGACCATCAATTTCCTGGTTCAATCCCGGTCGGCCGTTCCGATAACCCACCTGATCGGGATCCTGAGTTTCCATGGACTATTCTTGATTTTTGGCTTCGCAGCCGCGCGCGCCCTGAACGCAGTTCTTTTGATGCTGCTTGGCGCCGCGGCGATATATTTGATGGTGATCGCCCAATACGCCATCCGATCCGGCGACCTCATGCAGGGCGGCGTCATTCATGACGTATTTGGTGTTGGCAGCGCGGATATTTATCTCGCCTTGCACCAGAACATTGGACAAGTACTCGGGGCGGCCGCGATTGCCGCGGTCGGACTGAGCCGTCATCGAACGATACGAATTGTCGCCGTGGTGGCGTTGCCATTTGCCTTGGCTTTCTTGTTTCACATCGCCGCCAGAGGCGCGCTCATTGCGCTCATTTGCAGTCTCGCTTTTCTCGCCGCTGCGGAGTTGTGGGTTCGTTCAAGAAAGCATGCGCTGGTCGGCTTGACGCTGGCGATGATCACCGTCGCGGCGGCATCGGGTTGGTTCTATCAGCGGGCATTTCAAGGCCAGAACGTCGACCCCAAGGCCGGCGACGCGATTTCCCGTACCATTCGGGAAATTCAGGATCCGAATCCGGGCTTCCGCACGCAGATCTGGACACGGACGGCAAACAGCATAGTGGCGGAACCTGATCGGCTGCTGTTCGGTCGCGGGATCGGCATGTTCCCGGTGAATGAAGGAATTGGCGCACCCGATTGGCTGCTGCGCAAGGCTGAAGGATCCAAGCATTACCCGCATAATGTGTACCTCGAAATGCTCTATGAAGCGGGGATTGCCGGCCTGCTGCTCTTCACCATTCTCACCCTGTTGCCGATCGGCATTTCCCTGAAGTTCTGGCGCGCGTTGTCGGTCTCGGAAAAGTCCGCTGTGTCCCTCTATATATTCTGCCTGGTAAGCGCCGCACTTTCCGGCGGCTTCGCGTTCTCCTACGCTTTTCAGTTTTTCCTCGCACTTGTGGTGGGAGTTATCGCCCTGAAACGCATGGACATGGCCTCGGTTTCAGATCGGCCGCCTCCCCGGCAGCAGGCCCATACCTCGGCAATCTGAACGCGTGCGTGGTCAGGGTTGTTCGACCAGCGACGCCTGCGTCATCGAAAATCGCCTGAATTTGTCGCGTCGCCTTCTATCCGATACCCCCTTGAAATTCATATTCTCCTGGCCCGGCTCACCTGCTAGGTCATCGATACCGAAAATCGGACAATCGCCAGTTATGCTCCTATGACCGTCCTTGCACTAACCACATCGCTGGCAATCGCGGCCACGGCCGCGGTGATATGTGCGATGCTGATTGTGGCGCTGCGTCCCCTGCTGCAGCGCTACGCGCTCGCAAGGCCGAATGCGCGATCGTCGCATGTAACGCCGACGCCCCAGGGCGGGGGCTGCGCCGTCATTGCCGCTACCGCCATCGGTGCGGCATTGACAGTTTTGTCTGGCTCGAACGCTTCCGGAACGGCCATTCTGATCGTGCTTGCTGCAGCTTTCTGCCTCGCTGCCGTAGGCATGGTCGACGATCTTCGCCCGATCCCGGTGATTCCCCGCCTGACGCTTCAACTGGCCGTGGTCGTGGTGCTGTTCACGGCCCTTCCGCCACAAATCCGGTTCTTCGAGATCATCCCCGTTGCGATCGAGCGGGCATTCATCGTGCTGGGGATGCTCTGGTTCATCAATCTCGTCAATTTCATGGACGGTCTTGACTGGATGACGGTTGCCGAGATGGCTCCGATCACCGTCGCGCTCGGTGCGATCGCGCTCCTGGGTGAGGCTCCTGCGGACATCCTGCCGATCGCGCTGGCGCTCGCAGGCGCCCTGTTGGGATTCGCGCCATTCAACCGGCCGGTGGCCAAACTGTTCCTCGGCGACGTCGGCAGCCTGCCGATCGGCCTGCTCACCGGCTGGTGCCTGCTTGAGCTGGCATCCCGTCAACACCTCGCCGCGGCCATTTTGCTTCCCCTCTATTATCTGTCCGATGCGACCATCACCTTGTTCTGGCGGCTGGCCAAAGGCGAACGGTTCTGGGACGCTCATCGATCGCACTTCTATCAGCGCGCGACGGATAACGGGTTCAGCGTCACGCAGGTCGTCGGCCGCGTGTTCCTGCTCAACCTCGCCTTGGCTGGCCTGGCGATGACGACGATCGCCGCCTCCTCAAGAAGCATCGATCTGACGATGCTGGCGCTTGGAGCTTTCGGTGTTGCGGCCGTCCTGTTTCAGTTTTCGCAGGCGCGCGTTGCGCAGACAGGCCAGCGCTAGCGGTCAAGCCGCGGTCGATCCGAATTCGGGCACCGCGTCCTTGAGCACCGCCCAGATGGTGGCACGATCATCCCTCGCGATCGCTTCGTCGAGTATTGCGAGCCACTTGCGCAGCACCTGCATCGGCGGCTCGTTGGGCTTGGCGGCCATGATGCCGGCCACACCGATCTCGATGGTCGGCTCCTCGCTGGCGAACAGGATTTCGTTCAGCCGTTCACCCGGCCGCATTCCGCTAAAGACGATTTCGATGTCGTAACCGGGCTGCAGGCCGGACAGCCTTATCATGCGCTCGGCGAGATCGACGATCTTCACCGGTTGTCCCATGTTGAGCACATAGACCGAAACATCGGGACGTGCCGGCGTCATCGCATGCGTCGCGGCCGTGAGCACCAGATCGCAGGCCTCGCGGATGGTCATGAAGTACCTGACCATGTCCGGATGGGTGACCGTGACCGGACCGCCCGCCTCGATCTGCGCCTTGAACTTCGGCACGACAGATCCGTTCGACGCCAGCACGTTGCCGAACCGCACGGAAATCAGCCGCATCCGCGGCTTGCCGTCCGACTGCGTCGCCAGGTCATGGTCCAGCGCCTGGCAGTACATTTCGGCAAAGCGCTTGGTCAGGCCCAGCATCGAGACCGGCTCGATCGCCTTGTCGGTCGAAATCATCACCATCGCCTTGGCGCCGGCGGCCAGCGCCGCGTCGGCAACATTGACCGAGCCGAAGATGTTGGTCTTGACCCCCTCGCTCCAGTCGCGTTCGAGGATCGGCACATGCTTGAGCGCGGCGGCGTGGAACACGATATCCGGCTTGAACTCGCTCATCAGGCGCATGATCCGCTCGCGATCCCGGATATCGGCGATCCGGCCGTCGATCTGCGCAGCGGTCCCGCTCTCGACCAGCGATTCGGTGATCGCATAGAGCGCCGGTTCCGAATGCTCGATCACCAGCAGCCGCGCGGCGCCGAACGTCGTCACGCGTTCGCAAATTTCCGAACCGATCGACCCGCCGCCACCGGTCACGATGACGGATTTGCCCTTCACCAGGGTTTCGAGACGCGCGTAGTCGATGGTCTCGCTCGGACGCAGCAGCAGGTCCTCGACGGCAACCGTGGTCAGCCGCGGCGTTTCTCCGCTTTCCAGCGACGGCAGCCGGCTGACGATCATGCCGAGCCGGCGGGCGCGCATCAGGACCGCCTCGGGCCTCGCTTCCGGCTCGAACGCCGATGGCGCCATCACGAGGCGGGCGATCGGCTTGCCGCGCGCCTCGAAATCGCGAATCACATCCTCGATGTCGTCGATGCCGCCGAGCACGGGAATGTTGCGGATCAACTGCCCGCGATCAGCCGGCGACGGCGACAACACGCCGACCGGCCAGATGCGTTTGACGGCGCCACTCTCGATAGCGCGCAGCAGAATCTCGGCGTCCGCAGCGCGGCCGACCAGAAGTGCCGGCGAAGCGTTCTCGGCCTTCGCATGAAGTCGCGCGCGCGTGTAACGAAAATACCGATAGGCGAACCGCAATCCGCTCAGGAAGAACACCTCGAGAAACCAGTAGAGGATGATGGTGATCTTGCCGATAAAGAACGCACCCGGCACGTTCGGCGCGACCGGCATGCCAAGGACGTTCGGCGCAACGAACACGTAGTCGAGCACCACGAGCGCGAGCGTCAGGATCGTCGCCGCGCGCAGGATGTTCAACGCATCCGGCAGCGAAATGAACCGCCATTTCGTCGTGGTGAGATGGGAGAAGTAGCAAACGACAACGCTGAATACGACGAAAAAAGGCAGTATGCGCAGCAGCAACGGCAGGCGATCGTAGAACATGTCGCCTTCGAACCGGAGATAGAAGCTGGCAAACAACGCTGCGCCGGTCGCAAGCGCATCATGCGTTGCGATCAGCAGGTTCCGCAGCGTTAATTTGGAAAGACGCATCATGCTCTTGATCAACTAAACCTGTCCCGCAACGTCAAACCCCGCTGATAGCTCATCTCGATCACCCAAACCAGCGTTTACGGCCGGTGCCCGATCCCTGAATCGCTGACCTGTCAGCCTGTGGACGCCGGCATCGCGCTTCCGCCCCTGGTATCGACCCTAAGTATCCTTGGCCCTCAGTATCATGCCGCCGGCCACTCCGACACCCAGCACGTACATCCAGCCCTCGTGGAAATCGAACAGATGCGAGTTGAACAATGAGCTGAAGAAGTTCTGCAGGACGACCATGAGGCCGATCCAGGCCACCAGGCCTTCGCCACGAAACAACAGCAGGTGCACCAGCCACATCGCATACAAGAGGACGACCCCGACGGAACCCCATTGGACCGCGACGTTAAGCGTCTGGTTATGCGGATTTCCGATTACCTCGCCCTGGGCAAGTCCCGCGGGACCGGTGGCGGCGGCCTCGAACAGCCTCCGCGTCGATCCGGTCCCGTGTCCAATGATCGGCGCCTCGGCAAAAAACCGCAGCGACTTCTCCCAGAATACCAGCCGCAAGCCGAGCGACGTCGGCTGGTTGAGTTCCTTGTACAACCGGTAATCTCGCGCGAACCTGTCCGTCGTCGCCTGCAACTGGGGCGACGCGATCCACGCCAGCCCGCCCAGCACGATCGTGGTCAGGAACAGGATGACGTT
Organism: Bradyrhizobium sp. AUGA SZCCT0222; assembly: GCF_018130205.1. Lineage (NCBI taxonomy): Bacteria > Pseudomonadati > Pseudomonadota > Alphaproteobacteria > Hyphomicrobiales > Nitrobacteraceae > Bradyrhizobium > Bradyrhizobium sp. AUGA SZCCT0222. Next base: position 106,379 of record NZ_JAFCLX010000014.1, read on the forward strand.
GGTCCGCCATTTCAGGTGCATCAGCGCGAATACCGCGAGCATGACCGGCATGGTGACGAGCGCGGTGCGCGACACGATGACGAACGCCATGTTGGCGAGCAGGCTTGCCGCAATCGAGATCAGCAGCAATGCCTGCCAGAACTTCTTGTCCCGCAACAGTGTGATGACGGGATAAGCGAGTACGACCGCGCACAGTGCAAATTCCTGGCTCTGGTCGATGTAGTTCTTGACGAAAATACCGCGGTCGGCCCCCTCCGGTTTGAGCGTCAGGCCGGGATATATCAGGACCAGCCAGGACATCACCATCAGCAGCGCGCAGGAGACCAGAAAGGCGACCAACACCCACATGCCGCGCGCCGAGCGTTCGAAATGATAGAACAGCAGCGGCAGCACAAGGAGCTTCGTTGCGGGACTGAGGGCGTACCTGCGCACGTCCCATGGCGCGTCGGACCAAAGCGTCCCGACCAGCGCCAGCAGAAACAGCGCGATCGGCAACGCGCAGATCGGCCGCTTCAGCGATTGCAGAAAAAGCCTCAAATCGAGCGTCGGCGCGACCGCCAGCAGCCAGATCACAGCAAAGATGCCGACCAGCGAGGTTGACCAGGGCAGCGAGAACGCGATCAGCACCGCGAAAATATCGGCAGCTTTCACCCACCAGGCGGGATCGCGCCAGACCGGCAGCGCCTGGCCTCCCGGCGAAGTGGCCGTCTTGGCGTTCACGCTGCGCCCCCGCGGGCGCGGTCGACCAGCGAGGTCGTAGAGTGTCCGGGCAGGATATCGATCAGCAGCACCTCGCCGCCGCAGGCCTCGACGACCTCGTAGCCGACGACCTGCTCGCGGGTATAGTCGCCGCCCTTGACCAGCACGCTCGGCTTCACGCGCGTGATCAGGTCGATCGGCGTGTCCTCCTCGAAGATCGCGACGAGATCCACCGCCTCCAGCGCCGCCAGCACTTCGGCGCGCGCGCGTTCGTCCTGCACCGGGCGCCCCTCGCCCTTCAGCCGCTTGACCGAGGCGTCGCTGTTCAGTCCGACGATCAGGCGGTCGCAGGCGCCGCGCGCCGCGGTCAGCACTTTCACGTGGCCGGGATGCAGAATGTCGAAACAGCCATTGGTGAAACCGACGCGCAGGCCCTGTTTGCGCCATTCCGCCAGATGAACATCGAGGTCGCCGCCGGCCGCCACGATTTTTTCCTCGGCCGCCAGCGACGCATGCGGCAGGATCTTTCGCCGCAGTTCGGCCGGGGTGACAGTGGCGGTGCCCTTCTTGCCGACCGCAACGGCGGCCGCGGCATTCGCCATCCGCAGCGCCGTTTCCCAATCGGCGTTGGCGGCGAGCGTCAGCGCCAATACGGCGGCGACCGTGTCGCCGGCGCCGGAGACGTCGCGCACCTTCACCGGAAGCGCCGGCACATGAATCGCCTCTCCGCCGCGAACGACCAGCGTCATGCCGTGTTCGCTTTGCGTCACCAGCATGGCTTCGCAATCGGCCAGGTACATCGCATCCTGGGCCGCAGCGGCAATGCCCTGTTCGGTGTCGGCGCGGCTGCGGGTCGCTTCGGCGAACTCCTTGCGATTGGGCGTCAGCAGCGTCGCACCGCGATAGATCGCCAGATTGGCGCTCTTGGGATCGACGATCACGCGCTTGCCGAGCTTCTTGGCGGCGTCGATGACATTGCGGATCACCCGCGCCGTCAGCACGCCCTTGGCGTAGTCGGACAGCAGCACGATGTCGGCACGGGCGAGCTGCGGCAGGATGGCGTCGATCAGCTTTTGCTCAATGTCGGGCGCCGCCGGCTGCGCCAGCTCCCAATCTGCGCGCAGCATATGGGTCGAAAAATGCTCGGAGACGAAACGCACTTTTCGCGTTGTCGGCCGGTTGGGATCGGACACCAGCACGGCCTCGATCCGGGTCTCACGCGAAAGCTCCGTCCGCAGTTTCGCGCCCGCTTCGTCTTCGCCGATCAATCCCGCAAAGATGCAGCGTGCACCGAGCGAGGCGATATTGCGCGCCACATTGCCGGCGCCGCCGACATTGGTCTCGCTGCGCTGGACCGCAATGACGGGCGCGGGCGCCTCAGGCGAAATCCGCGAGACCTCGCCATATATGAACTCGTCCAGCATGAGATCGCCGACGCACAGCACGGTCCGGCTGGCAATGGCATGCGACAGGGCGTCAAAATCAAACATATGGTCTTACCTGTGGCCCGTCAGCGGAAGCGGTCGGTGCGGTCGAGGAAACCCTTCACGTAGGCGTCGACCGCGTCCTCCAGCGCCGTGAAGCCGCCGTTATAGCCGGCGTGCTGCAGCCGATCGACTTCGCTCTGGGTGAAATATTGATAGCTGCCGCGAATCTGTTCGGGCATGTCGATATACTCAATGTTCGGTTTGGCGCCGAGCGCGGCGTAGGCCGCGAGCATCAGGTCGCGAAAGCTGCGCGCGGTGCCGGTTCCGACGTTGAACAGACCGCTGACACCGGGCGTCGCCAAGAGCCACATCATCACGCGAACGACGTCGTCGACATAGATGAAATCGCGGCGCTGATCGCCGTCCGCAATGCCTTCGCGGTGCGACTTGAACAATTGCACGGGGCGACCGGCCTTGACGTCGTCGAAGCGCCGCGCCAGCACGCTCATCATCGTGCCTTTATGATATTCATTGGGCCCGAACACGTTGAAGAATTTTAGCCCGGCCCATTGCGGCGGCAACCGCTCGCCGTGCGCGGCGCGTTCGGCCACCGCCATGTCGAACAGATGCTTGCTCCAGCCGTACAGATTCATCGGCCGAAGTTTTTTCAGGTTTTCCACGGACTGGTCATCGCGAAAGCCTCGCTCGCCGTCGCCATAGGTCGCCGCTGACGACGCATAGATCAGCGGCGTCGCATTCGCGGTGCACCAGTCGAGCAGCCGCATCGACAGCCGGAAATTGGTTTCGATGACGAGATCGCCGTCGGTCGCGGTCGTCTCGGAAATGGCCCCGAGATGGATCACGGCGTCAAGCCGCCGGCCCTTCAACCACTCCATCAGTTCCGCCGGCGGAACGAAGTCGGCAAGCTGGCGCTTGGCCAGATTACGCCATTTGCCGTCATGGCCGAGGATGTCGCACACGGCCACGTCGGTGCGGCCCGCGTCGTTCAACGCGGCCACGACGTTCGATCCGATAAAACCGGCGCCACCGGTCACCAGTAACATGCCGTCCCCTGCCGTGATTGTGCGGCGCCAGCTTTGCCTCAGACGCGCCCGGCAGGCAACTTGGGTTGTGGGCCTTGGTGAAGACCGCGGGGACGACTTTACCTGCCGGTTAGGAGCGGTTACCTCCGAAGCCGGAAAAAGGCCGGGCGTCAGACACAAGATATGAATATAGATTCACAAATCGGGATCGCGATGGAGGATGCGGCCGACACCAGGCCGATCCTGATCATCCCGTATATGTGGATCGGCGACTTCGTCCGAGGCCATACGGTGGTGCGCGTCCTCAAGCAGCGCTGGCCGAACCGGCCGGTCGATTTGCTGGTGACCTCCCTTTGCGCCCCCCTGGTCGATTACATGCCGGGGGTCCGCGCCGGGATTGTCTGGGACCTGCCGCGCAGCCGGCTGGCGGTGGCCAGGCAGCAGGGTCTGGCCAGGGAATTGCGGTCGCGGGGCTATGCGACCGCCCTGGTCCTGCCCCGGACCTGGAAGGCGGCGATCGCGCCGGCGCTGGCCGGTATCCCGGAACGGGTAGGCTTCTTCGGCGAAGCCCGGTTCGGGCTGATCAACCGGATGCGCTGGGGCGAAAAAGCCCTGCCCCGCTTTATCGACAAGAATGCCGCGCTGGCGCTGCCCGATGGCGCGCCATTGCCGCCGGAATGGCCGGTGCCGCAATTGGCCGTGCCGCCCGAGGATGCCAGCCATTGGCGGCAGGCTAATGGGCTGGGTACGGGGCCTGCGGTGGCGCTGGGGCCGGGTTCTGTCGGTGCGTCCAAGCGCTGGACCTATTTCCCGGAAGCGGCCCGGCTGCTGGCAGAACGCGGCTTTGAGGTCTGGGTGGTCGGCGGTCCCGGCGAAAAGGCGCTGGCGCAGGAGATCGTGGCCGTCGGCGGACCTCGAATCCGCGACCTCACCGGGTCAGACCTGCGCAACGGAATCCTGGCGATGGCGGCGGCCAGCGTCGCCATCTCAAATGATTCCGGCCTGATGCACATTGCGGCCGCGATCGGCACGCCGACCATGGGCATTTTCGGGCCGACCAGCCCCTATCTCTGGGCGCCGCTGAACGGCCTGGCTGCGACGGTCCTGCAAACCAGATCGCAGCTCAGCTGCCAGCCTTGCCAGCGCACGGTCTGCACCATGAACGAGCATCGCTGCATGCGCGACATCCCGGCATCCGACGTGGTCGAGATCGTGCAGCGCGTGCTCGGCGAAGCCCGCGCGCGTGCGCAGCTCCCCCCGTGACCTTGCGCATGGACCGCACGATCAGTACCAAGACTTCCAAGGTAGAACTTGCGCGTTGCAACCCTGACGGTGCATTTTGAGCCAGAATTCGAAAGACCTGATCGCCGCCCACCTGAAAGAGTCGCTCGTCGCGCTCGAACGCGCCAACAGCGACGCGGCACTGCTGGCCGTCGCGCACGCCATTGCAGCCGCGATCATTGCGGCGCTGCGCGCCGGCAACAAGCTTCTGATCATCGGCAATGGCGGCAGCGCCGGCGACGCCCAGCACATCGCCGCCGAAATCGTCGGCCGCTACAAGCAGGACCGGCCCGGCTACGCGGCGATTGCGCTCACGACAGACACGTCGGCGCTGACCTCGATCGGCAATGATTACGGCTATGAACAGATTTTCGCCCGCCAGGTTGAAGGCCTCGGCGTGCGCGGCGACGTGCTGCTCGCGCTCACCACGTCGGGGCGCTCGCCGAACATCCTGACGGCATTGCGCAAGGCGCGCGAGCGCGGTCTTGTCACGGTCGGCTTCACCGGAGGCAAGGGCGCGGCCATGGGCGCGGATTGCGATCATCTGCTGGTGGCGCCGACCGACGACACACCGGTGGTGCAGCAGATCCATCTCGCGATGGGTCACGGCATCTGCGACGAGATCGAGCAGGCCATGATGCGCGAGGCCTCTCCGAAATGAGCGGCGCCGACCTCGCCCGCGCCATCCAGAAGCCCGCCGCCTTCCTCGACCGCGACGGGGTCGTCAACCATGACGACGGCTATGTCGGAACGCGGGAACGGATTCGCTGGATGCCGAATGTGGCAAAGGCGATCCGGCGGCTGAACGATGCCGGCTATTTCGTGTTCTTCTTCACCAACCAGGCCGGTATCGCCCGCGGTTATTTCACCGAAGCCGAACTCAACACGCTGCATGACTGGATGCGCGCCGAGCTCGCGGCGCAAGGCGCCGTCATCGACGATATCAGGTACTGCCCGCACCATCCGGAAGGCACCGTCGCCGGCTATCTCGAGAATCATCATTGGCGCAAGCCAAGCCCCGGCATGATCCATGATCTGATGGCGCACTGGCCGGTGCGTCAGGAGGGCAGCTTTGTCATTGGCGACCGCCCGACCGATATCGAGGCCGGGGCAGCCGTCGGCCTGCCGGGTTTTCTTTTTGCAGGCGGCGACCTCGATGCGTATGTCGCAGATATTCTAAGGCAGGTGTGCGCTGCGTGACTTGCTACCTTCCGAGGCTCCCCTCAGCATCGGATCGTTTCTACGGTAGTACCAAGTGGTATAGGGTCCAAACGCTTCCGGGCGACTGGCCAGTCAACCCAAACGACCATCTCACCAAGTGAGGAGGGTTTCTTGATTCTGCCCTGGACACTAATGTCGAGCGAAATGGTCTTCGACCACCGTTGGTATAAGCTCCGGCGAGACACCGTTAAATTACCTGACGGGCGCGTTGTTGACGATTACTTTGTCTCGCAGCGGCCCAGTGTGGCTATTGCGGTCCCGATCACAACAGAAAACAAGCTTATCCTTGTTCGGCAGTATAAGCATGGCGTGCAGGCAATCACGCTGGAATTCCCGGCCGGCACCTTTCGGTCGGAATCACCGGTGACGGCAGCAGCGCGGGAGCTCGAAGAAGAGACCGGCTATTCGCCGAGCAGCATGATGGACTTGGGAACCTGCTTTGACGATTCAAGCAAGAATTCGAATCTAGTGCATATTTTCCTTGCGAGCGGATGTCAGCTGACAGGAAAGCAACGCCTTGACGAGTTGGAAGCGGCGTCAGGAGTCGAAGTTGTATTAATGTCGCTGCAGGAAGTGATCAAGGCGCTCGAAGACGGAGAAATAAAATCCATGTCTTCAGTTGCCGCGGGCTACAAGGCGCTCCGCGCAATCGGAGCGTAAAGTCACGAAGGCAAGTATCGGCCGCTTGTGGCTAAATGGCCCTTCGCGGCATATTCCGCACGAGCTTGGTCGCTAACGGGGCGAAGCGGACTAGCCTCGCGTCACGCGCAACGGATTTACAGCTACACGGCCTAGCCGAAGAGGAATCGAACATGGCCGATCAACCACGCGGCGTTGGGCCGGAAGAAGCGCGGACGAAAGGCGTCTCGATCGAACATAACGAAATGCCAAACGGCGAATTTCGATTTCGCCTGAAGCACGACGATGGCACGGCCTATATCCGGACCGAGGCGACCGACAGCGGCGGCTGGCAAAAGAGCCACTATCACCGCAACGTTCGCGAAACCTATATCGTCCAGCGGGGCAGAATGGCGCTCGCCGAACTGGTCGAAGGCGCTTTGAAGATCCGCATATTCGGACCGAACGAGATATGCACTACCGAGCCGAACGTTTCGCACAACGTTTACATGTATCGCAATTCGGTCATTCACACCGTCAAGCACGGCGAGGCCGGCGATAGCGCCGACTGGTACTCAAATCCTCTTCTTGATGAGAAAACAGCTCATCTGGATGAATCGGACATCACGCGTTTGGAGACGAAATAGAAAGACCGCGATAAACCTCGGCGATCGCATTGGCTTCAGCTTCGAGACTAAACTTCTCCAGCACGCGCGCTCGCGCCCGCACCCCCATCGCCGCCGCCGAGGCAGGATCGCGCATCAGCGGTTCCAGCGCCGCCACCAAGGCATCAGCGTCGCCGGGCGGCGTCAGCACGCCGGTGACGCCGTCCTCGACCACGAATTCGGCCGCGCCCGCCCGCGACGCCACCAGCGCCGCGCCGGACGACATCGCCTCGATCAGCGTCAATCCAAAGCCTTCGTTGCGCGAGGTGAAGGCGTAGATCGTCAGCCGCTGATACCAGCGCTGCACTTCCTCGATCGCGATCTCGCCGGTAATGATGATTCGTGACTGCAGGCCGGCGGCCTCGATCTGCTTTTTCAGGCCATTCGCAAAGACCTGCTGCTCGGGCACAACAGCACCGACGATGACAGCCGTGAAGTCCGGATAGCGCGGCAGCAGCCGGCACATCGCCTCCACGAAGACGTCGCTGCCCTTTTGCGCGCGGACGCGGCCGAAGCAGCCGACCGCATAACGGCCCGGCAATCCGCTTTGCGCAAACGCCGCCGCGCGATCGGCCGGCGGCGCATAGTTGATAGTATCGACGCCATGCATCACGACCGTTGATTCACGTTTAAGGAAAGAGGCCGAGAGCGCGCTGGTGGCGATGATCGCGTCCATGCGCCGGATCAGCCATCGCGTCAGCGATTTATGATGCCGCTGCGCCGCCGACGTGAACACGAGCTTCAGCGGCCAGCCGAGCGCGCGCAACAACACGCCGGCAATCATTTCGTCGTTGCGCCGCGCGTGCCAGATCAGCGGCGTGCGGCGGCGCCAGAGCTTTGGCAAATCGCCGAACCCCATCCGCGCAATGCCGTCGGGGGCGTGGGAACCGAGCCATGCCGCGCGAAACATCCGGGCGAGTTTCGGCGCCACCATCCGGTTGGTTGCGGTGACGCCGGAATAGCGCCTGTGCAGATTCGGCACGATCAGCTGCAGATCATCGGCTGAATTGTTCTCGATCGGCACGTCCGGCTCCGTTTACGAGGGTTCCTATACGCAACATTAAGCATAGTGGCCAGTTCGCTCATGACGAAACCCACTCTTCACCGCGCCCCGGCTAGCATCGGCGGCAACAACTGGGAGAGAGGGTAAGCCCATGACCGTGCTTGTCACCGGTGGCGCCGGCTATATCGGAAGTCATATGGTTCACGCGCTGGCGGACGCCGGCGAAAGCGTCGTGGTGATCGACAATCTCTCCACCGGATTCTCCGCCTTCCTGCCCGAGGGCGTGCCGCTGTTCATCGGCGACGCCGGCGACGAAAACCTCGTCGAGGGCGTGCTGTCCCAGCACGGCGTCGAGAGCATCATCCATTTCGCCGGCTCCGTGGTGGTGCCGGATTCGATGCGCGATCCCCTGGCTTATTACCGCAACAACACCATGACGACGCGCAGCCTGCTGAACGCGGCCGTCAAGGGCGGCGTCAACCGCTTCATCTTTTCGTCGACCGCCGCCGTCTATGGCAATCCGGATGCTGTGCCGGTGCCCGAGCATGCGCCGACCCGGCCGCTGTCGCCCTACGGTTCTTCCAAGCTGATGACCGAACTGATGCTGCACGACGTCGCCGCGGCGCACGATCTGAAATATGTCGCGCTGCGTTACTTCAATGTCGCCGGCGCCGATCCGAAGGGACGCGTCGGCCTTGCCACCGTCGGTGCGACGCATCTTCTGAAGATCGCCGTCGAAGCCGCCACCGGGCAGCGCGCCAAGATCGACGTGTTCGGGACCGATTATCCGACGCCGGACGGCAGCTGCATCCGCGATTTCATCCATGTCAGCGACCTCGCGCAGGCGCACCTCGCCGCGCTGTCGTACCTGCGCAGCGGCGGCAGTTCGGTCACGCTGAACTGCGGCTATGGCCGCGGCTATTCGGTGCTGGAGACCATCGAGGCGGTGCGCCGCGTCGCGATGCGCAATTTCGCGGTTCAATACGCGCCGCGCCGGCCCGGCGACATCATGACCATGGTCGCCGACACCAGCCGCATCCGCGCCACGCTGGACTGGACGCCGCAATATGATGATCTCGAGACCATCGCCACCCACGCGCTGGCCTGGGAAGAGCGGCTGTTCCACGAGCGCGGCGGCCTCGGCCGGCAAGCGGAATCGGCGTAAAATCAAGCTCTTATTTGGCTTGAAAAACCGTCATTTAGCGGGCAAGCAGTCACCGTAGCAGCCCTGACACGCGGGTAATTCATGCCCTGCGCCGTCAATGGAACGCGGATGACCGAGCTTCCAAGAGAAATTCCGAGAAAAATCACCGACGACCCCTATGGCGCGGCGATCCTGATTCGCCGCCTGGTGGCCGAACAGGGCCTCGCCTATTGGCGGCGCTATCTGCTTGCGTTCGCGCTGATGGGGGTTGCGGCGGCGACGACGGCCGGTTCCGCCTATCTGCTCGGCGAAGTCATCAACAAGGCCTATGTCGACAAGGATGTGCGCGGGATTGCGATCCTGTCGCTGGTCACCATCGTCATCTTCACGCTCAAGGGTGCGGCGACCTACGGCCACACCGTGATCCTGTCGCAGATCGGCAACGCTATCCTGGCCAACAACCAGCGCCAGCTGTTCGCCAAGCTGATGAGCGAAAACATCGCCTTCTTTTCCGAGCGGCATTCCTCGGAATTTCTGGCACGGCTGACCGCCGGCGCCACGTCGGTGACGCAGGTCCTCAATCTCCTGATCAACGCCATCGGCCGCGATCTGCTGTCGCTGATCGCGCTCGTCGTCGTCATGCTGATGACGGACCCGTACATGGCGCTGCTGGGTTTCGGCGTGGCCCCCCCGGCGATGCTGGTGCTGCGCAAGCTCGTCAAGCGCATCAAGGGCCTTGCGCACAACCAGTTTTCCGGCACCGCCGACATCATGGAAACCATGCAGGAATCGCTGCAGGGCATCCGCACCGTGAAAGCCTTCACGCTCGAGCAGGCGATGCGCGAGCGCATCGACGCCAGCATCACCGCCGTCGAGCGCAACGCCAACAAGATGGCGCGGGTCTCCAGCCGCTCGAGCCCCCTGATGGAAACGCTGGGCGGTTTCGCGATCGCCGCGGGGCTGATGTATGGCGGCTATCGCGTGGTCGCGATGGGCGCCTCGCCCGGCCAGTTCTTTTCATTCCTGACCGCGTTCCTCCTGGCCTATGAGCCGGCCAAGCGGCTGGCGCGGCTCAATATCGAGTTGAACAGCAATCTGATCGGCGCGCGCAAGCTGCTGGAAATCGTCGACAGCCCACCCACCGAGCCCGCCGACGACGACAAGCCTGCCCTGAAACTTTCGGACGCGCGGGTCGAGTTTCGCGACGTGACCTTCGGTTACCGGCCGAACGAGCCGGTGCTGCGCCGCATGAGCTTCATCGCCGAACCCGGCAAGACCACCGCTTTGGTCGGCCCGTCCGGCGGCGGCAAATCCACCGTGCTGGCGCTGCTGCTGCGGCTCTATGAGGTGGGCGACGGCGCCATCCTGATCGATGGGCAGGCGATCTCGGGCGTGTCGCGCCATTCGCTGCGCCAGCAGACCGGCTATGTCGGCCAGGACGTCTATCTGTTCCGCGACACCATCGGCGCCAACATCGCCTTCGGCAAGGTCGGCGCCACCAGGGACGAAATCGAGGCCGCCGCCAAGGCCGCCTGTGCCCACGACTTCATCATGGGTTTTCCGCTCGGCTACGACACCCCGGTCGGCGAGCACGGCACGCAACTGTCCGGCGGCCAGCGCCAGCGCATCGCGGTGGCCCGGGCGCTGATCAAGAACGCCCCGATCATCCTGCTGGACGAGGCCACCGCCGCGCTGGATTCGGAGTCCGAGAAAGCCGTACAGGAAGCCATCGAGCATCTGTGCCGGAACCGGACCACGATCGTGATCGCCCACCGCCTGCACACCATCATGCACGCCGACGCCATCCTGGTGGTCGAAGGCGGCGAGATCGTCGAGCGCGGCCAGCATGACGACCTGTTGCGGCGCGGCGGGCGCTACGCCTCGTTCTTCCGCCTGCAACAGCGCAGCCATCCCAGTCTGGCGCCGATCAGCGCAACCGCGTAAAGCTATCGCCGCCGTTCCACCCCAAAACCCGTCCAGAGACCCATTTCATGAACGCCGCATCCTACGTCATTCCCGCTCCCCCGCAGCCTTCGCTTCCCGTCGTCGGAGAGACAAAGTCCTATCCCGTGCGCCGCATCTGGTGCGTCGGGCGCAACTATCTCGAGCACATCCGCGAGATGGGCAATGACGAGCGCGCGCCGCCGTTCTTCTTCGCCAAGCACGCCGACATGCTGGTGGCCGATGGCGCCACCATCCCCTACCCGCCGCTGACCAAGGACCTGCATCACGAGGTCGAACTGGTCGTCGCGATGAAGGGCGGCGGCCTCAATATTCCCGCCGAGAAGGCGCTCGACCATGTCTACGGCTATGCCGTCGGCATCGACCTGACCCGTCGCGACCTGCAGATCGCCTCGCGCAAAAAGGAGCGCCCGTGGGAAGTCGGCAAGTCGTTCGACTATTCCGCGCCCTGCTCGGCGCTGCAGCCGGCCTCGAAGATCGGCCATCCCGCCAAGGGCAAGATCTGGCTTACCGTCAACGGCGCCGAAACCCAGAAGGGCGACCTCACCGAGCTGATCTGGAACGTGCCTGAAATCATCTGGCAGCTCTCGCAGCAGGTCGCGCTCGCCGCCGGCGACATCATCATGACGGGTACGCCGGCCGGCGTCTCCCAGCTCAAGCCGGGCGACAAGATTGAATGCGGCGTTGACGGCGTCGGCACGCTGAAGGTTGCGATCGGCAATCCGGAATAGACAGTCGCGAAACGCATACTGCAAAAAGCAGAGCCCCGGATCTGATCCGGGGCTTTTTCCGGGTGTCTTATGAAGCCGCGAAGCGTCGGATACGGAAAGCACTCTCGCGACTAGACCGTCGTGAGGCCGAACATATCCCAAGCGCTCCAACCGGTGCCATCGAAGGCCCGGACGTACATGGTTTCCGAGCCACCGGCCGTCCCGCCCCTTATCCAGACATTTGCAAGGTCGGAGGCAGCGACGGTAATTTCGGTTTCTGCATTGTTATGATAATTGTTGGGCGTCCAGATATAGGCACTGCTGGCACCGCTGCCGCCATCCCAGAACTGATACTGGGTTGCGGCATTGCCATCGACATCGGAATAATTGACCCAGCTTGATACCTGCGCCCACGTATTCGCATTCACACTGTGATCGTTGATCGTCGCCACCGGCGCCGTGTTCGGGATTGTGGTGAATACGAAGCTGTCCCAGGCGCTCCAACCGGTGCCATCGAAGGCCCGGACGAACATGGTTTCCGAGCCAGCGGCCGTCCCGCCCCTTATCCAGACATTTGCAAGGTCGGAGGCTGCGACGGTAATTTGGGTTCCTGCAGCGTGATGATTATTGTTGGGCGTCCAGAAATAGGCGCTGTTGGCACCGCTGCCGCCATCCCAGAACTGATACTGGGTTGCGGCATTGCCATCGGCATCGGAATAATTCACCCAGCTCGATACCTGCGCCCACGTATTCGCGGTCACACTGTGATCGTTGATCGTCGCCACCGGCGCCGTGTTCGGGATTGTGGTGAATACGAAGCTGTCCCAGGCGCTCCAACCGGTGCCATCGAAGGCCCGGACGAACATGGTTTCCGAGCCAGCGGCCGTCCCGCCCCTTATCCAGACATTTGCAAGGTCGGAGGCAGCGACGGTAATTTCGGCTCCTGCATCGTGATGATAATTGTTGGGCGTCCAGATATAGGCACTGTTGGCACCGCTGCCGCCATCCCAGAACTGATACTGGGTTGCGGCATTGCCATCGGCATCGGAATAATTGACCCAGCTCGATACCTGCACCCACGCGTTGGTCCGGATGCTGTGGTCGGAGGCGACGACCACCGGTGCATGATTTGGAAAATTCGAGCTTGCAAACGTGCCGTCTGCAAAACCGAAATATTCGATCCCACTCGCGGTCTCCGTGCCATCCGGCGTGCCACTGCGCTGATCCGCCAGCGTATAAACCTGCGTCGTAGCGTTGTAGCTGATCAGATAATCGCTTGAACTGCCTGAAAATATCGCCGTGTCGGTCCCGGTCCCGCCGATCAGCGTGTCGTTTCCACCGCCGCCAATCAGCGTATCGTTTCCACCGCCCCCCGTCAGGGTATTCGCGATCACATTGCCGGTGAGAGAGTCGTTACCCGAGCCGCCGATGGCGTTGTCGATATAGGACCGCGCATCATTGTTGTACAAATAGGCGTTGAAGATATTGCCCTGCGCGTAGTACCCGTTTCCGAGATAGGCTATTTGTGTCGTCGCGGTGATCGAAGACGCGCCGGGATTGAGATTGATCGTCACCCCGGTCCCGTAGTTTGACAGGTCGTAGGTATCGATGCCGTTGCCGTCCCATACCGTCTCGAACACGCGATTGGCCGAGCCGCCGACGCCATTGCCGGGCGCCAGCTGCGCGACCCCATTGATGTACTGCTGTCCGGTCGTCGCGTTCCAGGCGTAGACGGTGTTTCCGCTATTGGTCGAATAGTTGGCGCCATACATCGTCTGCAGGGCGAGAATATCGTTCGCCATGTAGGTTTGCGCGTAGCCGTAGGATTCGGCGGTGTAGCCCGTCAGCGGCGCGCCGACGTAGCTGCGGTAGCTCATGACCGTGAACTCGGAAGAGTCATGCGCGGTCGGCACCGCGACATTGGCGACGCCGCCGGTCTCCTGGCTGTGCTTGAGGCCGAGCGAGTGTCCCAGCTCGTGCAGTGCCGTCGCGAAATAATAGTTGCCCAGCTTGGCCTGCGCATAGGGGTAAGCGGTGCCGAACCAGATGTCGCCGCCGGCCGGCACGTTGGCCGGATAATAGGCGTAGGAGGTCGGATTGGCTTCCGGGGATTGCGCCACCATGATGTCGGCGCTGCCGTTTCCGGCATACTGGACCGTGATGTTGGTATAGCTCGAGATCAGTGCAAACGCGTAGACAATGGCTTGCTGCATCGCCGAGGGGGCGATGCCGAACCCTGACGCCGTCGGCTCACCGTAGCCGTAATAGTTGGCCGGATAGTCGCTGGGCGAATCCGGAAAGCTGTAGGTGATCGTGCCGGTCCATCTGGTGCCGCTGAGCAGACCATCGATCTCGGCATTGTTCGTTCGGGACGTAGATGTCGCAGTGGCCAACGCAGCTCTCCAGGCACTTCGCAAAACCTGATTCGGGACTGCTTCGATTCATAAACCACAAGTCGATACGCTTGCCTTAACCTTCGGCGAAAAATTATTGGAGAGCGGCAATACTACATTAACACAGGGTCAGTTCCCTAGCGGGAACGTCCGGCATCCGGGATCGGAAGAGGTACCCCGTATTTTTGCGGACAACTTGTCGTGACGCCAAGGTTCCGTTGCCGAGGGCGGTGGCTTCGTCCGGCAGGGATGGCGATCAGCTCCGCCCCATCGCCTGCAGGCCCTTGAAGGTCAGGCGCTTGGGGTCCGTGACGCCGGCCAGATAGAGCCTGCGGATAAAGGCAACGACCGCGTCGCGGTCGCAATCGGTCAATGCAACCACGGCATCGACGGCAATTCGCTGGGCATCCATGGGCTTCCTCGTGCTGTCAGTTAGCCTCAGGCCAGACAGCGTAGGCGGCACCGGTTAATCCGGTGTTAACCGTTGGGCAGGCTGAACGATTCGTACGGCCCCGCGTATACGCGAAATTACGCAGAAGGCTTTCCGGCTGGCGCCACGGACAGCCCGCGGCGAGGCCGTCACGAATACTGCATCACCCCATCGTCGATCTTGCCGTAGCGCAGCGTGACGATGTCGAGGGCGTAGTTCTGGTAGAGCCGCCACGGTCGCTTCGAGCCCTGCTTGGGCATCTGCGCGATCGCGCGCTGCACGTAGCCGGAGGAGAAATCCAGCGACGGCAGTTCCGATACCGACGGATCGAGGTTATGCGGCACGCATTGCTTGTAGCCGTGCCGGTCCATGTAGTTGATCAGGCGGCAGACATATTCGCAGGTGAGATCGCATTTCAGCGTCCACGACGCGTTGGTGTAGCCGAACGCTGACGCCATGTTCGGCACGTCCGAATACATCATGCCCTTGTAGTTCAGCGTCCGCGCGAAATCGACTTTCCGGCCGTCGACGCTGACTTCGAGGGCGCCGAGCACCTGCAGGTTAAGCCCGGTCGCGGTGACGATGATGTCGGCTTCGAGTTCGCTGCCGTCCTTCAGCTTGATGCCGCTTTTGGTGAAGGTGTCGATGTGATTGGTGACGACGGAGGCGCGCTTGTCCCTGATTGCCTTGAAGAGGTCGCCGTCCGGCACCAGGCACAGCCGCTGCTCCCAGGGATTGTAGCGCGGCGTGAAATGCGTGCCGATGTCGTAGTCGGGGCCGAGCGCCATTTTGACGCCGCCGAGGATCAGCGCCTTGGCGCGGTCCGGCTTGCGCCGGCAGAGCTGGAAGAAATACATGCCGAACAGCACGTTGCGCCAGCGGATCATGTGATAGGCGAGTTTTGCGGACAGATTGCGCCGCAGCTTGTTGGCGAGTGCGTCTTCCGCGGGACGCGCCACCACATAGGTCGGCGAGCGCTGCAGCATGGTGACGTGCGAAGCGGTCTTGGCCATCTCCGGCACCAGCGTTACTGCTGTCGCGCCGGAGCCGATCACCACGACGCGCTTGCCGGCATAGTCAATGTCTTCGGGCCATTTCTGCGGATGCACGATGCGGCCGGCGAAATCCGCTGATCCTGCAAACTCCGGCGTGTAGCCTTCCTCGTATTTGTAATAGCCCGAGCACATGAACAGGAAATTGCAGGTGAAGCGCACGGTCTCGGGTCCACCCTCGCCCGCCTTGCGTTCGGCCTCCACGGTCCAGCGCGCGTCCTGCGACGACCACGACGCGCGTTTGACGCTGTGGTTGAAGCGGATATTCCTGTCGATGCCGTTCTCGAGCGCCGTCTGCCGCACATAGTTGAGAATGTTCGGCCCGTCGGCGATCGCCTTCGGCTCGGTCCACGGCTTGAACGAATAGCCGAGCGTGAACATGTCGCTGTCGGAGCGGACGCCGGGATAGCGGAACAGATCCCAGGTGCCGCCGATGCAGTCGCGGCCCTCGAGGATGGCGTAGCTCTTGCCGGGGCATTTCTGCTGCAGGTGATATCCGGCGCCGATGCCGGAAAGACCGGCGCCGACGATGAGGACGTCGAAATGCTCTGATGTATCCGTCATCGCGCTCTCCCTGCCCACAGGTATGGGCAGGGCCGCGCCCAATTGCAACCGGCTTCAGGTGGCCGCGACGACGACGGCGGCAGAGTCGAAATACTCATAGAACTCGACCGCTTTGCCATCCTTGAAGCGCCAAAAATCCACCTTCGGTGTCTCCACGGCCTTGCCGGTCTTCTTGTTGGTCCACGCCGTCGAGCCACGGGCGCAAACAGCCTCACCCTGTGCGACGTATTCGTCGATCGTGTAGTGTATCATCGCCCAGTCGGCCAGGAGCCCGTCGAAGTAAGTCCGCAACCCCTCGCGGCCATCGTAATGCGTCGCGAATTGAAGCGGTGCCGCGCCCCGCGGCACCGACCCCCAGCTGATCTTTGGATCGGCGATGCTCAGGAACTGCTCGACGCTACCACCGCGCGTTTCGTGCCATTGGTGATAGACTTCTTTGAGGATTGCGACATTTGCTGCTTCGTTCGACATGACTTTCCCTCCGCAATGTTTTCGCGTCTGAAAGTGAAGTCTGGAAAGTGTGCCGCCCGCTTCAATAGTGGCGGGCTTGTCGTTCTTCCACCTCAGATCGTATCAGGGTTGTGCCATGAAAAAAGCCCCGGATCGCTCCGGGGCTCTTTTGTCGCGTAGGCGGATCGATCAATACCGGTAGTGATCCGCCTTGAACGGGCCTTCCGGCTTGACGCCGATGTACTCGGCCTGGTCGGGGCGCAGTTCGGTCAGCTTGACACCGATCTTGGCGAGATGCAGCCGGGCCACCTTCTCGTCCAGCGACTTCGGCAGCACGTAGACTTCCTTCTTGTACTTGCCGTCCTTGTTGTTGGCGAACAGTTCGATCTGCGCCAGCGTCTGGTTGGTGAAGGAGGCCGACATCACGAAGCTCGGATGGCCCATGGCGTTGCCGAGGTTCACCAGGCGGCCTTCCGACAGCAGGATGATGCGGTGGTTGTCGGGGAAGGTGATCTCGTCGACCTGCGGCTTGATGTTGTCCCACTTCAGGTTCTTCAGACCCGCGATCTGGATCTCGTTGTCGAAGTGGCCGATGTTGCAGACGATGGCGCGATCCTTCATCGCGCGCATGTGCTCGATGGTGATGATGTCCTTGTTGCCGGTGGCGGTGACGAAGATGTCGGCGCGGGGTGCCGCGTCTTCCATGGTCACGACCTCGTAGCCTTCCATCGCCGCCTGCAGCGCGCAGATCGGATCGACTTCCGACACCATCACGCGGCAGCCGGCCTGGCGCAATGACGCGGCCGATCCCTTGCCGACGTCGCCGAAGCCCGCGACCATCGCAATCTTGCCGGACATCATGACGTCGGTGCCGCGGCGGATGCCGTCGACCAGCGATTCACGGCAGCCATAGAGGTTGTCGAACTTCGATTTGGTCACGCTGTCGTTGACGTTGATCGCCGGCCACAACAGGGTGCCGGCCTTCTGCATGTCATAGAGACGATGCACGCCCGTGGTGGTCTCTTCGGAAACGCCGTTGATGCTCTTGGCGATCTCGGCGAAATAGCCCTTCGGCTTTTCCTTGAGCTGCTTCTTCAGCAGCGCGAAGAAGACTTCCTCTTCTTCCGAACCCGGCTTGTCCAGGAACTTGGTGTCGCCGTTCTCGGCGCGCAGACCGAGATGGACGTACATGGTGGCGTCGCCGCCGTCGTCAAGGATCATGTTCGGGTGACCGCCACCGTGCCAGTCGAACAGTTTGGCGGTGTAATCCCAGTATTCGGTGAGGCTCTCGCCCTTGACGGCAAACACCGGAATGCCGGCGGCTGCGATCGCCGCCGCCGCGTGATCCTGCGTCGAATAGATGTTGCAGGAGACCCAGCGGATGTCGGCGCCGAGCGCGGCCAGCGTCTCGATCAGCACGCCGGTCTGGATCGTCATGTGCAGGGAGCCCGCAATCCGCGCGCCCTTCAGTGGCTGCTTCGGGCCGTATTCCTCGCGCGTCGCCATCAGGCCGGGCATTTCGGTCTCGGCCAGCGAGAGTTCCTTGCGGCCGAATTCGGCGAGCGAGATGTCCTTGACGATGTAGTCGGTAAAGGCAGGCTTCTTGGCGGCGGCGGTCATGTGTTGATCCCTTGAAAAAGCTTATTCCGAAAAGCGCGAAAGGCTTTCCGGAACGAGCAGGACGATTACGGAGAAAATCAGAACGCACCCTTCAGCGCGGACACCAGATCGGTTTTTTCCCAGGAGAAGCCGCCATCCTTTTCCGGCGCGCGGCCGAAATGGCCATAGGACGCGGTGCGGCGATAGATCGGCCGGTTCAGTTTCAGCGTGCGGCGGATGTTGGTCGGGGTCAGCCGGAACAGTTGCGGCAGCACCTTTTCGAGCTTCTTTTCATCGACCTTGCCGGTGCCGTGGGTTTCCACCAGCAGCGACATCGGATCGGCCACGCCGATCGCATAGGCGACCTGGATGGTGCAGCGATCGGCAAAGCCGGCCGCGACAACGTTCTTGGCGAGATAGCGCGCGGCATAGGCAGCGGAACGATCGACCTTGGTCGGATCCTTGCCGGAGAAGGCGCCGCCGCCATGCGGCGCGTAGCCGCCATAGGTGTCGACGATGATCTTGCGGCCGGTCAGGCCGCAATCGCCGTCGGGGCCGCCGACCACGAAATTGCCGGTCGGGTTGACCAGGAAGTCCGACGACTTCTGCGGCATCCAGCCCTTCGGCAGTGCCGACTCGACTTCATGCGCGATCATGTCCTTGATCAGGCCGGGCGAATACTTCTTGCCGTTGCGGCTCTTCTCGTTGTGCTGGGTCGAGACCACGACCTTGGTGCAGCCGACCGCTTTGCCTTCGACATATTTCACCGTGACCTGGCTCTTGGCGTCGGGCTGCAGGTCAAACAGCTGACCGCTGCGGCGCTTGTCGGACAGCACTTTCAGGATGCGGTGCGCGAAGAAAATCGGCGCGGGCATGAAGCTGCCCTTTTCGTAGATTTCGCTCTCGTTGCAGGCATAGCCGAACATCATGCCCTGGTCGCCGGCGCCTTCTTCTTCGCCGCTCTTCTTTTTCTTGGCGTCGACGCCCATCGCGATGTCGGGCGATTGGCCATGCAGCAGCACCTCAATATCGGCGCCGTGATAGGAGAAGCCGTTCTGGTCGTAGCCGATGTCCTTGACTACGCCGCGGGCGATCTCGGAGATCAGTTCGCGATCGACCACCGAGACGCCGTGAATGTCGCGGAACAGCTGGCCGCGGCCTTCGCCCGCAATCACGATCTTGTTGGTCGTGCACAGCGTCTCGCAGCCGAGGCGGGTATTCACCGCGCTGTCGTCGGCAATGCCGAGCTTGACGTCCTTCTCGAGGAAGGCATCAAGGATCGCATCGGAGATTTGATCCGAAACCTTGTCCGGATGGCCTTCGGAAACCGACTCGCTGGTGAAAAGATAAGACGCGCGCATCAACAACCCCTTGTTTCCGCCGGACCCCGGCGGCTCTGTGTGTCATCAATCCCGGAATGTCAGTCGCGACGGCGCGAAATGACGTAGGATTCGTCGTAAAACCAAAGCCCGTTATGCTTGCGCAGAACCTCTCTGGTGGCATCGAGAGCTCGGCTGTTTCCAGTCATGTCCGCCAACCGGTCATCTTCGATCTGCGCGACATACACCGCCGCATTCCACGCTGCAAAGGCCGTCGAGGTTCCGATCGAGCCGGTGACCTCGTTGGGCAGCGCTTCCATATCATAACGGAAGATGGAACGGTTATCGGCGTAGGCATTAAAATTGAGGTCGCGCCCGGCCGCCCCCAACTCGTATTTCACCGTGCGCAATAGCTCATGACGGCTCACCGCGAAAGGATTTTCTCCGGGCCAAACCGCCTGGATGATTTCGAGGCCCGGATCCTGCCCGTGGGAGTGAATTCCGATCAAGCGGCCGCCAGCTCGCAGCGCCCGCGCCAGTGGCGCGATGATGCGCTTGGCGCGGAAATTCACAGAGGATTTGGCCCTGTATGGCTGGGATGCAATCACGAGGTCGAAATTGGCCTCGGTGCGGCCCGCCCGCGGGATGATCGAATCAAGCAAGAACCGGTGGTCCTCGCGATACACCACCAGCGCCACCGGCCGTTCATAGGTCGGCATGCCCGATTTGGGACCGATATTGGCCCGCCAATTCTGCTCAAGAAATGGGCCCAGCGCAGCGATCTGCGCCTCGAACTCTCCCGATGAGGCCCCCTGCAGCGGCACTTCATGCCAGATCATGCCGGCGGCTGCCGTCGGCGATGTCGGCGTCAGCCAGGGCGCCTCGGCGTAATGCATGTTGGTGAGGACGAAGACGGTCGCCGGATGCTCGAACAGCCGGTCCGGGATCTTGTCGAGCGTCAGCCGGACATCCTCCAGGCTGAGCTCCTTGCCGGCGATATAGAACGGCATATGGGGAAAGCGGCCGTGCATCGCGCGCATCACCCGCGCCAGCACCGTGCCGTCGCCGCTTCCTGCATCGAACACGCGCAGCGCCGGCGGCCGCGGATGCAGGCTCGACAGTTCCAGCGCCACCCGCTCGGCGATCACCCGCTTCTCGCTGCAGGTATGGACGAACAGCAGATATTTCTGTCGGTTCTCGAAGAAGCGGAAATTACCCCTGGGGTCGCGCTTCTCGGGCGGCACTTCGATCCCGCGCGGCGGGGGCAGCCCGCCCGGCGTGGAAGCGGCGATATAGGCCTGGATGCGGTCCAGCGTGTCGATGGTGATGCGCTTGCCCTCGCGCAGCCGGTGCACCAGCTTTCCGTCATTGACCGCCCGCCGCCCAAACGTCGTCTCCGCCATATCGGCCTGGCGGCAGAAGTCCGATATCTGGCTGAGAATGCGGTCGTTTTTCATGTTTGGATGTTGGGAAGGGTCGGTGGGCAGCAGCAGGTGACCAGAATAGCCTAACATCATCTGCCCAACGGGTATACCCCCTCCCCCCAGAAAAAGGCGGTCGGTGTCATTGGAACCCGTTGCACTTGCCAATATACAAGACGGCAAAGTGATACTTCGGGGTGCGGATGCTGAAACGATATTGCGCGGTTGCCTTGCTGCTGTTCGGAACCTCCCCGGCCGTTGCGGGCTATCTGGACGAAAATCCCGACGAAGTCTTTGCCGCAGTCTATGAGCGGCTTGGCGCGCTGCCGGTACGGGCTGCGCGTGATCCCTACGTCTGGCTTCGCCTCGAAGAACTCAAGCGCGAGCCATGCGACCAGAAAAGCATCGGCGATCTCTCGGTTGCGCTCGACAAGGCCGGCTATCGGCGAGAGGCGGCCAACGGTCTCTACAAGTTCGTCCTGAATTGCGGCGCGCCGGTTACGGCCCTGCACCGGTCGATCGACATCTATCTGAGGCTGACCGACTATCCAAAAGCCGTCGAAGTGGCCGACGAATTCATGCGGCGCGCACCATCCAATCGCGAGGCGCACTATCTGCGCGGGGTCGCCCTCGAAGGCACCGGCGACTACCAGCGGGCGCTCGTCGACTTCGCCAACGCCATCGAGTTGTACGGACCGGACAAGAAGACCATTTCAAGCCGGGTGTTCATGCGCATGGCGAGCGCCTACGCGGCGCTCAACCGGTTCTGCGAGGCGACCGCGCCGATCAACATGTGGGTCGCACTCGATCCCGCCGGCCGCGACAACAGCCAGACCCAGAAGATCATTGCCGACTATGAGGCAAAGGGAAATTGCGACACCTCAAAGGAGTTCAAGAAGGAAAGCTATCCGTTGCGCGGGCAAAACGTCGTCACGGTCAAAGCCGAAATCAACGGTGTGCGCGGACTGTTCATTCTCGACACCGGGGCGACCTTTGTCGCGATGAAATCGAACTTCGCTGATCGCGCCAAGATATCGCAAGCCGGAGCCGGCGAAATTACAGTGTCGACCGCCAACGGATTGACCAAGGCGAAGCTGGCGAAGGCCGACAAAGTGACGCTTGGCAAACTGGCCGCAACCAACGTGCCGGTCGCGATCCAGAACACGGACGGAAAGGGCTACGGAGCAGGCGTCGATGGATTGCTCGGGATGAGCTTCCTGTCCCGGTTCGAGGTCCAGTCGGCGAACGGATCGATCGAGGTCCGCACCCGCCAGCCCAGAAAATAGCTGGCATGATAGCCGACGCGGGCGCCTTGAACCGCCCGACCGGAGTTCGCGACAAAACAAGCGGATATTTGCCGCCCAATCGACGACAGTCACCGAGGCCCCATGCGCCGCGCGATCCTGACGCTGACCTTGCTCGCAGCCGCCTTGTGGTCGGCGCCCTCCCTCGCCCAGTCCCGCAAACAACTCGGGCCGCTTTGCACCACCGACACCACGCCGGCCGATCAGATGATCGATGCCTGCAACAAGATCATCGCGCTGAAGGTGTTTTCCGGCGAGAAGCTCGCGGGCATCTATTTCTGGCGCGCGGTCGGCTGGAACAAGAAGGGCGACTACGTCAAGGTCATCGCCGACACCAGCGAGGCGCTCAGGCTCAAGCCTGACATCGCGATCTACAATCTGCGCGGCTCGGCTTACTACGACAAAGGCGAATACGACATCGCGATATCGGACTTCAACGACGCCCTGCGGCTGGGACCACCGAGCGGCATCCTGTTTCACAACCGCGGCAACGCGTGGCGTGGCAAGGGCGAGTACGCCAAGGCGATCGCCGATTATGACGCATCGATCAACGCCGGACGGAAGTCTCCGTTCTCCTACCAGAACCGCGGCATCTCGAAACAGGCGCTCGGCGATCTCGACGGCGCGATGGCCGACATCAACGAAGCGATCCGGCTCGATGCGGCGCTGCCGCAGCCGCTGATCCACCGCGCCGTGCTTTGGCGCGCCAAGGGCGACTTCGAACGCGCCGTCGCCGACGGCACCGAGGCGATCCGCCTCGCCAAGGCGAAGGCGCCGGCCAACATCATGACGCCGCCCGGCAGCGTGCTGATCTCGGCCTACAGCCAGCGCGGCCTCGCCTATGAGGCGAAGGGCGATTTCACCAGCGCGAAGCTGGACTACGCCGCAACCCTCGAAGGCAAGGCGTCGGACGCCGGCAGCAAATCCAATCAGGCCACTGCGAAGGTACGGCTCTCGCTGTTGTCGGACGCAACAACTCCGGCGCCGAGAGATGCGACATCAAACACGACATCGACGCCGGCACCGGCCGGCGCGGCCAGCCCTGCCCCGCTTCCCGCCCCGGTCCAGGGCACCACGCGGCGCGTCGCGCTCTTGATCGGCAACGGCGCCTATACGCACGTCACGCCGCTGCCCAACCCGGTCAACGACGCCCGCTCGATCGCAAGGAGCCTGCGCGACATCGGCTTCGTCGTGAACGAAGGCATCGATCTCGATCGTGTGGCGATGCAGTCGACGATCGGCGAATTCCTGCGCGATGCGGCACGGGCGCAGGTCGCGGTGGTTTACTACGCCGGTCATGGCGTGCAGGTCGAGGGCCGCAACTACCTGGTGCCGATCGACGTGGCGCTGCAAGCCGGCGGCCGAATGACTGATACGATGGTGGAAATGGATACGATCATGGCCGGTCTCGACGATCAGGTGCGCACCAACATCCTGATCATGGACGCCTGCCGCAACAACCCCATGACTCCCCCCGTGGCGACGACGCAAGTGGCTTCCGCGGGCGCCAATCGCGGCATTCAGGCCGGACCGGGCCTCGCCGCACCCGCCAGCCTTGGCGCCGGCTCGACGCTGGGTGCGGGAACGCTGATCGCCTATGCAACCGCGCCCGGACAGGTGGCGCTCGACGGCGAAGGCGTCAACAGCCCTTTCTCGGCAGCGCTGTCGCGCCACATCGGCACGCCCGGGCTCGAAGTGCAGCAGATGCTGACGCGAGTCCGCGCCGAAGTCGTCGCCGCAACTAAATCCAAACAGGTGCCGTGGTCGAATTCATCACTGCTCGGCGAGGTTTACTTGACGGGGAAGTGAGCACGCCGCTCTCGCCCCGTCATTGCGAGCGAAGCGAAGCAATCCATATCGCAGCATAACGGATGGATGGATTGCTTCGTCGCTTCGCTCCCTTGCGCAAACGCTTCGCGTTTGTCGCAGGCAACGACGTGGGGAGGTGACGACGTGCTTGCACGCCCTCAGGCGCTTTACTCCTCCACCCGCTGCGCCACGAAGACGCCATTCGGCTGGTGAAAGACCACCTCGTCGATAACAGCCTCGCCGCGAAATTCGACGACAAATCCCTCCAGTTCGGCGATGCGAAACCTTCTGCCCTGCTCGGGCGCGAGGCGATAGGCCGGCTGGTAGTCGGGCTTCAGCACGAGCCGGTTTTCGCTATCCAGCGTGACGCGATGCGTTATCGAGCCGCTTTTGAAGTGGCCGACGCATCGGGCGCGGAACGCAGGATCCGTGCAATCGCCGGCCGCAAGGCGTGCAAAGACGATATCCTTCACCATTGGCTCCAGCGGCGCCGACAGGCTGACGATGTTGCCGTCGCGGTCGGTCAGGAAGGTAATGGCAAGCCGGTCCGGCTGCAGGCGGTGCGGCTCCTCGGGCAATTCGAACGTCTCGTAATGACGGTGCATCAAGGGCGCGGACATCCCGCGCCACGTCCAGTGCAGTGCGCCGTCCCTTGGCTTCACCGACATCACGCCATAGGCCGGATGCGCGTATTCACCGGCATACGCCGCCAGTTCGTGCGCCGGGCGCGTATCCTTGTGACGCGCCTTTTCACGCGCGTCCTTGTCGACCTGCATGTGGGCGATGAATTCGTCGCGATTCTTGAGGAGACGCGCGCGCCACGCGACCGGTTCGCGGCCGCGCAAACGGTCGATGATGTACCAGGTCAGCGTTGACGTCACAGCGCTCGGGCTGCGGTTGGTCAAGACGGCAATTCCGATGCCCAAATCCGGCATCAGCGTCATCAGCGTTCCCCAACCAACCCAGCCGCCACTATGAGATATCAGCCGGTCACCGCGATAGCTGTTGGTCTGGAAGCCAAGGCCATAATGCGCCTCGCCGAACTCGGCCTGGTCCGACGCCGCAATGAAAGTCCGCGATGCATGCAGTTCATTGATCAACGCCGCCGGCAGCAGGCGCTCGCCGTCGAATTCACCTTTGCCCAGATGCAGCCGCATCCAGTTCGCAAGGCCCGTGACCGACGTGTTGATCGCGCCGGCCGCAATGGTGCGGATCGGCAGGCGCATCGCCGGCAGCCGTGTATCCTCGTGCATCATGTACGGGCGCGCCGCTTCACTTGCGGCTTCAAGGTCGTCGAGGCTGAAGCTGACGGTCATGCCGAGCCGGTCGGTCAGCCGGGTCCGGATGAATGCCTCGAAACTCTGTCCGCTGAGAAGCTCGATCAGCAGACCCGCGACGTTGTAACAGAGGTTGTTATATTGCCAGGCGGTGCGGATATCGCGGCTCAATTCCAGATGTCGCATCAGATCGAGCATTTCGGCGGGCGCCCGATCGCCCGGCATGTGCACCCAGTCATGGCGCGGCAAGCCCGACTGATGGCACAGCAGGTCGCGCACCGTGACCCGCTCGGTCGCGACCGGATCGCTCAGGCGAAACTCGGGCATGTAGTCGCGCACCGGCCTGGTCCAGTCGAGCCGCCCCTCCTGGTGCAACAGCGCGATCGCGGTCGCGGTGAACGATTTGGTGATCGAGCAAATGACGAACTGCGTCGCCGGCGTTACGGGCAGATTTGCCTCGACATCGCGCTGACCATAGGCCCGCGTCAGCGCCACCTTGCCGTTCTGCACCACGGCAAGCGCGACCCCCGGCACCTTCCAGTCGGCCATCACTTCGGCGGCGAGACGATCGAGATCGGAGACGAACGAGGAAACCGGCGTGGTTGGCGCCTCGGCGGATGCGTGGGACATGCAGCTTCTCGGCTCGAACAGCAGCTAGCGCATATCCCGGATCAGGCTGCACCACGCGGCAAGGTTGCGTTGCGGATCATAGCTCGTGGCGAGCCACTCGCGAAGCCTGCCTGACGGAGAAGTGAAGACGCTTCGTTTGGCGCAGTTCGCCCTCGCGACCCTCGAAAGAATGGACTTGCACCGGTTAACGCCTGTGCCGGAGCAGCTTCTCCGCCTCTTCGATTTCGGGGAGATCCTGCGCGGTGTCGAAATCGACGAGGAGCGGCCCGAGCAGTTCGGATACGGGCACCGCTCGATCATTCCTGATGTAGAAGCGCGCCAGGCCAAGCGCGCTGCGCAATTCGAAAGTCTTGGTCTGCTGGCGGCGGGCGATTTCAAGCGCCCTGTTGAAGGCATCTTCGACCATGGAAGCGTTCGGCGGGTCGCAACGGAGCAGCAGCTCTCCCCGGGCACGATGCAGTTCGGCATCGAGCCAATGCTGGCCGGATTGTTCCGTCCAGCCGATCAACTCGCGCACAATTTCCAGCCCGGTCTCGAGTTGCCCCGCTTCTGCGTTCGCCAGGGCAACATGCATCCCCCAGAACGGCTCACAAAGGTAGCAATCATTTTCATGCAGCAGGGTCCAGCCGCGGCGCATTTCGCTCAGTCCCTCCACCTGTTCGCCGGCGCGCCACTTTGCAAGGCCGTTCAGGTAGGTCCCGGCGGCCACATACAGCGGCATCGTATGTTCGCGGGCGAGCGCGAGGGCAAGGATGGTCTCCGTCTGCTGCAACATGCCTCGGCATAGTCCGTCGAAGACGGCCTTGTGAACGAGCGCGTTGGCTTGCGACAGCGCCCGCTTTTCTCCCGGGACACTCACCGCTGCCGCGGCGAGCCGGCGCGCTCGATCGATCTTTCCGATCGGCCAAAGCACCAGGGCGAGAAACCTCATGATGACGAACGGCAGGTCCAGCGTCGACGCCCTGAAGGTCTCGGGGTCAGGCTCGGCGCCGTAGATCGCCAGCGCCCGCTCAAGATGCACTTTCGCATTCAGGTAATCGCCGCCGAACCAGGAGGTCACCCCGCTGGTGCAATGGGCGAGGACTGCCGCCACCGGCGATTCCGGCCGCCGGTCGGCGGCGCTGACGATTGCATCCACCAATTCCCGCATCGGCGCGATCTCGCCGTGAGTGAGGCAGGCATTGAACAGGCCCGAATGGATCGGCGCCAGTTCGACCGGATCATTGATGTCAGCTGCGAACTGCCGGGCGCGCGTCCATGCGGCCACCGTTTCGGGCGCGCTGTGCCCAAGGCTTCCCCGCAGCGCGCGGCTATAGGCAATCTGGAGATCGAGCCGGCTCATGATGCGGTCCGGCGCGTCGGGTACCCCATCGGCGATCGCGACGGCCTTGCCGAGATGGGCGACTCCTTCCGAATATGCCGAGCGTTTCAGCGCCTGCTGGCCGGCCTTGCGCCACCAGCCGATGGCCACCTCGCCGAGCCCGGCTTCGGTGAAGTGGTAGGCCAGCACTTCCGGCTCGGTTTCGGCGATGACCGGAAAGCTGTCGCGCAGGACATCGCCAATATGCTTGTGCAGCTGCAGCCGCCGGCTCTTGAGCAGGCTCTCGTAAGCCGCTTCCTGAACCAGCGCATGCTTGAAGCTGTAGCGTGCTTCCGGCGGCGTGCCACGCCGCATCAGCAGCTCGGCCTGCTCGAGCTGCGCCAGCGCGGCGCTCAATGTCAGATCATCGCGCCCCGCCACACATCGCAGCAGCGTATACGAGAAGTCGCGGCCAATGGCCGCGCCGATCTGCGCCACCTCCTTGACCGGCGCCAGCCGGTCGAGCCGCGCCATCAGCGAGTCCTGCAGCGTCGCGGGAATGGCGAGCGGCGGGAGCGGACTATCGAGCCGATAGCGCCCGGCATCTTCCACCAGCAGTCCGGACTCCAGCACCATCTTGGTCAGTTCCTCGACGAACAGCGGGATGCCATCCGTCCTCTCGATGATCTGCGACATCATTTCGCCTGGCAGCTGCCGACCGACGGTCACCTGCTCGACCAGCGCGCGGGTATCCCGCCGGTCAAGCCGATCGAGCCGCAACAGGCTGACGTTGGGAAGGCCCACCCAGGGTGGTTCGAACTCGGGCCGAAAGGTCAGGAGCATGAGTATCGGCAGTCCCCTGATCCGGTCGACCGTGAGATCGATCAGCTCAAGCGTGGTGGCGTCGGCCCAGTGCATGTCCTCGCAGACAACCAGCACAGGCTGCTGCCGTGCCAAACCCTCGAGCTGATCGAGCAGGGCGACGAATGTCTGTCGCCGCTGCTGCACTGGATTGAGGCCAAGCGGCGGATAGCGCTCGCCGGTGGCGATCGAAAGCAGAGCGGCGATGAGCGGCGTCGCCTTGGCCACCTGCTGCGTTCCGAGCGCGAGCATTGCCTCGATCTTGTCGAGCTTTTGCTCCGGTGTGTCCTGCGACCGGATGCCGGCAGCGCGCTCGAGTTGAGCGATAAAGGGATGCAGCGCACTGTTGATATGGTAGGGCGAGCACTGATAACGCACCCGGCGGTGCGCCCCCAACGCAGGGTTCTCCGAGAGCATCGCGACCATGCGCGACTTGCCGATCCCGGCATCGCCGGAAATCAGCACCACCTGGCCCTGGCCCTGCCACGCCAGCTGCTGGCGCGCGAGCGCGAATTCGATCTCTGCCTTGCGGCCGACAAAGCCGATCGAGCGCACGGTTCGCACCGCCTCGAAGCGGCTCTCCGATGCGGCTCCGCCTTCGACCGCCCAGACCGCGATGGGCTCGTCGATGCCCTTGACCTCGCGGCGGCCGAGGCTGCGAAACGTAAACAGATCGCCAAGCAGTTGGCGCGTCGAAGCCGCAACGACAACCGCCCCCGGCTCCGCGAGGCTCTGCAGCCGCGCAGCGACGTTCGGTGTATCGCCGACCATCGCCTGCTGCTCTGACGCGCCTTCGCTGATGAGGTCGCCCACAACCACAAGTCCGGTCGCGATCGCGATCCGCACCTCAACCCGCTGTATCGCGCGCGTCTCCAGCGGCCCTATTGCGGCGGTGATGTCGAGTCCCGCCCGCACGGCGCGCTCCGCGTCATCCTCGTGCGCAACGGGATAGCCGAAATAGGCAAGTATTCCATCGCCGACGAACCTGGCGATAATGCCGTCGTAAGTGGCAATGACCCTCGCGCAGGCGGCCCGATAGGCGCGGATCACCTCCCACATGTCCTCGGGATCGAGGCGCGCGGAGAGCGCCGTCGAACCGACCAGGTCGCAGAACATGACGGTGAGGTGGCGTCGTTCGGCATCGCGCCGGATAACCGGCTCGGCAATTAGTTCGGCTTGATTGAGTTCGGCAATCGCGCGCAGCATTTTGCGACGATGACCGAGCAGGACTCCCAATCTGTCGTAGTCCTGATCCGTCAGTTCGGGAAGGACACCAAGATCAATCCCGTTCTCGGCAAAACGCAGCGCGTATTGCCCAAGCCCCAGCTTCTCGAGCCAGTCCGCAATCTGCTGCATTGGCACCACCCACGCTCTGGTTGGCGGCCTGCCCAATATTGGACCACGGTAACGAAAAAATTATTGCATATTTTTCCCGGATGGCACGCAATGTTTGCGGCAATTCGGCGGCGGCTGGCCTTCGCTCGTTCTGGAGGATGCGCAGTCAAGATCTCCGCTACTCAAAAGAGTACTGGCAGGATGCAATCGGCTGGATTGCTGGACACGCCCACGTGAGGATAGCGAGGAACCCGTTCGCAGCGTTCAAAAATTCAAACTGATATGGACGTTGCGCCGGATTGAGCGGATCGGTGGGCCGGCGACATAAGACCCGCGGAGATCTGCGCCATATCAACCATCGCCCAACGAATGATCAGGTACCACGTTACTCCGGAAAAAATTTTGATTGAACCTTGGGCGCCGGACGATGACGTAGCCAGCAGGACGGGAGCATCTCGACGATGTGAAGTGTCTCACACAGTGGTGTATTAGCAGGTGCTAGAAGTTCGACCGGTCCCAACGGCTGCTGTCATCAGCGACATCAGATTTTTCCGGGGACCCGAGGGCGCTCAATAGCGCCCACGCGGAAGCGGCGCAGATTCACGGTCCGGCCATGTGGCGGCAACCTGGATTGCGCGAGCGCAGGTCAAGCGCATTCATCCAAACTGCACACGCATCCGGAGTCCACGGATCCGGGTCCGATACGTCGTCAAACGCGTTGATGCAGTCGAGACTACCTCACGCTGGACGATGGCTGCGCCGGGCGCGCGGTGCTCATCGCGTCGTCCCGGCAGGTACCTTTTGGAAAGGCAGCAACATGAAAATGGCCAATGCAAATTTCGACAGGTCATCCGGCACGAAGACGACCGGGTTCGCTCCTGCTGCTCTCATCAAATCGGCGCATCTCATTGAACGAGTAGGACTCGCCGCGATTGGAGGCTCAAGCGGCTTGTATGTCGCCGCAGCCTTGTTGCGCCGGCTAAACGAACTGCCCTTGAGTGTCGGGATCGTCCTGTTGATGATGCTCTTTGGGGCTTTCAGCTTCTATGTCGGCATCGATCTGCCTCGCCGTTCGGCCCGAAGATCAGCCTCGATCCAACGGCAACGATGGAGCCCCGATACCGTGGTTGAGATCCTGAGCGCGGTCGGAATATTTCTTGCCGCGATTGCGACATTTGCGTCTGTCGGCATCATCATCCTCGATGAGACCGTATCTGACGGATGGCTGGCCTTGATCGGAGGCAGCTGGATGACCGGCTCTTCGTTGCAAATCACTGCCGGCATCATCGCCCGCAGCTACGGCACGGCCGAAAATGCCGGCAAGTGATTTCCGATTGCCGTTGGAATGCGCAACGATGTTCGTCCGCGATAGCGGAATGTCAGCGCGATCGACCCGCCAGCGCGCCGCGCGTAGACAGGTCAGCGAAGCGCAACCCGCCGATCAGAAGCCGATCAGAAAGGGACAAGAAGGCGGATTACGCTTCGCTAATCCGCCCTGCTGCAAGTTACGAGTTGCCATTGTAATTCAAGACCGTTCGGTCTATATATACGACTATGGCACGCCAATCCCCCATGCAGTTGCCGCGTGGCCGGCCCCGTGGTTTCGACACGGAAGCCGCCGTCGAGCGCGCCATGGGTGTGTTCTGGTCACGCGGCTATCACGGCACGGCGCTACCAGACCTGCTTCGAGCGACCAAGCTTTCGCGCGGCAGCCTTTATGCCGCCTTCGGGGATAAGCACGCGCTCTTCCTGCGTGCGCTCGATCGCTATATCGCCGACGCCCTGGCGCGGATGGACGTCGAACTCGGTCCGCGCCGACAGCCGGTTGATGGCCTGCGGACCTTCCTTGCTGGTTACGTCGAGCGCACGAGCGGCGCCAGCGGTCGGCGCGGATGCCTGCTGGTGGCCACAGCCATGGAATTGGCCGGCCACGACGGGGATGTCGAAGGTCGCATCGGCGGTTTTTTCAAAGCCATGGAGGCCAGGCTCGCCAGCGCACTCTCGCGCGCGAAGGCAGCGGGCGAACTTGCCGCTGGTGTTGAGCCTGCAAGTGCCGCGCGGATACTGGTCTGCTTCGTCGAGGGACTTCGGGTAGTCGGCAAAGCGGGACCAACGCGCACCACGTCGCAAGCCACTGCTGACGCTCTTCTCGACCGCTTCATCAGGTAGCTCAGCCATGGACGCAGTCCGGGTTACGCGCGCCTATATCTGGACCGATTGGTCTTAAAATGAGGATACCATGTCTGCCATTCAGATCGCCTGCGCGGTGCTGGTGCCTCTCATTTGGGGCTATCAGTTCGTGGCCATCAAAGTGGGCGTGCTGCAGTTTCCGCCACTTTTCTTCCTTGGACTGCGCTTCCTCGCCATAGCGCTGCTGCTCATCCCCTTCGTTGCAAGGCCGACACGTCAAGAGTTCGGCTCAATCGCCGTCATCTCAGTCTTCCTTGGTGGACTGAATTTCGGGTTGTTCTATGTGGGCCTGGGGCTCGGTTCCGGCAGCATGTCTGCCGTCGCCTATCAACTCACGACGCCCTTCACCGTCCTGTTGGCCTGGCCACTGCTTGCGGAGCGGCCGTCGCTGATGACGTCCGCCGGTGTGCTGGTTGCCTTCGGCGGCGTGGTCGTGCTGGCCGCCGGGCCGGGCCTGTCCGCGAATGCGTTACCGATCCTGCTGGTGGTCGGCGCAGCCTTCGCGTTCGCGGTCGCCAACGTCTTGACCAAGCGCCACGGCCCCTTCGATCCCTTGATGTTGACGGGGTGGTCGTCACTTTTCACGGTGCCGCAGGTCATGTTGATGTCGCTGTTCCTCGAACATGGACAACTGGCGACCCTTGTCGCGGCGGACCAACGCGGCTGGATGGCGCTCGCCTACACTATTTTCATCGGAGGAATTGTCGGCTTCGGCCTTTGGTTCTGGCTGATCGCCCGTTGCACCATGGCCCGCGTGGCGCCATTCGCGCTGCTGCTTCCGGTCTTCGCCTTGATTTCGAGCGTGTTGTTCCTTGGCGACCGCGTGACCCCGACATTGGCGATCGGGGCACTACTCGCCATCTCGGGCGTCGCCATTACGCAAGTGCGTAGTGCGTAGGGGCTAGCGAAGCGTAAACCCTCCGATGGGAACCGGACAGGGATAACTAGACTCGGAGGATTGCGCTTCGCTAGTCCGCCCCCGTTCTAGGCAGCTTCGTCTTGATCGGTTCGATCTTGGCGAGGTCCTTGCCCATGTGCCGCTTTGCAATCTGGATGTCGTAATCGGTCTGAAGGTTCAACCAGAACTCTGGCGAGGTGCCGAAGGCCTTCGACAGGCGCAAGGCGGTGTCGGCGGTTATGCCGGTTTCCTCGTTCGACAGCCGTTCAATGCGCGTCCGCGGAACGCCGCAAGCCTTTGCCAACGCTCCTGACGATAGCCCAAGCGGCAGCAAAAACTCTTCCCGAAGAACTTCACCGGGGTGCATGGGAGCAAGTTTCCTGGCCATTTGCAGTTCTCCTTAATGATAGTCCGTCAATTCAACGTCCCGGGGTCCATCCGGAGTCCAAACAAAACAGATCCGGAACTGGTCATTGACGCGGATCGAGTGTTGGCCTGCCCGATCACCCCTAAGC
Source organism: Bradyrhizobium sp. AUGA SZCCT0222 (assembly GCF_018130205.1). Taxonomy (NCBI): domain Bacteria; kingdom Pseudomonadati; phylum Pseudomonadota; class Alphaproteobacteria; order Hyphomicrobiales; family Nitrobacteraceae; genus Bradyrhizobium; species Bradyrhizobium sp. AUGA SZCCT0222. The sequence continues at coordinate 139,499 of NZ_JAFCLX010000014.1, forward strand.
GCCTCCAGCCGATTGCCGGGCGGAACGCGCAAATCGGCAAGAATGTGCGCGGCGTGCAGAAAACGGAGCTTGCGGCGGGCAACCTTGATCAAGTCGGCCGGAAATCCCTTCCGGACAACGCCATTGAACACGTCCTCCGCGAGGGAATTCTTGAATCCCTTGATCATTACTAAATGTATCAATACGTGATACACCATGTCAATGACATTGTATCAAGTAATGATACAGAAAAGGATGTGCGGAATTCGAACATACCGGGTTGCGTCGCCCCTCGCGCAATAGCAAACAGGATGAGCCGGGTGCGACAAATCAACCCGACGGGCAAATCAGTTCTGGTTTACGGAAATCGTGTCAAGCCCCAGAATCAAAAATATTTCTGTTTACCAGAACACAAATCAGGGCATATATTCGCCCATCCCGTCCTACTCAGAAGGGCGTCGGCCGTCGTCACGGACGTTGGACGGGTTGCGGTGGACGCTGGTTTACGCTGAGACGACGGCGTGGATGAGCGTACGGCAAAACCGTGTGGTCCTGGCGCCCGTTGCTGGCGTCAAGCCGTCGGCTAAGCGTGAGCTGAACCGGCGGTGACGGAGTCAACCAAGAACTCGTCTCCGGGGAGAGCACGGCATAAGCCGTAAAGCCATTGCGCAGGGAAGGCCGGGTGTTCTCCGCTGCCCTGTATGCTCGTGTGCACTTTGTTTTGTGCAAACCGCACGCGAGACCGCGGGTGCAGCGCGCACCCGGTCTTCCCTGCGCCCTCTATTTGGAGGGCAAGGAAGTTCTGGCAAAGCTCGGGCGCATTGCGTCGCGAGATCGCGAAGTTGCGTTTGGATGATGGTGCAATGACAAACACTGCCGTCGTCCCGGCCTTGAGCCGGGACCCATACGCCGCGGCCCATCGGTGAGAGCGGTGGCGTTAGAGACCTTCTGCAAACAATGACTGCCGCGGAGTATGGGTCCCGGCGCAAGGCCGGGACGACAAGTGGAGGGACCCGCGAAACGCAGTGACGAAAGCAGATGGAAGCCTACTTCCCCCACACCTCGTTGGCGACATCGACCGCGAGCTTCAGCTTGGCCCACTGCTCTTCCTCGGACAGGATGTTGCCTTCCTCGGTCGAGGCAAAGCCGCATTGCGGCGATACCGCGAGCTGCTCGAGCGGCGCGAATTTTGCCGCCTCCAACAGCCGGCGCTTGATGTCTTCCTTGTTCTCGAGCTCGCCGAACTTCGAGGTAATGACGCCGACCACGACCACCTTGTTGCCCTTCGGCAGATAACGCAGCGGCTCGAAGCCGCCGGCGCGGTCGGAATCATATTCCAGGAAGTAGCCGTCGTAATTGGTGCCGGCCAGCATGGTCTCCGCCACCGGTTCGTAGCCGCCGGAGGAAATCCAGGTGGAGCGGAAATTGCCGCGGCAGACATGGGTGGTGACAATCATGTCGGCCGGCCGCTCGGCCAGCGCGTAGTTGATGACGCGGGCATAGATCTCCTGCAGGCCGTCGGGATTGTCGCCGCGCTCGCGCGCCTTCTGCAACTCGTCCGGCGAGCACAGATAGGCCCACACGGTGTCGTCGAACTGCAGATAGCGGCAGCCGGCGTCGTAGAACGCCTTCACCGCCTTGCGGTAGGTCTTGCCGAGATCCTCGAAGAAGGTTTCCAGATCGGGATAGACGTCCTTGGAGATCGCCTTGCGGCCGCCGCGGAAATGCAGCACCGCGGGCGACGGGATCGTCATCTTCGCGGTGACATGCGCGGTGTCGCAATGCTTCTTCAGGAACTTGAAGTGCTCGAGCATCGGATGGTTGTCGGGGAAGTCGAGCTTGCCGATGACGCGGATGGCGTCATGCCGGGTCTGGACGCCGGCGAACTGGATGCCCTGATCAGGGTGGTACAATTCGCAGCCGGTCAAATGGCTCAGAAAATCGAAATGCCACCAGGAGCGGCGGAACTCGCCGTCGGTCGCGAGCTTGAGGCCGAGCGAGGCCTGCTTGTGCACGACCTTTTCGATTTCCATGTCCTCGGCCTTGCGCAGGTCCTCGGCCGTGATCTCGCCCTTCTCAAGTTTGGCGCGCGCCTCCTTGATGCGCTGCGGCCGCAACAGGCTGCCGACCTCGTCGGCACGGAACGGGGCTTTGGTTCGCTGCATGGTCTTACTCCCAAAGAAAGAAATCTAATGTGCGGCGCCGGCGACGCCGAGATAGCGTTCGAGCACCGCGGGATCGGCCTTCAACGCGCTGGAAGCCGCATCATGCACGATCGCGCCGCGTTCCAATATCACAACCCGGTCGGCCAACCCCAGAATCTTTTGGGCATTCTGCTCGACAATAATCGAGCAGATGCCCCCGGCGCGGGTAATGGTGCCGAGCGCCCGCAGCAGCTCCTCGACGATGATGGGCGCCAGCCCCTCGGTCGGCTCGTCCAGCAGCAGCACCTTCGGATTGAGCGTCAGCGCCCGGCCGATCGCCAGCATCTGCTGCTCGCCGCCGGAGAGCTGGTTGCCGAAATTACTGCGGCGTTCCTTCAGCCGCGGAAACATTTCGTAAACCCTGTCGACGGTCCATGGGCCGGGCTGGGCCACCGCGGTCATGTTCTCTTCCACCGTCAGCGAGCGGAAGATGTTGCGCTCCTGCGGCACCCAGCCGATCCCGGCCCGCGCCCGCTGGTCCGGTCGCATCGGCGTGATATCCAGCCCGCCGAGTGTGACCGTGCCGCCGAAACGGCGCGTGATCCCGACGATCGAATTGATCAGCGTGGTCTTGCCGGTGCCGTTACGCCCCAGCAGTGCCAGCACCTGGCCCTCGCCCAGCGTCAGCGACATGCCCGGCAACACCACCGCCTCGCCGTAGCCGGCGCGCAGGCCGTTGATGGCTAGAAGATCAGACATCGGCGGCCTCGCCGAGATAGACCGCCTTGACCTGGGGGTCGCGTGCCACCTCGTCCGGCGGACCCTCGACCAGCATGGCGCCGTTGACCAGCACCGAAATCCGGTCGGCGAACGAAAACACCAGATCCATGTCGTGCTCGATCAGAAGGACCGTAACGTCGCGCGGCAGGGCGGCGACCGCCGCCAGAATATCGTGGCGCTCGCTCTCGGGCACGCCGGCGGCGGGCTCGTCGAGCAACAGCACCCGCGGCTTGGTCGCGATCGCGACCGCGATCTCGAGCAGGCGCTGCTTGCCGTAGGGCAGCGTCGCGGTGAGTTCGTTCATGACGTCGAGCAGGTGAAAGCGCGACAGCGTCTCGGCGACCTCCTGGTTGACGTCGTCGCGCGTCCCCATCCGCCGCCACCAGTCGCCGCCGCGGCCGAGCCGTTCGGAGACCGCAAGGCCAATGGTCTCCAGCGGCGTCAGATCGGCATAGAGCTGATTGATCTGGAAGGTCCGCGACAGGCCGCGCAGCACCCGCTTGTGGACAGGCAGATCGGTGATGTCGCTGCCTTCGAGCAGGATACGCCCGGCATTGGGGGCAAGCACGCCGGTAAGCAGGTTGATGACCGTGGTCTTGCCGGCACCGTTCGGCCCGATCAGCGCATGGCGGGCGCCCTGCTCGACCCGCAGCGACAGATCGCGCGTGACCCGCAGGCCGCCGAATGATTTTTCCAGTCCTTTGGTTTCCAGCGCGATCGTCATGGCGCGTCACTTTCGGGAACGGCAACGACGGCTTTGCGTCCGGCGATTTTCCGGATCACGAGGTTCGGCAGCCACAACGCCCAGCGATGCATGCGGTCACGGCCGACCAGCACAATCACGACCAGCACGAGGCCGATCCAGAACAGCCAGTATTGCGGCGTGATGGTGGAGAAGAATTCCTGCAGCATCTTGAAGACGACAGCGCCGATCAGGCCGCCATAGAGATAGCCGGTGCCGCCGAGCACCAGCACCAGCATCAGATCGGCCGATTTTTCGAACGCGAACACATCGAGCGAGGCCAGCGCCGTGGTCTGGGTGAACAGCGCGCCGGCAATGCCGGCGTAGAACGCGGCCAGCGTATAGATCGCGATCAGGCGGCGGTTGACCGGCACGCCGATGGCGGACGCCCGCAGCGGATTGTTCTTGATCGCGCGCAGCGACAGGCCGAATGGCGAGTTCACCACCCGGCGCGCGAGCAGGAACAGCAGGAACAGCACGATCAGCGAATAGAAGAAGCCGGTCTTGCCGAACATGTCGAAGGCGAACAGGCCAAGGATCGGCGCCATCTCGATGCCCTGCAGGCCGTCGGTGCCGCCGGTGATGTTGGAGAAACGCTCACCCAGCGCCTCCAGCAGCAACGCGATCCCGAGCGTCACCATCAACCGCGTCAGGTCGACGCCGCGGATCACGAGGAAACTGGTGAGAAAGCCGAGCACCATGGCGACGAGGCCGGCCGCGACCAATGCAATCACCGGTTCGGTGATGATGCCATGGAGCGCCAGCAGCCCGGCGCAATAGGCGCCGACGCCGAAGAAGGCGGCATGACCAAGCGACACGATACCGGCATAGCCAAGGATCAGATCGAGCGACAGCGCGAACAGTGCCAGCCGCAGGATGTCCGTCATGATCAGATAGCGCGACGGAAACAGGAATGCGCAGGCCAGCACCAGAACCCAGAACGCGATTTCGCCTCCGCGCCAGCGGGAGCGAGCCATGGCATGAGACGAGACTTCGGGAAGCGCGTTCATATCGGCTCACCGCGCCGCGGTGCGGCCGAACAGACCGTTCGGGCGCCAGATCAGGATCACGATCATGATGGTGTAGATGACGAATGGCCCCATCTTGGGCACGTAATATTTGCCGGCGACGTCGCCGATGCCGAGCAGCAACGAAGCCAGAAACGGCCCGGTGATGCTGGAGGAGCCACCGACGGTGACCACGATCAAAAAGTAGATCATGAACTTGAGCGGAAAATACGGATCGAGGCCGAGAATTTCGGCGCTGAGCGCGCCGCCCAGACCGGCAAGCCCGCAACCGAAGGCGAAGGTAAAGGCAAACACCTGCGGCACGTTGATGCCGAGGCCGCTGGCGGCACGGGGATCATCGACCGCCGCGCGCAAACGGCTGCCAAACCGGGTTTTCGCCAGGATCAATTGCAGCCCAACCGTGAGCAGACCGCAGATCACGATGATCATCAGCCGGTAGCGGCCGATGCCGACGCCGAAGAAATCGAACTGGCCCTCGAGCGCCGCCGGCAGCTTGATGAAGATGCGCGACGATCCCATGATGTAATCGACCGACGCCACCGACATGAAGGTGAGGCCGATCGTGAACAGCACCTGGTCGAGATGGCTTCGCGTATAGAGATGGCGGTAGAGCGTACGCTCCAGCGCCACGCCGATCACGGCGCTCACGACAAAGGCGAGCGGCAGCGCCGCAAAGAACGGCCAGCCGGAATTGTTGACCAGAACGGCGCAGACATAGCCGCCGGTCATCGCGAACGCGCCATGGGCGAGATTGACGAAGTTCATCAGTCCCAGCGTCACGGCCAGCCCGCAGGCCAGCACGAACAGCAGCATGCCGTAGGCGACGCCGTCGAACAGGATGGTAAAGAGCGTGGTCATCTTGAATTCACTGGTCTAAGTAAGAGCCCCTCACCCGGATCGCTGCGCGATCCGACCTCTCCCCGCAAGTGCGGGGCGAGGTTTAGTGCAGAGCAAGCCGCACGTCCTATCATCGCTTCGGTAGAACGAAGTAGATCCCGCGAATGCCGCTCTGCTCCCTCGCCCCGCTCTTGCGGGGAGAGGGTTGGGGTGAGGGGCAGGCCACGGGCACGAAACTCACTTCTTCGTCTTGCCGGAATCCTTGACCGCCTCGAAGGTCGCGAATTCGACGTTGTAGAGTTCACCGTCGACCTTCTCGACCTTGCGGATGTAGATGTTCTGCACGATGTCGCGGGTTTCCGGATCGATCGAGATCGGGCCGCGCGGGCTCTCCCACTTCATGCCCTTCATCGCCTCGATCAGCGCATCGCCGTCGGTCTTGCCGCCGGTCTTCTTCAGCGCCTCATAGATCAAATGGATGCCGTCATAGCCGCCCACCGCCATGAAGCCCGGGCGCTGGTTATAGGCCTTCTTGTAGGCCGCGACGAAATCCTTGTTCATCGCCGACGGATGCGCGGCGGAATACAGATGCGCGGTGACGGTGCCGAGCGCCGCATCGCCCATGCCGTTGAGCAGATCGTCATCCATCACGTCGCCGGGGCCGATCACCTTGATGCCCGCCTTGTCGAGGCCGCGCTCGGCATACTGCTTCATGAAGTTGCCGCCCTGCCCTGCCGGCACGAACACGAACACGGCATCCGGCTTGGCATCCTTCATGCGCTGCAGGAACGGCGCGAAGTCCGGATTTTGCAGGGGCACCTTGACCTCTTCGACGATCTCGCCGCCGCCGGCGGTGAAGTTCTGCTTGAAGAAGTTCAGCGCATCGTTGCCCGGCGCGTAGTCGGAGGTCAGCGTTGCGACCTTCTTGATGCCGTTCTTGGCGGCCCAATCACCGATGATGGTGGAGGACTGCGCCAGCGTAAAGCTGGTGCGCACGATATAGGGCGACCGCTCGGTGATGATCGAGGTGCCCGCCGCCATCACGATTTCCGGGACCTTGGCCTGGGTCGCCAGTGGCGCCGCGGCAAGGGCTGCCGGCGTCACGCCGAAGCCGGCGATGAAACTGACCTTGTCGTTGACGATCAATTCCTGGGCGAGGCGCTTGGTGTTGTCGGGGACCGCGCCGTCATCCTTCAGAATGACCTCGATCTTCCTGCCGGCGACGGTGTCGCCCTTCTGCTGCATGTAGAGCTTGACGGCGTTGTCGATCTGCTTGCCGGTCGAGGCCTGCCCGCCGGTCATCGGCAGGATCAGGCCGATCTTGACGGCGTCCTGCGCCTTCGCGGGTATAACAGCCAGCACACCGGCGACGGCGCCTGCAGCCAGCAGCAATTGACGACGAATAGACATGAATTTTCTCCCCCTGATCGGTCTTGTGCCTTGGGCCGAGTCCCCGGCCCTTGCCTCACCATAACCCAAATTTTCGGCCGGGTAGCGCCACGACATGGCGTCTCACCGCGGCTTGTTGTCAATCGGACGAAGGGCGCGTTTCCTTGGACGGGCACGTCCCCCGGGGCGCTCCTGCGTCAGGTCGCTGGCAGTACTATAACACCGTCTTTGCTTCGAGACCCACTGGCGGGCCCGACCGTCTCCGGCCTTCGTTTCATTTGTACATTTGTACAAATGAAATGTTGGTGTCAACAAATAAGCGGCAGGTCGTGCCCTGCCGCAAGGCGGCCTCAAATCCATCATCCTTAAAGGTCTAAGTTGTAACCTGCCGCCCATGTCGATCCTTGCCCGCCATATCCTCGTCCTCGTTGCCGTCGCGTTCGCGGCCTGCTCCCTGAGCGGCTGCGGGACCATCAACGAAAAAATTTCGGCCGGGGTCAGCGACGCCATTCCGGCCTGGGCCGGAGGCGTGCCGGCGGACGCGCCACCGCGGCCGGGCACCGCGAAGTACGACGAGTTCATGAGGGAACGCGAACGGAAACGCCTGCTGCCCGCCGCAGAACGCGGCGAGGAAGCAAAGCCTGCTTCATCCTCGCAGGACGCCATTCGCTAACGAGACGATAAAACAGAGCGGCCGTCCGCATCGTAAGGCCGGTCGCATCGTCCTCGTCGACCGCAAAATACCATTTGCGAACCTTGGCAACAATGATGACGTGATCCCTTCAGTTCGAAGCCCGAACGGCGTAGGGTGACTCGGCATTTCGACGCCCACGGCATCGACGTCCATTTCATTGTGGTATCAGCCCAAATGGGTGCGGGACCGTTCTAACAGCAGATCAAACGATGTGAGTTGCATGGCTTTCGCAACGACTACCGCGCGCCCGCGCTTGTTATACGTGGTAAACGAAGACTTCGCGTTTTTGCTCAACCGGCTGCCGATGGCGAGAGCGGCGCGCGCCGCGGGCTATGAAGTGCACGTGGCTACGCGCGTCGATAAAGGCGCAACCGCCATAGAAGCAGAGGGCTTCACGCTTCACAGGATCCCATTCCGCCGGGGCGGATTGTCTCCATTTGCTGCAGTACCGACCATCGCTGCGCTTCGACGGCTTGAAAGCAAGATCAGGCCACAGATCGTTCATCACTCCGGTTTGCAATGCTGCGTGTATGGATCGATTGCAGCTTTGGGAAGAAAAATCCCGCTTGTTAACGCAATTACCGGCCTGGGCTACATCTTTACTTCGGTGACTTGGCGAACACGGCTTCTAAAACGAAGCATGGCTACTCTCCTTCCCTGGCTCTTCAACAAGGAACAAAGCGTTGTTCTCGTCCAGAATCCCGACGATCTGTCCGCCCTCGAAAGCCTTGGAATAGAGCACGGTCGAACCATCCTGATCCCCGGATCCGGTGTCGATACTGATGTGTTGCAGCCACTGCCGGAGCCGAGTGGCCCAATTACGATCGGCTTTGCCGGGCGCTTGCTAACCGACAAAGGAATTCGGGCGCTGGTAGCCGCCCACGGTATTTTGCGAGAACAAGGTCACGATATAAATCTGATCATTGCCGGCAATCCCGATCCAGCCAACCCCGCCTCCGTCCAGATTGAAGAAGCGCAGGAATGGAGCCAACGGCCGGGAATCACCTGGCTTGGGCACATCGACGATATCGTCTCGCTTTGGCAGCGCTGCCATGTTGCCGTCTTGCCGTCGCATCGAGAAGGCCTGCCCATGAGCCTGCTCGAAGCAGCAGCCTGCGGCAGAGCGATGATTGCTACCGACGCTCCCGGCTGCCGCGAAGTTGTCATCCATGATCATACCGGCGTCCTGGTGCCTATCGAGGATCCATCAGCACTTGCTGAGGCGATCCTTGGCCTGGCGAACTCGTTCCAGCTTCGCGACCGTTACGGACAAGCTGCGAGAAAGCTCGTCGTCGACAAGCTGTCAGCCAAAATCATCGGGGCCTCCGTCGTCGAACTCTACGACGGGCTCACGCGAAATCGGCACCAGCATCGGGCGCCAGACAGTTCGATACTGCCGGGCCCCCGGGTGCAGAGCGCTGGGAAAATCCTACTCGTTTCCCAGCACTATGCCCCGTTTCCGAGTACGACCTCGGCCTACATGACTGAGATTGCCGAGGAGTTGGCTCGCGACTGCGAGGTCACCGTTCTGTCGGGCACGCCCGGCTCCAACTCGAAGGCCCCCCCGAAGTCATCCTTCCCCGCGGTTATTGAGATAAAGAGCTGGTGGCCAGGAAAGTCAGCGCTGGTTTCGAGATCACTTGCCGCAGTCCTGTTCGCTTTACAGGTGTTCTTTGCCATCCTGAAGCACGCCCGCCGCGAGGATGCCATCCTTTGCGTTACGACACCTTTCACAGTTCCGTACGCCGTAACTGTAGCAGCGAAGCTCCGCAAAGTCCCCGCGGCACTTATTATTCATGACTTCTATCCGGACACCCTCGTCATGGCCGGCATTCTGCATCCCCGCTCTATAGTAACCAAAATCATGCGTTGGGCTAACACTGTTTTGTTCGACTGGCTCGACGCTGTCGTCACCATCGGGCGCGATATGAATGTGCTGTTGATGGCCTATCCACGCATGCAGCCAAGCAAGATCGTCTTTATCCCGAATTGGCCAACGCTTCCTATTCAACATCGAGTCGTCACCGAAAATTCCTTTCGTAACCGCTGCGGAAGCAAATTTCTGGTGGCCATGTCTGGAAACGCGGGATTCACTCACGACCCCAACTCCGTGTTCGAAGCTGCTCGAATACTGGAACACAATACGGACATTCACTTCCTGTTTTCGGGCGAGGGCGTCGGCTGGACCACATTGAAGAAAAGGCAGGCGGCGACGCCCCTGCGTAACGTCACTTTGATTGAGCGCGTACCCGAAGCGGAGCTGGAAGAATTCCTGTCGGCTGCCGACATTTGGATAATCCCGTATCGTAAAAACAATACCGGCGTGTCTGTACCAAGCCGGATCTACAATCTGCTCGCTGTGGGACGACCGGTTATAATCTGCTCCGAGCCAGATGCGGAGGCTGCTCTTCTCGTGCAGGAACATGACCTGGGCTGGGTGGTACAACCCGAAGATCCAGCCGCAATTGCTCGTACCGTCGAGTTTGCAGCTTCGGCCGCCGGCAATACCCAAGAGAAGGGTCGGCGGGCGACCGAGATTGCCCGTAGCTATGCACGACCAACCGCGTTGAACTCATACCGGCAACTGATGCATCGGCTTCTGAACAAAGACGCTGCTGTGTCCGATGACAGATGAGATCGCTCGCAGCTCGGGACAGATCCCGGAACGCTAACGCCCCCGAAGGCATGACTTTTTAGCTGTTGACTCTCGTAGAGGTTTATTCCTTATCCACAGAGTGCGCTCCAATCAGCCATTCGAAATTTTTCACTCCAAGGCACGCTTGTTATGACTAATGGTCTGGTTTTGGTAACGGGCGGGAATGGATACGTGGGCCGGGAGTTGGTGCGCCAGCTGATCGCCCAGCAAGATTGCGAAGTCCACGTATTGGACAATATGGCCAGCGGTGAACATCGTCTGGCGCAAATGGACGAGCAAGCTTTCGTACTGCACCGGCAGGATATCCGGGATACGGATGCGGTTTCGGAATTGCTCAATAAGATTCGGCCGTCGATCATCTATCATTTGGCGGCCGTTCATTTCATTCCGGCGTGCGAGGCCGAGCCCGGAAATGCGGTCGCAATCAACGTGGCGGGAACCGTCAATCTGCTGAACGCAACCCCGGCCGGGACCAAGTTCGTCTTCGCTTCATCGGCCGCCGTCTACCGACCATTGCCCGACGCGCATCTGGAACGCGATGAAGACCTCGGCCCGGTCGATGTCTACGGCTACACAAAATTGCACGGCGAGCATTTTGTCAGGCATTACCACAACCAAAAAAAGGTCCGCGGCATCATCGTAAGACTTTTCAACGTCGTCGGGCCCGGTGAGACCAACCCGCACCTCGTACCGGCGATCATCAGCCAGCTCGCTTCCGGCAACCACCGACTGGCCTTGGGAAACCTGTTCCCTCACCGGGACTACATCGACGTCAGCGACGTTGGTTACGGATTCCGCGCCCTCGCCAGGCACGATGCTTTCGAGGACGGCCCGCTGATTTCGAATCTTGGCACCGGAAACACGCACTCCGTGGGTGACGTCGTCGCGACGATCGGGACGGCGGCCGGAGTGACAGTCGATATTCAGCAGGACCCACTTCGTGTGCGCGCTGTCGATCGTCCGATGCTGAAGGCGTCAACTCAGAAACTGAAACAAGTTACCGGCTGGGCTCCGTCTATTTCGCTTGCCGAAAGCATGCATCGCGCATGGACAAATCGGATGGAGGATGGACTAACGTGACGGCCACCAAGCTGCGCGTTGGTGCGGTCGTCATCACACCACCGACATTCAAGGCAAGCGGAGGGGTATCGGCGGCGATCCAATTAACCGAGAGAATCGCAAAGCAGATCGACAGCGCGCTGTTGCTGATGGCCGAGGACAACGGCGAAACCGTCGAGAATGGTCTGCACATCGTTCGTCAAAAGGCAGCAAATCCCCTTCTGCCCCTGCGGCGCGTCCTGCCGCGGCAAGCCGTCACTCTCGCATGGCGCGCGAATATCAAGCCATGGCTTCGCCAGGGACAGTTCGATGTGGTTCATTTCCACAATCCGCATCCACCGGGTGCGCTCAAGGCTGCGGCGCGGGCCTGCAGAGAGCTGAAGATCCCCTACGTGATTTCAACGCACGGCTTCATCGAATTCAACGAATTCTCACAAGGCTTTGGTGCCCCTGCCTGGCAGAAGCCATTGCTGGAACTGCTGGTGCGTCGACCGGTCGTACACGTGGCGCAGAACGCAGCGAGAGTCCTGATGCTCTCGCCCCAGGAGGAACCCATTCTATCCGGCATGGGGGTCCATCCTCGCAATCTTCGCGTCGTATCCAATGGCGTGGACCCCTACTTCACGATTCCTGTTTCGGAGGCCGAGCGGCAACAACTGGTCGCACGCTTCGCTCTTCCGGCGGAGCGTCCTCTCATGCTGTATGTGGGTAACCACACGGCAAACAAGGGCCTGGACGTGCTGCTCAGAGCCCTGCCCCTCATGCGCGAAAAGGCTGTGGCTGTCGTCGCCGGTGCTATCCGCTCGCAGAAGGAGCATGCGCAGCTCCTTGCTGACAACGGCATGCCTGCCAGCAGTGAAAAGATTCTATTCACCGATTTCATCACCCGCGAAGAATTGCGCGCCCTCTATCAGAGCGTCGACTTGTTCGTCTTTCCCTCGCGCGCCGATACGCTGCCACTTGTCATCCTGGAAGCCATGGCCAGCGGCCTGCCGGTCGTTTCGACCTTGATTGGCGGAATTCCATTCGAAGTTTCCGCCGACACAGGGATCTTGATGAAGCCCGGCGATCCCGCAGCACTCGCTTCGGCGCTGGATCGGCTGTGTGCCGACCAACCACTCCGCAAAGCGATGGGCGACGCCGGGCGCGCACGTGTCACTCAGCTCTTTAACTGGGAGAGATCGGCAGAACAGGCCGTGGCCATCTACGAGGAAGTCGTTGCCGACAAGACGTCGCAATAGTTTCTCAATGAGAGATGGCCGACACTGGCTTCATTGCTCCGGCTTATATCCCACAAACGAATAGAGTCGACCGGGCCGGTTGTCGAACTGTTCAGCGATCAACAGCATGAACCTGAACATGCGGTCATGACTCAGGAGCGTCCGCCAGCCCGGGACGGGAAGCTTGGCCGAAAGCCGTGAGACGACAGCCGATCGCAAGCTCTCAAATGTGTAAGGAAACAAGTTGATCGGGCTTGTAAGAGGCGGAAGTATCTCGAGCGGCTCAAAGCCGGCAGCGCGCAACGCGCCAACGTACCGATCAAGACGAAAGGCGTTCTCACCGCCATAGAGCCGATGCAGCGGATGCTGGTCCAGAAACTTCGGAAGGTCGGAATCACGACTAATGACATGTTCGCGGGCGGCAACCGCAATGCCACCCGGTTTCAGCACGCGATAGATTTCGCGGCATGCACCTTCCAGATCGGTCGTGTGATGAAGCACCGCTCGCGCAAACACCACATCGACGCTTGCATCAGAAAACGGCAGCCGCTCGGAAACTTCCTCGACGATGTCAATGGCAATTCCGGCATCTTGTGCCAGCATGCGTATCGCCGCTGCGCCAACGATCTTGCTTGGGTCGGGCTCAAGGGCCGTGACTGCGAAACCATCACGGGCCAGTGCGTAGCTGGCGATACCACGGCCAGCTCCGATATCGAGCGCTCGGCCACCGCGACCATGCAATATCCGGGAGACGGCCTGCCACTCCTCCGATGCATGGTAACGCGCCGCAGCGTCCACCAATGGATCATCGTAGTATGCGTCGCGCGCAACTTGCTGCTGCTCGGGTTGATTTCGAAACCAGACGACCGCCTCTTCCCAGGACGACAGCTTGGGATCAGCGCTCATCGGGCGATAGCTCCCTGACAACGACCGCGGGATTTCCCGCTGCGATCGAGAACGCCGGCACATCCCTGGTGACGACCGCCCCGGCCGCAACGATCGCACCTTGCCCGACGGTGACGCCGCGCAGCACAAAGGCACCCGCGCCGATCCATGCGTCGTCGTGAATCGTAACAGGCTGCTCGCCCAACGCCAGCTCCCGCGGATGGCCACGCTCGAATATTTCCCTGGCCTGCTGGTGTCGTTGCGAGGCTTGCAGCGGATGCGTAAGGCTATCGAATATGTTGACGGAATGGGAAATCAAGACGCGATGTCCGATTTCGATCGATACAGCGGACCAAATGCGAGTACCGTCTCCCACATAGCACCAATCGCCCAGCACAATTTTCCCCCCGTGCCCGAACGTCATCAGCTCGCCGCGCACAAATGTATCGCTGCCAATCAGGATACGATCGGAGTCGCCGGCGGCATTTTTGATGCGCGCCGCTTGACTGAGGCGCGACCTGGCACCGACCCTGCAGGTTGCGCGCCCCAGGATCTGCTGGGCTAGACGATGAAGGTTCATGGAGTTCAACTGCGCTATTGGCCGGGAGTAATTAGCACGATCATAACCGCCCGACGAGGTCAACAAAGCTCTTCCATTGCAACGACTTACTGTAGGCCGCGGCGACCCTTTCGCGACCGAGCGAGGCAATCCTCGACGATTCATCCCAGTCCGCAAGCCGCTCCTCGATGAGGGTGAGCGCTTCCTCGGGCGAGCCATAGGTCGCGATTGTGACGCCAGGTTCCATCGCCTCTGGGTACCGGCCGTCATCCGACACCAGCAAGGCACCGCACCCCATGGCCTCGAAGCATCTCATATTGCCGCGATCCGCTCCCGCCATGTCGATCGCCCCGTTGAGCACGATCTTGGATCGCCCGACGAGATCGTAGAGCTGCCGTCCGAAGACCGGCGGTCTGGCAATTTTCGATATGGCGCGAGGTCGGCGATGCTTCTTGAGGGGCGGCAAAAACCCGAGAGCGGTTTCGGCGAGCCGCGTCAGACGCGATGCGTCAAGGCAGAACACCACGTTTCGTCTCTCGGCGAGTGCAGCGACCCGCTCCAGAATGCTCGCACGACGCGAATGGTGCCGGGAGTAACCGCCGACGAACAACACGTCGATAGGTCGATCGCCGCGACCATATTGATCCATCAGCGGATCAATCGCTGGAAAAAACGGCGCAACATTGCAGCCTTTCCGTCGCCAGTCATCAAGAATAGAGGGGAAATTACTGACAACAGCATCGTAGGCCGACAGATCGACGCCACCCGATGGCGCAGCACGCCAGCATACGGCTTTCCTTACACACCCGGGCAGCTTGCGAACGAAGCTGCTGCTGTAGCGGATCGGATCCAGATTGTAGAACACGTCAGCGCGATGATGTTCGATCTGCGCCAGAAGAATGTCCTCCGGCGCGCTCGTCGACGCCATTCCGTGCTCCCGCGCCCAGTACGTCTGCAGCGTCTTGTCATTGGCATTGGTAAAAAATGCATCGGGCGACCGGTCAATGACCGGCTGGAGGAAATGCAACACACCGAACCTGTCGTCCAGGAATACGCGCAGTCGATCGTCGAAGCTAACGGCGCCGGCCGCAAGACCATCAAAATGCTGCAGGTAAGATGGGTAAAGAGCACTATTCTGAAATAACCGCATTCAAGGTCCGCCAAAGGATGCCATGAGATAGCAAACTGCACACGAATAACAACACTCAACGCGCCTGTAGCTCAGACACGCCAACCGACCATTGCTACGCCCACGGTTGACACCCCCATGTGCTGCTGCGAAATAGGCCCGTTTTCGCTTCAGGCGGCGGGTATACGAGACCGGAATAGCGCATGAGCAGCAAGAATACCGTGGGCCACCAGCTCGAAACAGAGTCGATCTACTCCAATGCGGAGTATCTCGCGAACAATCCCACTTGGCATGCGGAGGATTCAGCCTGGAAGGCCGCCAAGATATGCAGCACCCTGCGACGAAACAATCTCAATCCTTCCCGGATTGCAGAAATCGGCTGCGGCGCGGGCGAGATCTTGGTGCAGCTCAAGGCGCTCCTGCCCGAAAGCACTTTCGTCGGCTATGAGATGTCCGGGCAAGCCTTCGAGCTGGCGCGAAAGCGCGAACGTCCCGGCGTACACTATGTCAACACCAACATGCTGGACGAAAACGTCCACTTCGACGCCCTGCTGTGCATTGATGTGTTCGAGCATGTCGACGACTATATCGGATTCATCAAATCGATCCGCAGCTACGCTGATTACAAGATTTTTCATATCCCGCTCGATCTATCGGTCTTCGCGGTGGCGCGGAGAGATACGCTACTGGACGCGCGGCGACGCGTGGGGCACCTGCACTATTTCACCAAGGAAACCGCGATCGAGACGATCAGGTACTGCGGCTACGAGATCATCGACACCGATTTCACCGCGCGCGCAGTTGAACTTGACAGCGGCAGGTTACGCACCAACCTGATGAAGATACCGCGCGCGCTGCTATCAAAAGTCTCGCCGGATCTTGCTGCCCGTATTTTGGGAGGCTGGTCGCTGATGGTGTTGGCAAGGTAGACTTAAGTGCCAATTCCTGCCGGTTTCGCATGCAGCCTCGAGTTCCTATTCATAATCTTTATTACTCCGACAATGCCCGCCGCGACGAGCGGCGCAAGCAACAATCCTCCCGATAGAAATGCGGTGTTGAGTGCGCTCACCAGCAGCGTGAGAACGCCACCGAAGGCCGCGGCCATCATCGCGATGCCGACAGTGGTTTTGCCATTTACCAGGTAGATCAGGTCAATCAGTCGGCAGGCAGCGCCCGCCAGCGCACAAAAGACGATCACACCGCCATATGAAAAATCGACCCAGGCGTCGGCAATGAAGAGCGCATTGCTGGTGGCGTCCTTGGTATTGTGCCAAAGCTGCGAAATGATCGTGTGCGCCGGGACGTAATCGAGTCCCATCATCGCTGCCAGCGGCCTGATATTCGCACCCCAGGTGTGAGGGTACTTGGCCGGAAAAGCGCCAAACGTCTCGAGAACCGACTCGCTCGGCACTTCAAAAATCCGGTAATACAGAAATCCCAAGGCGCCGAAATTGTCATAGACGGATATCGTGAGCCTGACGACGAAGTACAGGATCAGAATGATTGCAGACAGGACGACAAGGGCGCTCCGCCAGGTCAGCTTGTTGCGAAACACAAGCAGGCCAGCCACGATCAACTGAATAAGAAAAAATGCAGGAGGCGCTTTGCTCAGGGTCTCGGATTTTCCGATCAAGACCGCAACAAGAAGCAAGCCCGCCACCAATAGCAGACCCCATGAGCGGTTGACCCAGCCCGACAGCAGTCCCCATACGACCAGCATCGGGGCCACTGCACCTAACGCCATTCGATAAAAATAGTTTGGGCTCCCCCCGTTGTTCAGACGGAACGCAGCCCTTGCTGCCTCGTCTCCGGGAATGGACAAAAACGATCCAATGGTCCCAAGGTGATCCTCGCTAAAAGAGATCCAGGCCAGGAACAAAGTCAGGCAGACTGCGATCACCAGCAACACCCGAGTCCCGCCGACGCTGTCTCTCAGGGTTTGTGAATTCCAGTCGGCTAATGCGATTTTTAAAGACTCAGCCCGGCCCGGAATCAAGCGGTCAACAATTTCGACCCCGGCAACAACGCCAACGAACATCAAGGCAATCGAGATATTCATCGCAACAATGATTGCGCCGAAATCGGATGAGGCTGACTGAATCATGCTGTACATGACCGATCTGCCCCCCTCCGAGCCGGACAATCGAGCGATCAGCATCGCCTTTTCGCCCGATGACAGCAGGAAGCTGAGATATGCCGGTCCATAAATAAGAAGCAATGAGGCCAGCAACATCGTGGTCGCGGTCAGAAAGAGCCGCAGCCTGGCGCACAGATAGACTGCGGCACCGCATATCGCCAAGGCCGTCAACACATAGCTAGCCACGAGCATGGTCACCTCGGCCACTGTCGGCGCTGCATCGAGCGCCGGGGAGTCGATGAAACTTCACAACCAGGAAGCAGCGAGCGGGAGTGAAGGGATTAGAAATAATCTTCTCTTTCAAAACGTCATCACGGCAGGCGAGCCAGTACCCACTTCATGTGGAGATAGGGCCAAATTCGTCCCGCCGACTCCCAATCCCACGACCTGTCACGATTCAGCTTCAAAACTGCTTTCTCGAACGCCGGCTCATCGACCAGTTCCGTGAAGGCCTCAACCTTCTTTGCCAGCAGGGATGCGGTCCAGGAAGAAAGCGGACCGTTCAACCATTCCGGCATCGGCGAATTGAAGCCGATTTTTCGCTTTGCGGTCCGGATTGATTCCGGCATGCAGCCGGCCATGGCCCGACGCGCAATCAACTTCGAGTATCCGTCGGCGTACTTGGCCTCTTCCGGAAGGGCAACCGCATAGGTCACCAGCCGCCAATCCAGAAAAGGCATCCTTACTTCTATCCCGTGCGCCATCGACAGGCGATCGAAGTTGCGCAGGATTGTTGGCAGAACGGTTCCATGGAGCATACGATAGAGCCTGCGATTGAACGAACCCCACTCGGTCGGCAAACGGTCCTCATCGCCAACCACCGCGAACCTCCGTGGAAGCGAGGAAAGCCCGCCCCGCAGAAAGAAATGGCCTCGTCGCTTGAGCAGCGCCGCGCGCGCGAAATCCACCGCGTTTGCCAAAAACGGCCAGCGCTCCATGATTCCAGAAAGAACGTTACGCATCCAAAACGCCGCTGTACCACCCGCCTGCAGATAGCCCCCCATCAATTCATCAGCACCATGGCCATCGAGCGAAACAAGGACTTTTTGGCGACGCAGTTCCCGATAGATCAACCAGACGGCCGTTGGCAGGCCAATGTAGACCTCGTCCATGTCTTCGAGCACGCGATCGAAATCCCGCAAGGCGTCGTCGTCACCGATTTGCAGTATCGTGGGCTCAACACCGGCCCAGGCAGCGGCTTCCTCGGCCTGTGGCCGTTCGTCGTTGGGAGATCCCGGAAACGACGCGACAAAGGCGTGCCGCCAGGCATGATTGCCACGCGGCCCCATTCCCTTCTTCTCGGCTTCGGACATCGCACAAATAATGGCAGAGGAATCGAATCCACCGGACAGGCAAGTGCCAATCGGCACGTCACTGCGCATACGCAAAGCCACGGCATCTCGAAAAATCTGGCCGAAACGTTCGACCCGCTCGGCATCAGTAGCGGGCAACTGAGGCAGATGATCCAGCGTACGCCACCAACGCGTAACGCTGGTACGGCCGCCCCTTATCCAAAGATGGTGCCCTCCCTGCAACCGCCTGATTTCCCGGTGCAGGGTCCGCTCGCTTCCTTCAATGCCAAAGGCATCGACCATGATCCGGCGCGCAGCATCTGCATCAATGTCGGTAGGCACCAATCCGGATCGAACAATGGCGCGCATTTCCGACGCAAACACCAGGCGGCCATCCGAGATCGAATAAAGCAATGGTTTGATGCCGAACCGGTCGCGGGCAAGAAAAACGTCGCCGGATACCTTGTCCGCGATCGCCAGGGCCCACATTCCGTTGAAGCGCAGGAGCATGTCCGGTCCCCACGCCTGCCAGGCGGCGAGGATAACTTCGGTATCGGACTCGGTGCGGAACGGGACGCCCGCAGCTTGCAACTCTGCCCGCAATTCGAGGAAATTGTAGACCTCGCCATTATAGACGATGACAAAACGGCCATCCCCCGAATGCATCGGCTGATCGCCACGGGCGCCGGGGTCGATAATCGCTAAACGCCGATGTCCGAGCGCGATCCGCTTGTCATCGCTGAACCAGAATCCAGCACCATCGGGACCGCGGTGAGCGATCAGGCCGGTAATTTTCTCGATGGCAGATGGAGCGACAGCTTCGCCGCGCAGATCGACGATACCAGCAATACCGCACATGAATCAGAAGCTCCGCGCGGGAAGAAACCGCGTTACGATGCGATACAGATCCCGCCGGCAAATTGCGCCGTAGGGGCCGATGCTGGAAACGGCAATGACAGCCATCAGGATCGCCGCGGCCGAAAGAGCGTAATAGCCGGCAACCTCCCACAAAGCGGCACCTTGATCTATCCCATAGGTCGTAATCCAGACTCGCAACAGGATTGCAGCGACGACCCCTACTCCAATCGGCATCAGGACAAAATGCCAAACCCGCAACCCGATGTCCGGCAAGGCGAAACTCCGCCGCAGCAGCAGCGTCATGAAAACCATCTGGGCCAGTGCGCCGGCACATGCACTCCAACCCGCCGCCGGCCATCCAAAATAGGGAAGCGCCACCGCACTGGTTCCGAGGGTGAATAGCGCGGTGACCAGCGATATCGCGGCGTTTGTGCGTGTCCTGCCCTTCGCCATCAGATAGAACGTGAAAACGTTGGTACCGCTGCCAAGGATGCCTGCCAGGGCCAGCACGATCAGCACGCGCTGGCCTTCGGCAGCAACTTCCGGGCCGGTCCATAGATACAGCACATTACCCGCCACAGGAATGAGAGCTCCGAGCGCCGTTACGGCCAGCACGTTCAGTATCCATGATGCGCGAAAAAACAGGTCGCCGACGCGCTCGTCGCTCTCGCCCTGCAACGCACTGAAAAATGGAAACAGAATCTCGCCGATCTTGAGAACACCAATGTAAATTGCTTCCTCCGCGCGCAGCGCGATCGAATAGTATCCGACGTTCTGCGGCTGCAGAAACATGCCGAGCAGATAGCGTTCCGCCTGTCCGGCGACCAATCCACCGCCCTGCGCCAGCGCCTGCCATTTGCCGATGTGCAGGAGAGATGCCAGTGATCTGGAATGCAGCGCCGGAAACGCCACCACATCTGGGCATAGCAGCCGCGCCAGCAGCATCGACAGCAGCAAATTGACGGCAAAACCGATCATTTGACAGGCCACAAAAGTCGACGCCTGCGGCCAGTGCGGGATCAATAGAAGCATGGAAAGTGTCGACGCCACGCTGCCTGCGACGCTCACCAGAGCCAGCCGTGCGTAATCCTGATGGGCTGTGAATAGCGCCAGGCACACGCCGGCGACGCACTGAAAAAGCCACCCCAGCGCACCGAAAGCGAACGCGGCAAAAAGATCGGCCGCCAGGTCACCGCCCAGATGAAAAACGCGCTGAGCAAAGGCCGGCCCGACCAGCCAGAAAAGGCCTGCAAGTGGAATTCCTACCGCCAGGCTGAGAAACAGCGCTGTTGCAAAAAACTGTCGGGTCTCATGGCGCGCTGCGGCTGCGAGCGTTCGGGCAAATTCGCGCGTCGACATCATGGCGAGAGAGCCGCTGAAAATGAGCGCAGGCGCAATGGTGGCGACGACAAGCCCCGCCATCCCGAAGGACGCAACGCCCAATCTACCGACGACAAACGGCAAGATCAGCAAGTTCAGCCCGACGCTGACGAGGAATGCCATGGCGTTCCAGGTCGAATTTGCCAGCAGTCGGGAACCGCTCTTCATGAGAAATGCGCAACCATTTCATAATCGATATCGCCTGCCCTGCGCAGCACGACTAACCGAAGGCGCGAATGAGATCGACCACGGTCTTCTGTTGCGGCGCCGTGATTTCCGCAAACATCGGCAATGACAAGATCCGGCTTTGGGCCCGATGCGCATTCGGAAACTGCTCTGGACGATGCTCCAATCGTCCATAGGCCTCCAGAAACGGAAGAGCCACCGGGTAGTTGACGGCGGTTTGCACGTTGTTTGCGCTCAGGTAGGCGGCCAGCTTGTCGCGTTCCGGATGCTGGATGGTATAAAGATGATAAACATGGGTGCGGTCAGGAGCCACCTGAGGAACAACAACGTCTTCGATCTGATTGAGGCCGGCATCATAAACCGTTGCCGCCGCCTGCCGAGCCTGCGTCCACCGAGTGAGATGCGGCAACTTTGCCGAAAGGATAGCGGCCTGCATGCCGTCGAGACGACTGTTGATGCCCTCGATACGATGCTGATGTTTGACAAGGCCACCGTGTCGCGCCAACACTGCCATTCGTTCGGCAAGATCCGCGCGACCGGTAACAATTGCGCCAGCGTCTCCCATCGCTCCGAGATTTTTCCCGGGATAGAACGAATAGGTCGCAGCGTCCCCGAACGTGCCGACTTGTTGGTCTCGGTATTCGGCCAGATGAGCCTGAGCGCAGTCTTCGATCACCCACAGTTTGTGTCGACGCGCGATCTGCATGATCGCGTCCATGTCGGCCGACTGACCGTAAAGGTGGACCGGAATGATTCCCACCGTCCGCGGCGTAATGGCATTTTCGATCGCGGCCGGATCGATCGTGTAGGTGCCGGCGTCAGTGTCACAAAAGACGACGTTCGCACCGGCATGCGTAATCATGGCCGATGTGCTGATCCAGGACCACGCGGTCGTAATCACCTCATCGCCGGGCGAAACTCCCAAAGCCCGCATCGCGACGTAAAGAGCGTCCGTTCCGTTTGCACAAGACACGCAATGGGGGGCGCCGACGGCGGCCGCAAACGCAGTTTCGAAATTGTCGACGTATGGACCACGTATGAAGGAGCTGTCACGAATGACGGCGGCGATCGCGGCGTCGATTTCCGACTTGATGCTCTCATATTGCAGATGGAGATCGGCGTATGGCACGGCCATGGGATGGAGCCTCATTTCGAACCAGTAGCTGTCAATGGCGCCGAATTAGACGCGCCGGATTTCCGGCGTAGGATCCGGGCAACGTAATGTCCTTGGTAACGACCGCGCCGGCCCCGATCACGACATCGTCGCAGATTTCAACCGGCAGAATTGATGCCCCCGATCCGATCGATACGCGATTTCCGATTTTCGTATGGCGCCACAACTCTTTGCTACCTCGCGCCGGGCCACCCGTCGAAAACGTGTCGTTGATGAACATCACCCCATGACCAATGAAGCAATCGTCGCCGATCGTGACAAGCTCGCAAACAAACGCATGGGACTGAACGCGCGTTCGCGATCCAATCCGTACTGATTTCTGGATTTCGGTGAAGGGGCCGATAAAGCAATCGTCGCCAATTTCGCAACCGTAAAGATTGCACGGCTCGACGATGACGACACGAGCACCGAATACCACGTCACGCACGCCCACCTGTCGGATTTCGGGCTGGTTCATGGCAGTTCGCCGAGACGGCATAATTGCGGGGCAAACTTTAAAGAGACTTCTTTGCCGGTCTCAATGGATTCATACAACGCAGATATCAATTCAAGGCTCTTTCGACCCTGAAGGCCATCGACAAGCGCGGGACCCTGATCGTTGAGGCATTTGACGACATGTTCGTAATAGGCCTGGTGGCCAAAACCATAGACGTTTGGCGGATTAACCGAGAACCTTTCGACAACCTCTCTGTCTGAATCAAGCTCCTTTGAGAACTGCCAGTGCCGGATCTTGTTCACGGCAAACCCGGCGATCTCAACGGCTCCCCCTTCACCGAGTATTGACAACGAGCCTTCGAGATCCGTTGGCCTGACTGCCGTTGTCGCCTCGATGATTCCGAGCGCACCGTTCTTGAACTTGAGCGTCGCCACTGCAGTGTCTTCGGCTTCGATGTTCACCAGCGCGGTTGCTGCCCGGGCGTGTACGCTGACCACGTCGCCGAAGAACCACTCGAGCATATCAACATGGTGACTTGCCTGGTTGGCCAGAACGCCTCCATCATATGCCCAGGTTCCACGCCACGCATCCTGATCGTAATAGGCCTGATCACGACACCAGCGCACCCTTACGGTTCCCAGGATCAATCGTCCGAAGCGGCCGGCCTCGAGCGCTTCGCGCGCCTTGATCACGGGGACATTGAACCGGTTCTGCTTCACGACGAAAAGCTTGACGGCGGCAGCATCGCAGGCGTTCATCATGGCATCGGCGTCGTCGAGCCGGAGCGCCATCGGCTTTTCGACGATGACATGCTTGCCGGCCTTGGCAGCGGCAATGGCGTGAGCCGGATGCATCCCGCTGGGCGTCAACACCGAAACCGCCTGCATGTCCCTGTGGTTCAGAAATTCATCCATGCTGTAGAAGGCCGGCACGCCAAACCGCGAGGCGATCGTGTCGGCCCGCTCGCGCACGACGTCGCAGACTGCAACCAATTTGGCCCCAGCGATATGGCCGCCGCCAAGAAGATCAGCGTGACGCTTTGCGATACGTCCGCACCCCAGCAAGCCAAATTTGATCACTGATCACCCAATTTGCGGTTCGCCACGAAGAGCTCTCGAAGTCAATTTCGGGGCTATTCGATCCCGTGCGACACGGGCATCGCAAAATCAACTTGCCTACCCCGCCGAACCATTTTCTTCGGATAGCCGAAGCAGCTATGTTTTTCAACAGCTTGCATTACTTTGAGGCTCCTGGTTGCAGAATTGCGGGTCAGGCCAGGCGTGACCGCACCGACATCAATGGTGAAGGACCTGCGACGCAGGGCACCTTTGGCAACCTACCGACGCGCAATGGGGCAATGGCAACAACGGTCCCATTATACCACAACGCAGCGCTCCTGTACGATGGCTCCTATCAACATCCTTAAATTGTATAATCTACAAAAATCTATCGCTGACGCGTTTTCAAGCCTGGATCGCTCCTTCCGCCCTATGCCGCGAAATGTGACCGGTCTATACCGGCTGAAGAGCGGAACAACGGAGATAAGCCTCGACCATCGACCGGTCGCGGGTGCTTGAATTCTGGGAGCGGTATGAGTTTGCTAGGATTGGATGAACCAGCTGAACACAACAAAACTGAGACGAAGAGTCTGGTTATAGGAGCTACCGGCCTTGTCGGCGGCTACATCGTTGAACGCCTGGTCCGTAGCGGTCAACGACCCCTTGCCTTGTCAAGGGCACCGCAAGATGGGACGGGGATCGATTGGTTTTTGGGTGACCTTGAAAAACCTGAAGCTTTCAAATTTCCACCATTTACGACCCTGTTTTGCACGGCGAGTGCTGTGCTGTTGTCCAGCGCTCTGCCATATCTATTGAATCCTTCCCTGAAGCGAATTGTTGTCTTCACCTCAACAAGCGTCCTTACAAAAATTGATAGCGAGATTGCTTCCGAACGAGCAACCTTGACCAGGCTAGCCGAAGCGGAGCGAAACATCGAAAGTATCTGCTCAGAGGCCGGCATTGAATGGACCATATTGCGGCCGACACTCATCTATGCCGAAGGACGGGATCGCAATATTACGCCGCTATCGCGGCTCATTCGGAAATTTGGCTTTATGCCTCTCGTCGGGGGAGCGCAGGGTTTGCGGCAGCCTGTGCATGCGGAGGACTTGGCCATCGGAGCGGTCTCCGCAGCATTCAGTCAAGCCGCTGCAAACAAGATATACTCGTTGCCCGGCGGCGAAACCCTCACCTACCGCGAGATGATCGGTCGAATTTTTGACGGCATGAAGTTGCCGCGACGGACACTCTCAATACCACCAGTCTTGTGGCGGGCAGGATTTGTCGTCGCCAAGCCATTGTTCCCAAGCGCTAACGCCGCAATGGGCATCCGGATGATGAAGGATATGGCCTTCGATTCAACGCCTGCGGTACGCGACTTCGGATGGAAGCCGAGAAATTTCTTTCCGGTCTTCGACTAGGGCCGGATAGCTCGCTCATCAGTCGCCAAATACCACTGTCTTCCGGCCGTTGAGGATCACACGATCTTCGAGGTGATGGCGTATCGCGCGGGCCAGCACGCGGCGCTCGATATCGCGGCCCTTGCGCGAGAGATCTTCCGGCGTATCGCGGTGGCTGATGCGCTCGACGTCCTGGTCGATGATCGGGCCTTCATCGAGGTCGCGCGTCACATAGTGTGCGGTCGCGCCGATCAGTTTGACGCCGCGCTCATGCGCCTGGTGATAGGGCCGAGCGCCTTTGAAGCCCGGCAGGAACGAGTGGTGGATATTGATGCAGCGGCCCGAAAGCGCTTCTGACATCTCATCCGAGAGAATCTGCATATAGCGCGCCAGCACCACGAGGTCGGTGCCGCTGTCCTGCACCAGTTTCAGGACCGCCTGTTCCTGCTCGCGCTTGGTCTCCCTGGTGACCGGCAGATAGTGGAACGGGATCTTGCCGAAATCGAGATTGTCATAGGTCTCACGCGGATGATTGGAGACGATCGCGGTCGGGATCATCTCCAGTTCGCCGGTGCGCCACCGATAGAGGATATCGACCAGGCAATGATCCGATTTGGAAGCCAGCAACATCACCCGGCGGCGGCTGGCGCGATCGCGCATCTGCCATTCCATGCCAAAGCGGTCGGCGATCGCGGTAAAGCCGGTCTGCAACGCCCCCAGTTCGACCGCGAGGTCCGCGGCGGTGAACACCACCCGCATGAAGAATTTTTTGGTTTCGATATCGTCGAACTGCTGTGCGTCCAGAATGTTCTGCCCGTTATGGGCGAGAAAGGTCGACACCGCGGAGACGATGCCGGGGCGATCGGGGCAGGACAGGGTCAGGACGAACTGATGGTCGGGCATGGCGCGGGCTTGATTACAATTCTGGCAGAGACGTGGAACGCTCGTTTGGCGCCCTGCTCTATCACCACCAACCGACTTGCGCCAATCCGGAAACCGGGGTCATGATGAACAAAGCACGACGATTGGCGTTGGAGCGAGGCCATGGCTGACAGACTGAACGGCTACCGTATCCTGATCCTGGAAACGCGCGAGGAAGCGCAGTTTTCCCGACTGCTCACCGAGCAAGGCGCGGACGTGCTGCAATGTCCGATGTTCACCATTCACGACGCGCCCGATCCGGCGCCAATCGAGACCTGGATCAGGCGTTTCGTTGCCGCGCCTTGCGACGATCTGGTGCTGATGACCGGCGAAGGTCTCCGCCGGCTGATGAAAGTCGTGCGCCACATCGGCCTCGAACCGGAATTCGTGGCCGCACTTGGCAAGGCCCGCAAATTCGCGCGCGGCCCCAAACCGGGCCGTGCGCTGCGCGAAATCGGGCTGGAGCCGCAGGTGACGACGGAGAAACCGACCTCCGAAGGCATCGCCGAGATGCTGTCGCGCATCGACCTGCGCGGCCGCCGTCTCGGGCTGCAGCTCTACCCGGACAAGGATCACAGCGTCCTGGTCGGCGCAATCAAGGCGCAGGGCGCCGAGGTCGATACCGTGCTGCCCTATGTCTATGACGCGCAGGCCGCCGACGCCAACATCGTCACCGCCATCGACGAGATGGCCGCCGGCCGCATCGATGCGATCGCGTTGACCAATCTGGGCCAGATTCGCCGCCTCATCGAGGTCGCGCGGGCGCGTGGCTGCGAGGATCGGTTGCGCGATGGGCTTGAACGAACGCCAATCGCCTCGGTCGGACCGGCGGTGTCGAACGAACTCGCGGCCCACGGCTTGCGCACCGACATCTATCCGGCCGATGACGCTTTTTTCATGAGACCATTGATATCGGCGATGGCGACGGCCCTCGGCAAAGCCCCACCGCGCGCTACCGTAGCGAAAGCGCTCTGAGCATTACTCGGCCGCCTGCTGCGATTCGTTCAGAAAGGCCTGATAGGCGAGCTTGAGGCCGTCCTCGAGCGTGGTGCTGGCGCGCCAGCCGAGCTTGGCGAGCCGGCCGCTATCGAGCAATTTGCGCGGCGTCCCGTCCGGCCGCGAAGTATCGTAGCTGATCTCGCCGGCATAGCCGACGGTCGCGGCAACGAGCCGGGCGAATTCGGCGATGGTGATGTCGTCGCCGAGGCCGATGTTGACGAGATCGCCGCTCGAATAGGTTTTCATCAAATGGACGCAGGCGTCGGCAAGATCATCGACATAGAGGAATTCCCGCCGCGGCGTGCCGGTGCCCCAGACCACGATGTTCCTTGCACCCGAAACCTTCGCCTCGTGGAAACGCCGGATCAAGGCAGCGACGACGTGGCTGTATTCGGGATGATAATTGTCGCCGCGGCCGTACAAATTGGTCGGCATCACATTGATAAAGTCGGAGCCATACTGGCTGCGATAGGCTTCGACCATCTTGATCCCCGCGATCTTGGCAATCGCGTAGGGTTCGTTGGTCGGCTCCAGCAGTCCCGTCAGCATGGAATCTTCGTGCAACGGCTGCGGGGCCAGCTTGGGATAGATGCAGGAGGAGCCGAGGAACATCAGTTTCTCGGTCGCGTTGACATGGGCCGCGTGAATGACGTTGGTCGCGATCACCAGATTGTCGTAGAGGAATTCGGCCCGCAGCGTGTTGTTGGCGACGATGCCGCCAACCTTTGCCGCCGCCAGGAACACTGCTTGCGGGCGCTTGGCGGCGAACCATTTGTTGACAGCGGCCTGGTCGCGCAGATCGACTTCGGCGCGCCCGATCGTCAGCAGTTCGACGTCTTCCTGTGCGAGCCGGCGCACCAGCGCCGCCCCGACCATTCCGCGATGCCCGGCGACGAAGACCGTCTTGCCCTTCAGCTCAAACGGAACTCTTGCCATTGGCAACCTCTCGTCTTGCGGCCGCAAGATCGCCTGCGACCATTTCCTTGACCAACTGGGCGAACGGCGTCTTCGGCTTCCAGCCGAGTTTCTCCCGCGCCTTACTGGCATCGCCGATCAGGAGATCGACTTCGGTCGGCCGGAAATACATCGGATCGATGCGCACGACGACCTTGCCGGACTTCTTGTCGATGCCTTGCTCGTCGACCCCCGCGCCGCGCCATTCAATGGTGCGGCCCACTTCCGCGAACGCCAGTTCGACGAATTCGCGCACCGAGCGGGTCTCTCCGGTCGCAAGCACGAAATCGTCGGGTTCATCGATCTGCAATATCCGGTGCATGCCTTCGACGTAATCGCGTGCATGACCCCAGTCACGCTTGGCCTCGAGATTTCCGAGATGCACCACTTCCTCGAGGCCGGCCTCGATCCGGGCCACGCTGCGCGTGATCTTGCGCGTTACGAATGTTTCGCCACGGATTGGGCTTTCATGATTGAACAGGATGCCGTTGCAAGCGAACATGCCATAGGCCTCGCGGTAGTTCACCGTGATCCAGTAGCCATAGAGCTTGGCAACGGCGTAGGGCGAGCGCGGATAGAACGGCGTAGTTTCCTTCTGCGGCACTTGCTGAACCAGGCCGTAGAGCTCCGAAGTCGACGCCTGGTAGAACCGCGTTTCCTTTTCCATGCCGAGGATCCGGAT
Source organism: Bradyrhizobium sp. AUGA SZCCT0222 (assembly GCF_018130205.1). Classification (NCBI taxonomy): domain Bacteria; kingdom Pseudomonadati; phylum Pseudomonadota; class Alphaproteobacteria; order Hyphomicrobiales; family Nitrobacteraceae; genus Bradyrhizobium; species Bradyrhizobium sp. AUGA SZCCT0222. Next base: position 168,077 of record NZ_JAFCLX010000014.1, read on the forward strand.
CGCCTCAAGCAGACGCAGAACGCCAATGCCGTCGGCATTGGCGGTATATTCCGGGCTCTCGAAGCTGACGGCGACATGGCTTTGCGCGGCGAGGTTATAGATCTCCGTTGGCCTGATCTGCTGCATCAGCCGGATCAGGTTGGTGGAGTCGGTCATATCGCCGTAATGCATCAGGAACGGCACGTTGCCGGCGTGCGGATCCTGATAGAGATGGTCGACCCGCGCCGTATTGAACGAGGACGAGCGGCGCTTGATGCCATGCACGGTGTAACCGAGGCCAAGCAAATACTCGGCCAGGTAGGCACCGTCCTGGCCGGTGACGCCCGTAATCAGCGCGACGCGCGGCTTCGAATCTTGATCCGCCATTTTCTCTCCAACACCCCGGCGCCGCCTCAAGGCAGCGCGAACGCCACTAGGTTCCCCGGCCGCCGGACACCCAACCCTTCCGGGTACGTCCGCAGGGCCGGCAAAGCCCCTCGGAGCCCCATTCGCCCAGCCGAACCGGACGCGCAAGGGGCTTCAACCACGCGGCGCAGGCCATAGCATCCGGCCCCGGCGGAGTCTAATCCTAAAACCGTTTGGAATCAGACCTTTAGGCGCCCAGTGCGGGCCAGACCGCCGGTAAACCTATTCCAGTTAGAAACACGACCCGCGGTGCGCGGATTTCCGGTGTCATTCGCCATAGCGGCGTAACCGATCGAGATCGATGATGGTCACCCCACCATATTCGAGCCGGAGCAGGCCTTCCTTCTCCAGCCGCTTCAGGCACTGGTTGGCATTTTGCCGGGAGATGCCCGACAGCGCCCCGATTTCCTCCTGCGTGATCTCCAGATGCGGCGTGAGGTCGGGATACAGAATGGGATTGAACAAGGAAGCGATGGACCGCGCCAGGCGCGCGGTCGCGTCCAGCGTGCGGCCGTATTCGAGCAGCCCGATGAACTGCCCCAGACGCTCGTTGAGTTGCCGGACCAGGAAGCGATTGAATCCGACGCTGTTCTCGAACAGCCAGATGAAGGTCGTACGGTTCATCATCGCCAGACGCGTGTCGCGCAACGCCACCACGTCGTAGCGCCGGGGCTCGTTCTTGAGCACGGAGCCTTCTCCGAACCAGGCGCCCGCCGTCAGGCCGGCAAAGCTGGCGGCCTTGCCGCCGCGGGATACGATCCCCATCCGGGCGAGACCCGTGACAACGCCGGTCCAGTATTCGAAGGGGTCGCCGCGCATGAAGATGAATTCATTGGCGCGGTAGGATTTTTCGACGATGCCGGCGCGCGCGATTTCGGTCTCGCGATCGTTCAATTCGCGTGACCAGGATGCGATGCGTTTCAGGGAATCCGGAGCAATCATGATCTCATCGACTATCGCCTGCGACCTCTGCCTTCGTCATATTGCACTGCAACAGCAGCCCGGGGTACCCGTTCCGCGCGATCGGTGGAGGACCGCAAGCACGTTACGCCGTCGAAATTTGCTGGCCAATTGTCAGGCACATGACATTTCAACGTAACGCTTTCCATTATTGAGAGCCACCTCGCGCCAGCCGACTTACGGCCTAACCGGACAAGCTGCTGGCGCACGGGAAACGACGGAGATTGCGGGTGCGGCGTTACCGCGCATGTGATCCCGGCGAGCAGGACGACGAAGGCATCGCGCGGCGCGCGGCATCATTAGTCGGATGGCTTGGCGGTACCCGTCGATGTAGGATCGCGACGACCATTGCGAACGATAGATAAAGAGCGCTGCCTAAGCGCCGTATCTGGAGGAACGAGTGGCTTACACGTTGGAAGTGCGCGGGGTATCACTGCGCTTTGGTGGCGTCCGCGCGCTGACCGAAGTCAGTTTCGGCGTGAACGATGGCGAGTTGTTTTCGATCATCGGCCCGAACGGCGCCGGGAAAACCTCGATCGTCAATTGCATTTCGGGCCGCTACAAGCCGACCGAAGGCCAGTTATTCTATCGCGGCAAGGACATCACCGGCCTCAATCCCAATGCGCGGCCCTCGCTCGGCATCGGCCGCACCTTCCAGAATCTCGCGCTGTTCCACCATATGAGCGTGCTCGACAACATCATGGTCGGGCGGCACCATTTGCTGAAGAACAACTTCATCACGGGATCGCTGTACTGGCTGACCGGCGCGCGGCGCGAGGAACTCGAGCACCGCCGCAAGGTCGAAGAGATCATCGACTTCCTCGACCTTCAGTCGGTGCGCAAGGCGACCGCCGGCACCCTGCCCTACGGCTTGCGCAAGCGCGTCGAACTGGCGCGCGCCATGGCGCTGGAGCCGCAACTCATTTTGCTCGATGAACCCATGGCCGGCATGAACTTCGAAGAGAAGGAAGACATGGCGCGCTACATCGTCGATCTCAACGAAGAGTTCGGCATGACCGTGATGATGATCGAACATGACATGGGCGTAGTGATGGATATCTCCCATCGCGTCATGGTGCTGGATTTCGGCCGCAAGATCGCCGAGGGCGACCCGGCCGCGGTGCTGGCCGATCCCCACGTCAAACGCGCTTATCTCGGTGAAGAGGACGAAGCCCTGGTCGATCCGGACGACACGCCGGCGGAGAGCGCGGCATGATGGATTACGCCGGACGCGCCGCAAAGGCCGACACCTATCCGAAGCTACTCCGCCTCAACGCGAAGGAGCACGGGGGCGAGATCGCGCTACGTGAAAAAGATCACGGCCTGTGGCGCGTCTTCACCTGGAACGACTACCAGACCCGGGTGCATGATTTCGCGCTGGGCATGGTCGAACTCGGGCTCGGCCGCGGCGACGTCATCGGCATCATCGGCGACAACCGGCCGGACTGGATGGCGGCCGAGATCGCCACGCACGCCATCGGCGGCATGAGCCTTGGCCTCTATCGCGACGTGCTCGATGAGGAAGCCGCCTATTTGTTGAGCTATGGCGAAGCCAAACTGGTGTTCGCCGAGGACGAAGAACAGGTCGACAAGCTGCTGGCGCTTGCCGAGCGCGTGCCCAACCTCAAGCACATCGTTTATTCCGATCCGCGCGGCATGCGGAAATACGACGACCCGCGCCTGATGGAAGCGGACAAGTTAGTGGCCATGGGGCGCGACCGCGCCGCGCGCGAGGCCGGCCTCTATAACCGCCTGGTGGACGCCACAAAAGGCGAGGATGTCGCGATCCTCTGCACCACGTCAGGCACCACGGCCAATCCCAAGCTTGCCATGTTGGCCGCCGGGCGCGTGCTCCGCCATTGCGCGACGTATCTCAGCTTCGATCCGAAGGGGCCGGATGACGAATACGTCTCGGTGCTGCCGCTGCCCTGGATCATGGAGCAGGTCTACGCCCTCGGCAAAGGGCTGCTCTGCCGGATGAAGGTCAACTTCGTCGAAGAGCCTGAGACCATGATGCACGATTTCCGCGAGATCGCACCGACCTTCGTACTGTTCGCGCCGCGGGTCTGGGAATCGATCGCCGCCGATGTCCGCGCCGGCGTGATGGACTCCTCGCCGCTCAAGCAAAAGCTCTATGACCTCGGCATGAAGGCGGGCCTGGCGGCGCTGGCGCAAGGCAAGCAGTCCCTGCTCGCCGACCAACTGCTGTTCCGCGCCTTGCGCGACCGCCTCGGTTTCACGCGGCTGCGCTCGGCCGCCACCGGCGGCGCGGCCCTCGGGCCGGATACGTTCAAATTCTTCCAGGCCATGGGCGTGCCGCTGCGCACGCTCTACGGCCAGACCGAATTACTCGGGGCCTACACGCTGCATCCGGCCGGCAAGGTCGATCCGGATACGACGGGCGTGCCGATGGCATCCGACATCGAGATTCGCGTCGACAACCCCGACATCAACGGAGTCGGCGAAATCGTGGTGCGTCACCCCAACATGTATCTCGGCTACTACAAGAATCCGGAAGCCTCCGCCGCCGACATGAAGGACGGCTGGATGCATTCCGGCGACGCCGGCTATTTCAACGACAACCAGCAGCTCGTCGTGATCGACCGCATCAAGGATCTCGCCGAGACTTCGCGCGGCGAACGCTTCTCGCCGCAATATCTGGAGAACAAGCTGAAGTTCTCGCCCTACATCGCCGAGACCGTCGTGCTCGGCGCCGGCCGCGATGCGCTGGCCGCGATGATCTGCATCCGCTACTCGATCATCTCGAAATGGGCGGAGAAGAACCGCATCTCGTTCACGACCTACACCGACCTCTCCTCGCGCCCCGAAGTGTATGAACTGGTGCGCAAGGAGGTCGAATCCGTCAACGCCACGCTGCCGCCGGCGCAGCGCATCTCGCGCTTCCTGCTGCTCTACAAGGAACTCGACGCCGACGATGGCGAGCTCACCCGCACCCGAAAAGTTCGCCGCAGCGTCATCAACGAGAAATATGCCGGGATCATCGACGCGATCTATGGCGGCAAACGCGACATACCCGTCGATACCGTGATCCGCTTCCAGGACGGCACCACCCAGCGCATCCGCACCACGCTGCGGGTGGTCGATCTCGGCACCAACGCGGCACTCGCGGAGGCCGCGGAATGAACGAGGTTTCGCCCAGAACGATGAGGCCTCACCTCTCCCCGCTTGCGGGGAGAGGTCGGATCGCGTTAGCGATCCGGGTGAGAGGGAGCTTCAGCATGCGCGGTCGCGATTGTTTCAAGCACGCCTGCCATGTTCCTCAACACATCGTTGTTCCAGAACCGAAGAACCCGGTAGTTGTGATCGACAAGCCATTTATCGCGGACAACGTCGTGCGGGTTGTCCGCGTGCTGCCCCCCATCCCCCTCAATGATGAGACGACATTCACGGCAGATAAAGTCGACCGTGTAAGGACCGATTCGCTCTTGCCGGACGAACTTATAACCGCCCAGTCTGCGCGAACGCAGCCGATACCAAAGTGCCACCTCCGAATCCGTCGCAGCCTTTCGCAGGCGCCTGGAGCGCTCAGTCTTGATTTCTCTAGCAGCGCGCATGCTGCAACTCCCCCTCACCCGGATTGCTTCGCAATCCGACCTCTCCCCGCACGCGGGGAGAGGTTAACACCTCGTACAGCCCAATGAACACCCAGCTTCTGATCCAGCTCCTGGTCAACGGCCTCGTGGTCGGCACGCTCTATGGCGTGGTCGCGATGTCGTTCGTGCTGATCTACAAGGCCACTCAGGTGGTGAATTTCGCGCAAGGCGAATTGCTGCTGATCGGCGCCTGGGTGTGCTGGTGGCTGCTGACGAAATACCAGGTGCCGTTCTATCTGGGCATGCCGATCACGCTGGTGTTCATGTTCCTGTTCGGCATCGCCATCCAGGTGGTGATCCTGCGCCCGATGGTCGGTGAACCCATCATCTCGGTGATCATGGTGACAATTGCGCTGTCCACCGTGTTCTCCGCGCTGATGAAATGGATATTCGGCGTCAATCTGCAGCCGTTTCCGCGCGTCTTTACCACCCAGAACGTCAACATCCTCGGACTGCAGGTGCAGACCGTCTATTTGATGAGCCTTGCGGTTTCGCTGGCGATGATGGTGGGCATGGCGTGGTTCTTCCGCCTGTCCAAATACGGCCTCGCGATGCGCGCCACCGCGTTCAACCAGCAGGTGGCGCAGTCGCTCGGCATTTCGGTCAAGAGCGTGTTCGCAATGGCCTGGGCGATCTCGGCGACGGTTTCGGCGGTGGCCGGCGTCGTGGTGGCGGTCGTCAACGGCGTCTCGGCAGGCCTTTCGGCCTATGGCGTCAAGGTGTTTCCGGCGGCGATCCTCGGTGGCCTCGACAGCGTCGGCGGCGCCGTGCTCGGCGGCATCATCATCGGCCTATTGGAGAACTTCGCGCATTTCCTCGACAGCGAGTATCTGCACTGGGGCAATCTGTACGAAATCGCGCCGTTCTATGCGCTGATCATCATCCTGATGATCAAGCCCTATGGCCTGTTCGGCACCAAAGACATCGAGCGGGTGTAATCCATCATGGCAACCCAGACCCTGATCCCCGCCGGCGACTTCCGCACCACCTATGCGGCGGACACCACCGTGTTTCCAACCAGGACCAGCCGCAACGCGATGATCGTCGGCATCATCCTGATCTGCTTTGCGCCGCATGTTCTCAATGAATACACCCTCAGCCTGTTGATCCAGATCGGCATCTTCGGCATCGCAGCCCTCGGCCTCAACATCGTGGTCGGGTTCACCGGCCAGATCTCGATCGGCCACGCCGCCTTCTTCGGGTTCGGCGCTTTCACTTCCGCCTATCTGTCGAACCGGTTCGGCATCCCGGTGTTCTTCTGCATTCCGCTCGCGGGCGTGGTCACGGCAGCGGTCGGCCTGATCTTCGGGCTGCCCGCGGCGCGCCTGAAGGGACTCTATCTCGCGATCGCGACGCTGGCCGCGCAATACATCCTGCTGGATTTCTTTGCGCGCGCCGAATGGTTCACCGGCGGCAGCGTGCCTGCGAGCGCGGAGCCGTTCTCGATCTTCGGCTACTCGCTGCGCGGCGATAAGAAATACTTCTACGTCGTGCTCGCTTACGTCGTCGTCTGCTATCTGCTGGTGACCAATTTGATCCGTTCGCGCGACGGCCGCGCGCTGGTCGCGGTGCGCGACCACTATCTGTCCGCCGAGATCATGGGTATCAACCTCACCAAATACCGCACGCTGTCGTTCGGCCTCGCCGCCTTCTTTGCCGGCGTCGGCGGCGCGCTCTATGCGCATTACAACCAGGTGGTCTCCAACGAAGGTTTTGGCATCGACCGCTCGATCATTTTTCTCGCGATGATCATCATCGGCGGCATTGGCTCGGTGATGGGCACGCTGATGGGCACGGCCTTCATGGTGCTGCTGCCGGAATCGATGGAATGGCTCAGCGTCGCGCTGCGCGACAGCCCGATCGACCAATTCCTGGGATTGAAGAACAACATCGCTTTCCTGCGCGAGATGGCCATCGGCATCATCATCATCGTCTTTCTGGTCTTTGAACCGGACGGACTCGCGCACCGCTGGCGGCGCATCAAGGCTTACTGGAAACTCTACCCGTTCTCGCATTGAGGAAGGAACGGGACCGACGACAAAAGACCTCAACAAAAGACCGGAGGAAGTATAATGACGATGAAGATTTTATTGAGTACCGCTTCGCTTGCGCTCCTGCTCGGCGTTACTTCAGCCAGCGCGCAAGCCCCGATCTCGCTGGGTCATCTTGCCGATTATTCGGGCGCCACGTCCGACGTCGGAACGCCGTTCGGACAGGGCGTCGCCGACACCTATGCCTGGATCAACAAGAACGGCGGCATCAACGGCACCCAGGTCAAGGTCGATACCGTCGACTACGGCTATCAGGTGCCGCGCGCGATCGCCCAATACAAGAAATGGTCGGGCGCCGACAAGGTTGCAGCCATTCTCGGATGGGGTACCGCCGACACCGAAGCGCTCACCGGCTTCCTCGCCGAGGACAAGATCCCCGACATCTCGGCATCCTACGCCGCAGCGCTTTCGGACCCGACCGGCGCCGGCGGCAAGGCCAAGCCCGCACCCTATAATTTCTTCTATGGCCCAAGCTATTCGGACGCCGTTCGCGGCATGCTGACCTGGGCTGCCGAAGACTGGAAGACGAAAGGCAAGCCGGGCAAACCGAAATTCGTCCATATGGGCGCCAACCATCCCTATCCGAACGCGCCCAAGGCCGCGGGTGAAGCCATCGCGGCTGAACTCGGCTTCGAGCTGCTGCCGCCGATCGTGTTCGCGCTGACGCCGGGTGACTACAGCGCACAGTGCCTGACACTGAAGAGCTCCGGCGCCAACTACGCTTATCTCGGCAACACCGCAGGCTCGAACATCTCGGTCCTGAACGCCTGCAAGGCTGCCGGCGTCGACGTCCAGTTCCTCGGCAACGTCTGGGGCATGGACGAGAATGCCGCCAAGGCCGCCGGCGCCGCCGCCGACGGCGTGGTGTTTCCGCTGCGTACCGCCGTGGCATGGGGTGGCAATGCCCCCGGCATGAAGACCGTGACGGACATCTCCAAGATGTCCGACGCGGGCGGGACCGCCTACCGTCCGGTCCACTACATTGCCGGCGTCTGCACCGCGCTCTACATGAAGGAAGCCGTCGAATGGGCTGCCAAGAACGGCGGCGCCACCGGCGAGAACGTCAAGAAGGGCTTCTACCAGAAGAAGGATTGGGTGCCGGCCGGCATGGACGGCGTCTGCAATCCGTCAACCTGGACCGACAAGGACCACCGCGGCACGCTCAAGGTCGATCTCTACCGGATGAAGGTCACCGGTGCGACCGACGCGCCGCTCAACGATCTCGTCAAGAACGGCGCGATCAAGCTCGACAAGGTGAAGGTCATCGACCTGCCGCGCAAGGCCGAATGGCTGGGCTGGTAATCTAGCGGGTTGCCTCCGGGCAACCTTAACACTCCGCCGTCATCCCCGCGAAAGCGGGGATCCAGTACGCCGCAGCCCATCCGCAAGATCGCAGGCGGCTCTGGAATACTGGATCACCCCCAGTGCGCAATTGCGCACAAGGCGGGTGATGACGGCAGCAGGTGATCAGACATGACAGAAGCAACTCAAATTGATCGCGCACCGGCGGCGGCGCCAACCTCCGCGCCGCTGCTCGATGTGCGCAACATCGAGGTGGTGTACGACAACGTCATCCTCGTGCTGCGCGGCTTGAGCCTCGAGGTGCCGAAAGGCGCGATCGTGGCACTGCTCGGCGCCAATGGCGCCGGCAAGTCGACGACGCTGAAGGCGATCTCCGGCCTGCTCAAGACCGAAGATGGCGAGGTCACCCGCGGCGAGATCGTGTTCGACGGCGAGCGCATCAACGGCATCGATCCCGACAAGATCGTCCGCCGCGGCATCTTCCAGGTGATGGAGGGCCGCCGCATCATTTCAGACATGACGTCGGTGGAGAACCTCAAGCTCGGCGCCTTTACCCGCACCGACAACGAGGTCGGCGCCGACATCGACATGGTCTTTCGTTATTTCCCGCGCCTCAAGGAGCGCACGGGGCTCGCCGGATACCTCTCCGGCGGCGAACAGCAGATGCTGGCGATCGGCCGCGCGCTGATGGCGCGCCCGAAGATGATCCTGATGGACGAGCCGTCGATGGGGCTGTCACCGCTGCTGGTCAAGGAAGTGTTCGGGATCATCAAGGAGATCAACCGCGACCTCGGCGTCACCATCCTGCTGGTGGAGCAGAACGCGCGGGCGGCGCTCTCGGTCGCGAGCCACGGCTACATCATGGAACAGGGCAAGGTGGTGCTCGACGGCTCGGCCGACGAATTGCGCGACAATGAGGATGTGAAGGAGTTTTACCTCGGCGGCGCCGGCGACCAGCGCAAGAGCTTCAAGAACCTGAAGAGTTTCAAGAGACGGAAGCGGTGGCTGTAACAGCCGTCATTTCGGGATGCGCCTCTTGGCGCAGGCCTCAGATGCGCAATGCACATCATAGCCCGCGCTTCGCGCGCCCCGGGATGACGAAAGAAAGAATGACTCATGACCGACCATTACGACGCCCTTGAAACGCGTGAGCCGATCCAGCGCGAGGCGGAGTTGTTCTCGAGGCTGCCGGACGTGCTGCGCCGGGCGATGGCAGCGCCTGCCTATGCCGAGCGCCTGAAGGGCACCGATCCGGCTTCCGTGACCGACCGGGCCGCACTGGCGCGCCTGCCGGTGCTGCGCAAGTCCGAGCTCCCTGCCCTGCACAAGGCCGCACCACCCTTCGGCGGGCTCGTGGCGGGCCTCCCGGGGTCGTTCGGACGGTTGTTCACCTCGCCGGGGCCGATCTTCGAGCCTGAGGCTGTTCATGCCGACCCCTGGCGCGGCGCGCGGGCGCTGTTTGCGGCCGGCTTCCGGCCCGGCGACGTCGTGCTCAACACCTTCAGCTACCATCTGACGCCCGGCGGTTTCATTTTTGACGCCTCGGCACGGGCGCTGGGCTGTGCCGTCATCCCGGCCGGCCCGGGCAACACCGAAGCCCAGTTCGAGCTGATCGAGGCCTATCGGCCGGTCGGCTACAGCGGCACACCGGACTTCCTCAAAATCCTGCTCGATGCCGCCGCAAGCGCCGGGCGCGACGTTTCTTCGATCAAGCGCGCGCTGGTGTCCGGCGCGGCCTTTCCGAAATCGCTGCAGGACGAGGTCAAAGCGCGCGGCGTCGATGCCTACCAGGCGTTCGGCACCGCCGACCTCGGCCTGATCGCCTTCGAGACCGAGGCCCATGACGGCATGGTCGTGAACGAGGACCTGATCTTCGAAATCGTGCGGCCCGGCACTGGCGATCCCGTCGCCCCCGGTGACGTCGGCGAGATCGTCGTCACCTCGCTCGATCCGCACCACCCCTGGATCCGGCTCGCGCTGGGCGATCTCACGGCAGTGCTGCCGGGGACAAGCGCCTGCGGGCGCACCAACATGCGCATCAAGGGCTGGATGGGGCGGGCCGACCAGACCACCAAGGTCAAGGGCATGTTCGTGCGGCCGGAACAGATCGCCGAGATCGGCAAGCGCCATCCCGAACTCGGGCGGCTGCGCCTCGTCGTGACGCGATCGGGCGAAAGCGACCTAATGACCCTCAAGGCAGAGACAGCCAGTCCGAACGCCGGCCTCATGGAAGCGGTTGTCGCAACACTCCGGAACGTAACAAAACTCGGAGGTAGCGTGGATTGGGTCGAGCCTAAGTCATTGCCAAATGACGGAAAGGTAATTGTCGACGAACGCAGCTAACGCGATACGTCAACCGACAACGGAAAAATGCGAAAAGTGCTACGCAAAAAGGCAATGCGAAGGGCGTTTACGATCTCTCTGCTGGCTGCAACAATTCTTCCGCCGGATTCGGATCGTTTGCTTCAGAAAGGTCATTTCTCCATGGCCAAAGCTGTCGCTTCGGATGAAAAGCTTGGCACTGCCACCAAAAGTACCACGCCCCCTGCACGCGATCCCAAGCTGGCAGTGGAGGAGGAATATCAACTGGCGCGACGACTGAACACGGTTCAGTCGCTGAAGCTCTTCATCGCAAGGCATCCGGACGATCCTCTGGCAGCGAAAGCGCGAGCCGATTTGCGACGACTATCGCGCTAGGTGGTGTGGACTCTAAGGATTCCCTTTTAGGCGCAAATCAGATTCAAGGCTTCTTTTTGGGAGGCAGTCTTGG
>NZ_JAFCLX010000015.1:0-156431 GCF_018130205.1 Bradyrhizobium sp. AUGA SZCCT0222
CGGATTGGGGCCGATTAGGCCACATTCGGAGTATTCAACACCGTCATTCCGGGGCGTGCGAAGCACGAACCCGGAATCTCGAGATTCCGGGCTCGATGCTGTCGCATCGCCCCGGAATGACGGGGCTAATAAGCTGGATTTTCGGCCATTTAGGCTATAATTGCCCCCCCCAGACCGGGCGCCGCATGGGCGCCGACCAACCCCGCATTCAGGTTCCACGAATCGCCAAGGATGAGGCCGCGTGCAAACGTTGAACGCCAATTTCGATCTCATCATTTTCGATTGCGACGGCGTGCTGGTCGACAGCGAGGTGATCTCGTGCCGCGTTCATGCCGAGGTGCTGACGCGTCACGGCTATCCGATCACCGCCGAGCAGGTGCGTCAGCGATTTCTCGGACGCACATCGCTCGATGCAACCACCGAAGTCGAGCGGGAACTCGGGCGGCCGTTGGCCGAAACGTACGAGCATGAACGGCAAACGACATTGTTTGCAGCGCTCGCGGAGGCGGTTGAACCAATTCCGCATCTTCACGAGACGCTCGACGCCATCGACCTGCGCAAATGCGTCGCCTCCAGTGCCGTGCACGAAAAGATTTTCACGAGCCTGTCACGGGTGAAACTGTACGAGCGCTTTGCCCCGCATATTTTTTCGGGATCGCAGGTGCGCAACGGCAAGCCGGCACCGGATCTGTTTTTGCTCGCGGCGGGGCAGATGAAAGTCCCGCCGGCGCGATGCCTCGTGATCGAGGACAGCGTGGCCGGCGTCACCGGGGGCGGGGCCGCCGGGATGATCGTGCTCGGGTTTCACGGCGGCAGCCATTGCCGTCCGGACACCGCAGATACGCTGCGCGCCGCAGGCGCCGCGGTCACTTTCGACGATATGCGGCAATTGCCCGATCTAATTGCGCGGATTGGGGCCGATTAGGCCACATTCGGAGTATTCAACACCGTCATTCCGGGGCGTGCGAAGCACGAACCCGGAATCTCGAGATTCCGGGCTCGATGCTGTCGCATCGCCCCGGAATGACGGGGCTAATAAGCTGGATTTTCGGCCATTTAGGCTATAATTGACCCCCAGACCGGGCGCCGCATGGGCGCCGACCAACCCAGCATTCAGGTTCCATGAAGCCGCCGCGCAAGCTGCATATCAAGTCATATGGCTGCCAGATGAACGTCTACGATGCGCAGCGCATGGTGGACACGCTGGCGGGCGAAGGCTTTGTCGAGACCGACAGCGCCGAGGATGCGGATCTCGTCATCCTCAACACCTGCCATATCCGCGAGAAGGCTTCCGAAAAGGTCTACTCCGAACTCGGGCGCTTGCGCGTCGCCAAGGATGAAGCCGCGCGCCAGGGACGCGAGATGCGCATCGCGGTCGCCGGCTGCGTCGCGCAGGCCGAGGGCGAGGAGATCATCCGCCGCGCGCCGACCGTGGACGTCGTGGTCGGCCCGCAGAGCTATCATCATCTGCCGCAGCTACTCGCCCGCGCCAAAAGCCATGGCCGCGCGCTGGAGACCGAATTCCCGGTCGAGGACAAGTTCGGCTTTCTGCCGCCGCCGAAGCCCGCGGCGATCCGCGCGCGCGGCATCTCGTCGTTTGTCACCGTGCAGGAAGGCTGCGACAAGTTCTGCACCTTCTGCGTGGTGCCTTACACGCGTGGTGCGGAAGTCTCCCGGCCAGTTGCAAAAATCATCGACGACGTGATGCGGCTCGCCGACAATGGCGTGCGCGAGATCACGCTGATCGGGCAGAACGTCAACGCCTATCACGGCGAAGGTCCGGACGGACGGACCTGGCCGCTTGGCAGGCTGCTCACTCGTCTCGCCGAAATCCCCGGTATCGTGCGCCTGCGTTATTCGACCAGCCATCCCCGCGACGTCGATGATTCGCTTCTGGAAGCGCATCGCGACCTGCCCGAACTGATGCCGTTCGTGCATCTGCCGGTACAATCCGGCTCCGACCGCATTCTGGCTGCCATGAACCGGAAGCATACCGCCGATGATTACCGCCGCGTCATCGACCGATTTCGCGAGAGCCGCCAAGATATTGCATTTTCATCGGATTTTATCGTCGGCTTCCCCGGCGAAACCGAGGGAGAATTTGCCGCCACCCTCGCGCTTGTCACGCAAATCGGATACGCTGGGGCTTATTCGTTCAAATATTCGCCGCGGCCCGGCACGCCGGCGGCGGACATGCAGGAGACGGTGTCAGCGGCAGAAATGGACGAGCGATTGGGGCGGCTTCAGGAATTGATCGACAGCCAGCAATCGGCCTTCAACAAGGCCATGATTGGCAAGACTGTCGATGTGCTGTTCGAACGCGCGGCCCGTAACCCCGGCCAGATCGTCGGCCGCACCGCCTATCTGCAGCCCGCGCATGTGATGGCATCACCGGATATCATCGGAAAAGTGCTGCCGGTCTCCATCGACAGCCTGGAGCGCTACAGCCTGCTCGGCGAACTCGCAGCACCCTCCGCGCGACCCTCTTTATCGACGCTTTCACCCATGACCGATTCTTCTCGAATAACAACGGGAGCCTGAACCCTTGCCCAAAAGCGCATCGGATTCACCTTCGCTTGCTCCCAGCCGCAAATTTGATCGCGACATGCAAATTCCGCCCGAAACCCAAGTCGTCATCGACTTCGACGACAATCGCGCCGCTTCCGCGCTGGTCGGCCCTTACGGGCAGAATCTCGCGCTGATCGAACGCCGGCTCGGCGTCGTCGTGGATTCGCGCGGCAATCACATCACCATCGCCGGATCGCGCGACGGCTGCGACGCGGCGCGGCGCGTCCTCGAGACGCTCTACGCCCAGGCGGTGCAGGGACAGGATCTGGCGCAGGGCGACGTCGAAGGCGCCATCCGTGCCGTGATCGCGCAGGGATCGCTGTTCGAATTCGACCCCAAGGCCGCCAAGACCGCGTTCGAGACCATCAATCTGCGCAAGCGCCCGGTGCGGGCGCGCACCGCCGCGCAGGATTCCTACATCCGCGCACTGAAGCGCAGCGAGATGGTGTTCGGCGTCGGCCCGGCCGGCACCGGCAAGACCTGGCTTGCGGTGGCGCATGCCGCGCAATTGTTCGAGCGCAAGGAAGTCGATCGCATCATCCTGACGCGACCCGCGGTCGAAGCCGGCGAACGGCTCGGCTTCCTGCCCGGCGACCTCCGCGAAAAAGTCGATCCCTATCTGCGGCCGATCTACGACGCGCTGTATGATCTGATGGATGCGCGCGTCGTCGAGCGCGCGCTGCAGGGCGGCGAAATCGAGATCGCGCCGCTCGCCTTCATGCGCGGCCGCACGCTGACCAACGCCGTCATCATCCTGGACGAGGCGCAGAACACCACCTCGATGCAGATGAAGATGTTTTTGACCCGGCTTGGCGAGAACAGCCGCATGATCATCACCGGCGATCCCTCGCAGGTCGACCTGCCGAATGGCCAGACCTCGGGACTTGCCGAGGCCGTCAAGCTGCTCGACGGCGTCGAGGGGATCGCGCAGGTGAAGTTCACCGCCGAAGACGTCATCCGCCATGAACTGGTGGCGCGGATCGTCGCCGCCTATGAGGGCTTGCCGCAAAAACCGGCGACCGGCAGATCCTGATGGCCAGACCTTTGGCTTTGGGCCCGCAGCAGGCGGGCCCGGGCCGCAACCTAAATGCTGGACTGCAAAACCCTGGAACGAAATTGTCTTCCGTCCACCCCGTAACCGAAGTCCTCGTGGTCGCCGATTGCTGGCAGACCGAGCCCGACGCCGAGGCGGTGATCCATCGCGCCATCAACGCCGCCGCCGAAATCGCCGATGCCGATGTCGGCGAAGCGGAACTGGCAGTCATGCTGACCGACGATTCCGGGATTCGAACCCTGAACAGCAATTGGCGCGGCATCGACAAGCCGACCAATGTGCTATCGTTTCCGGCGTTGCAGCCGACCGGTGCGGGAACGCCCGACGATGCACCGCGCATGCTCGGCGATATCGCCATCGCCTATGAGACGACGCGCAAAGAGGCCGACGACGAACAAAAACCGTTCGATCACCATCTCAGCCATCTTGCGGTGCACGGGTTCCTGCATCTGATCGGCTACGATCACGAAAAAGACGACGACGCCGAAGCCATGGAGGGTCTCGAGCAGGAGATCCTCGCGCAGCTCGGCATTCCGGATCCGTATGCGGATCGCGATCCCCATGCGGACCGGGAGCGGATGGACTGACATGCCGGACTCCGACCCTACCCACGACAATCCGCGCAACACGTCCAACCTTCCGGCCGTGGTGCAGGAAGGCGAGGTGCTGCGCCCGACAGCGGAGAACTGGCTGACCCGCGCGATCCGCACGCTGTTCGGCTGGAAGCCGGGATCGGTCCGCGCCGATCTGCAGGTCGTGCTCGATGCCTCGACGCCGGACGAGGTCGGCTTTTCCGCCATCGAGCGCACCATGTTGCGCAATATCCTCGGGCTGCACGAACGGCGCATCGCCGACGTGATGGTGCATCGCGCCGACATCGTCGCGGTCAAGCGCGACATCCCGCTCGGCGAATTGATGAGCCTGTTCGAGAGCGCGGCGCATTCGCGCCTCGTCGTCTACAACGAGACCCTCGACGACCCCGAGGGCATCGTGCACATCCGCGACCTCCTGGCGTTCATGACCGCGAAGGCGCGGGTCGGTGACACCACCAAGGCGAAGCGCAAGAAACCTTTCCCCGCGGGCCTCGATCTGCGCGCGGTCGACCTGGCGCAACCGCTGGCGGACGCCAACATCATCCGCAAGCTGCTCTACGTGCCGCCGTCGATGCGGGCGATCGACCTTCTGGCGCAGATGCAGGCCTCGCGCATCCATCTGGCGCTGGTGGTCGACGAATATGGCGGCACCGACGGGCTGGTGTCGATCGAGGACATCGTCGAGCAGATCGTCGGCGAAATCGACGACGAGCATGACAGCGACGAGCCGCCGGCGATCGTGCGGCAGGCGGATAATTCATTCATCGCCGATGCCCGTGCCAGCCTCGAGGACGCCCGTTCGGTGATCGGCGAGGACTTCATCACCGGCGAGGCCGGCGAAGAGGTCGCAACCCTTGGCGGCTATCTGGTGTCGCAGGTCGGCCGCCTGCCGGTACGCGGCGAGGTCATTTCAGGGCCCGGCACTTACGAGATCGAAGTGCTCGACGCCGATCCGCGACGGGTCAAGCGGCTGCGCATTGCGGTTCGCAAGGAACGGCCCGCCCCCCGCACGCAGCGCGAAAGCCGCCGCCGTGAAGCTGCGCCCGACACCAATGCGCCGCAGGCCAATGACAACGCGCCGCCATCGTCCAGCGATGGAGCCGGCTCGCAGTGATTCCCGCCAGCAAACTGCGCGCCGCCGGTCTTGCGATCATCCTGGCCTGGGGATGGAAGCGCGCCGTTCTTGCGCTGGTGGCCGGCGCATTGTCGGCACTGGCGATGGCGCCGTTCAATGCATGGCCGGTGCTGTTCCTGACCTTTCCGGTCGCGGTCTGGCTGATCGACGGCGCCGGTGCGGGGCGATGGCGCGGCGTGCCGGCGGCGGCGATGTCGGGCTTCTGGTTCGGACTCGGCTATTTCGTCGTTGGACTTTACTGGATCGGGTACGCCTTCCTGGTCGATGCGCCAACGTTCGCCTGGCTGATGCCGTTCGCCGTGCTGGGCCTGCCGGCCTATCTCGCGCTGTTCACCGCGGCAGGCTTTGCGCTGGCGCGCCTGCTCTGGACCCGCGACGCTTCGCGCCTGCTCGCGCTCGCGATCAGCCTGACGATAACAGAGTGGCTGCGCGGCCACCTGCTGTCGGGATTTCCCTGGAATTCGTTCGGCTACGCGCTGTCGGAGCCGCTGGCGCTGGCCCAGACGGCATCGCTGATCGGGCTGTGGGGGATGACGTTCCTCACGGTGGCGATCTTCGCAAGCCCGGCGGTCCTGATCGATGGCACCTCGCGGGGGCGAAAACCCTGGCTCGCGCCGGTGGCGGCGCTCGGCTTGCTCGCGGTCATGGCCGTGTTCGGCGCCGTCAGGCTGTCGATGCAGCCGACCGTGCTGGCAAAGGTCAAGCTGCGCATCATGCAGCCCAATCTGCAGCAGGACGTCAAATTCAATTACGCCGCCAAGGCGGAGGTGATGCAGAAATATCTGACACTGTCCGACCGGGCTTCGGGGCCGCAATCGACCGGCGTGAGCGATGCACAGATTTTGATCTGGCCGGAATCGGCGTTCCCGTTCTTTTTGACCCGCGAAGCCGATGCGATGGCGCAGATCGCCGACCTGCTGCCGAGGGGTACCGTGCTGATCACCGGCTCGGTGCGCGCGCCCGACCTCCCGCCCGGCGTGCGAATCACGCGCGCCTACAACTCGATATATGCGATCGACCACGACGGCAGCGTGCTGTCGGTTTATGACAAGCTGCATCTGGTGCCTTTCGGCGAATATCTGCCGTTTCAGGATTGGATGGAAAAACTCGGCTTCGTGCAGCTAACGAGAGTCCAGGGCGGCTTCATTCCGGGCACCAGCCGCCGCGCCATGGACATCCCGAACGCGCCGCGGGCGCTGCCCCTGATCTGCTACGAGGCAATATTTCCCGGCGATATAACGACACGCGACGATCGCCCGGGCTGGATCATCAACGTCACCAATGACGGCTGGTTCGGAATTTCGACCGGCCCCTATCAGCATCTGCAGCAGATGCGCATGCGCGCCGTCGAGGAAGGCCTGCCCGTTGTTCGTGCAGCAAATACAGGCATTTCAGCCGTGATCGACCCGTCGGGGCGTATTGTCGCACGACTTGGTCTCGGCATCGAAGGCGTCCTGGATGCCAACCTGCCATCGGCTTTGCCGCCGACGATTTATGCCCGTGTTAGAGACATTCCAACGGGCATGATTCTGGCTGTTGCGTTGCTGCTGGTCATCCGGCGCCGCTTTGCACGGCGAAAGTCCTGAGACTTGCATGTTGCTGGTTGTTGCTGTCGCGAAAAAAAGCGGCCCGCTCCAATCCACTAACTAGTTGACAGACCGACCGCGCAATTCGCATTCTGGGTTCCGCAACCAAAAACAAGAACCAGTCAGTTCATTGCTCAAATTGTCCGCAGTTCAACCCGATCCTCCGAGCAGGATTTGACGGTACCGGCGCCTGAGGCATAGTCCGCTTATGCCTCATTCCCCGGCGCGTAATCCCAGGAGTGTTGGAGATGTCCACCAAAGCGCCAGACCCTGTTGACAAATATGTCGGCAGCCGCGTTCGCATGCGACGCATCATGCTGGGCATGAGCCAGGAAAAACTCGGCGAGGCATTGGGCCTCACCTTCCAGCAGGTTCAGAAATACGAAAAGGGCACCAACCGGGTCGGCGCCAGCCGCCTGCAGCGGATCTCGGAAATCTTGCAGGTGCCGGTATCGTTTTTGTTCGACGGCGGGCCGAGCGGTGCCGTCAATGCCGACGGCTTCAGCGAATCCGGTTCGCCCGCCTACGTTTCCGACTTTCTCGCCACCTCCGAAGGCCTGGCGCTGACGCGGGCGTTCACGCGCATTACCGACGCCAAAATGCGCCGCAGTATCGTCGAACTGGTCGAACAGATCGCCGCGCGCGAAGGCCCCGACCAGCGCTGATATCAGCTGCCATAACCGGATGTTCCGATTGACGCGCCCGCCGGCGCGAGCGCATGACATTGGAGCGTTTTTGAGCGAAGTGGGAACAGTTCGCAAAGCAATCAAGTTTACGCAGATTGCGTAGACTTATCTGCGGTAGAAAACGCGTCAAAGCAAGAATCTAGAGTTTCGGTTCTGATCCAATCAGAACCGAAGCTCTAGCCGAATTCCATGAAGGCAAAGCGCTGATGACCGGAACCACCGCCAATCCGTTTGATCCCAGTTCGATCCTCGACGGCATCCGCCGCTGGGTCGAAATCGAGACGCCGACCGAGGTGCCCGCACAGGTCAACAAGCTCGCCGACCTCGTCACTGATGGCTACCGCGACCTGCCCGCGACCGTTGAGCGGATCGCAGGAAAAGACGGATGCGGCGATCATCTGGTCGCGCGTTCGTCATGGGGGCAGGACGCGCCGGGCATCCTGGTGCTGAGCCATCTCGATACCGTGCATCCGCTGGGATTCATCGAGCGGCTGCCGTTCAAGATCGAGGGCGACAGCGCCTTCGGTCCCGGCATTTATGACATGAAGGGCGGCGCCTATCTCGCCTACCATGCCTTTCGCCAGATTTGTGCCGACAGCGCGCGACCGCCGCTCGGCATCACCCAGATGTTCGTCTCCGATGAAGAAATCGGCAGCCCGACGTCGCGCGCACTGATCGAGGCCGAGGGGCGCAAGGCCAAGTATGTGCTGGTGACCGAGCCCGCCCGCGACGGCGGCAAAATCGTCACCGGACGCAAGGGCGTCGCGCGCTTCGAAGTCTTCATCAAGGGCGTGCCGTCGCATGCCGGCACGCGGCCAGAGGACGGCCGCAGCGCGATCCGCGAACTCGGCAACGTCATTCAGACGCTGGAGGCGATGAACGACCTCAAGCGTGGCGTGTCCGTCAATGTCGGCGTCGTCAGGGGCGGCACCAAGCCGAACGTGATCGCGGAGGAGGCCTATGCCGAGGTCGACATGCGCGTGCCCGGCATTGCCGAATCCGACGAGCTGGTGCCGAAGATCCTCGGCCTGAAATCACGCACCGAGGGCGTCAGCATCACCGTCACCGGCGAACTGAATCGCCCGCCTTACGAAAAGAGCAACGCCGGTGCGGCGCTTTATGAGCACGCCAAAACGCTGGCGGCCGAAATCGGTTTCGATCTCGTCGACACCTTCACCGGCGGCGGCAGCGACGGCAATTTCACCGCGCCCCACACGGCGACGCTCGACGGCCTCGGGGTCGACGGCAAGGGCGCGCATACGCATTACGAGCAGATGTACATCTCCTCGATCGAACCGAGGGCGCGGCTGCTGCACCGGCTGTACCAGACGCTGCGATGACGGTCTCACCCCGCGACATCGGCGATCACGACGCGCCGCCGGATGACGGCGCCGCCGCGCATGCGCACGGCTCGTTCTTCGGCCGCCGCAAGGGCCACAAGCTGCGCATCCATCAGGCCGACCTGATCGACAATCTGCTGCCGCATCTGGCGCTCGATATCAGCATGCCCGCGCCTGCGGGTCTCACCGACATCTTCGAGTCGAAGCCTGATGCCGTCAGGCTGGAAATCGGATTTGGCGGCGGCGAACATCTGATCGCCGAAGCGCAGGCCTTTCCCGATATCGGATTCATCGGCTGCGAGCCCTATGTCAACGGCATGGCGAAAATCCTGACGCAGATTGAAGCCCACAACATCGGCAATATCCGGCTCTACGCCGGCGACGCCGCCGAATTGCTGGCATGGGCGCCGCCGCGATCGATGGCGCGGATCGATCTGATCCATCCCGATCCCTGGCCGAAGCGCCGGCACTGGAAGCGGCGCTTCGTGCAGGATGCCACGGTGGCCGCGATGGCCCGCATCCTCAAGCCCGGGGCTGAATTTCGTTTCGTCAGCGACATCGACGATTATTGCGCGTGGACGCTGGCGCATCTGCTGCGTTCGCCGGATTTTTCCTGGATGGCGGAACGCGCCATCGACTGGCGCGAGCCGTGGGCCGGTTACACCATGACGCGCTACGGCCGGAAGGCCGAGCGTGAGGGACGTGTTGCGGCGTATCTGCGGTTTCGGCGGGTGGGATAATTCTTTCAGCCCTCATTCCGGGGCGCGCAAAGCGCGAACCCGGAATCTCGAGGTTCCGGGTTCGATGCTACGCATCGCCCCGGAACGACGGTCGCGACTCAAACCGTCGGGCGGGTTTTCCAGAAGCCGACGACGCGCTCGGCGGTCGTGGGCATCAGGCGCGCGAAATTCATGCGCGCGCTTTCGATATCGGCCGGCGACGGCGTCCGGTTCGGACCCAGCCGGAGCAGGATCAAAGCGCGCACGGTGGCCCATTCGAGGCCTACCGCCTTGCCGGCGATCAGGATCGGATCGTAGCGGTCGCCGGCAATCAGCCGGTCGAGGGTTGCGATCTTCACGCCGGTCATCGCCGCCAGCGCGGCGACGGATTCCTCGTATTTGTTTGCCTTGGCGAAGTTGAGCAGCGCGCTTTCAACCAGCTGACCATCGCGGTGCAGCGCGAGGATCGTGCGCTGTGCCGCCTCGAAGTCGCGGCCGCTGTCTGTTCGTTCGACAGCGCCGGAGATTTCGTTGATCGCCCGCTTGATCGCCACTTGCCGCGCTGGCTTGACGACTGTGAACAGGCGGCGGCGGACCACATCGATCGTTCCGGCCAGAAGGTCTTTCAGTTGTTCGCTGGAGAGATCGTCGCGCTGGCCGATCTTGAGCGTCAGCACGCCGTCCTGGCCGGCGCGCTTGATCAAGGTCGAATAGCCGTCCGACGAGAACGCCGCGCCGGCATTGCCCGCCGTGCGCCTGACGACATCACGGTCGCCGCGGCGCACGATGACATCGGTAAGATCAGGAGAGAGCGTCGGCCGATCCGACATCGCCAGCAGATGGCCCTGCCCCTTCACGCCAGCGATTTCGACCAAGATCTGTTCGTCGATGACAGGCGAGCGGCGCAGCAGCGGGCCCGCGATGGCAATTTCGTCCTCATGGGCGAGCTGCCCGACCAGCCCGCGCGGCGCGTTGACAAGCAGCGACAGCCGCTCGGCGAGCTCGGCTCGCGCGGCAAGGTCGGCATGGGGGACCAGGCTGCTCAATACGCCGTCGAACAGATCGACGTGATCGGCGCCGAAATTGGCAGCCCCCTGCAGGAATAATTCACTGATCCGGCGCGCCGCATCGGCGCGGCGCTTGGGATCGCCGCCCCTGACGATGTCGTCCAGTCCTGGGATCAGCGTTGTCGCTGGCGTCATAAACCTATCCAAACCGGCCGAATTGGCCTGGTTTTCGGCAATCTAGGTACCGTTCGTGAATGAAGGGTTAGGCTTTGGCCCGCTCGGACAGGACTCAAAATCTCCCTTAACGGGGCGTGCAAGGCCTTGCCGGATTGCGGGAAAACCGCTATATCCGCCGCAACTTATGGTTCTCATACGATCGCGTATTGAGAGTGGGCCCTTCGGGACCCGCTCTTTTTTATTACCTGAACGAGCCCAGCCCAGAAGGGCCTCACGGCACGGTTCAGGGAACCGGCCGGATCCGGGTTAGACCCGGCCTAACCTCATGTAAGTAAAGACGCTTTTGACCCTGGACATGACCGAGCCAACTGCTGTTTCAGAGGATCTTGACCTGCTCGCCGAGCCGCGGCTCGTGGTCGAGCCGGGCGTCGCCGCGCGGGTTTCCGCCGTAGCAGGGCCGGTATTGCAGGGCATGGGCTACCGGCTGGTGCGGATCAAGATTTCCGGCGAGGCCGGCTGCACGGTCCAGATCATGGCCGAACGGCCCGACGGCACCATGCAGATCGAGGATTGCGAGGCGATTTCGCGGGCATTGTCGCCGGTGCTCGACGTCGCCGATCCGATCGAGCGCGCCTACCGGCTGGAGATCTCATCGCCCGGCATCGATCGTCCGCTGGTGCGCCGTTCGGACTTCGAACGCTATGTCGGTCATCTCGTGAAGATCGAGATGGCGCTCGCCTATCAGGGCCGCAAGCGCTTTCGTGGTACGCTGCAGAGCGTCGAGGGCGACGCGGTGCGGCTTCATCGCGATGACATCCGCGCGAACGAAGATGCCGACGTGCTGCTGGTCATGGAAGACATCGCCGACGCCCGTCTGGTTCTCACCGACGAGCTGATCGCGGAATCGATGCGGCGCGGCAAGGCCGCCGAGCGCGAGCTGCGGCAGAATCTCGGGCTTGAGCCACCACCGCCGCCGCACGCCAAAAAAAGCGATCCGGCCAAGAGCAACAAGCCGAAGCCCAAGACACTCAACAAGCCGCTGAAGAAGCCGTTACCGAAGAATACCAAGAAACATCGCCTCGCCGCGCAAGGTTTGCCCGGCGGCGAATTCGATCCCACCGAAGGAGACTGAGCCATGGCAGCTGTCAGCGCCAATAAACTCGAACTGCTGCAGATCGCAGATGCGGTTGCCCGCGAAAAGTCGATCGACCGCGGCATCGTGATCGCGGCGATGGAAGACGCCATCGCGAAAGCGGCCCGCGCCCGCTACGGCAGCGAGACCGATGTTCACGCCGAGATCGACGCCAAGAAGGGCGAGCTCCGGCTGTCGCGCCACATGCTGGTCGTCGACGTGGTGGAGAATTCGTCGAACCAGATTTCGCTGGCCGATGCGCAGCGCGCCAATCCGGGCGCCCAGGTCGGCGACACCATCGCCGACACCCTGCCGCCGCTGGAATATGGCCGCATCGCCGCGCAATCCGCCAAGCAGGTGATCGTGCAGAAGGTGCGCGAGGCCGAGCGCGACCGGCAGTATCAGGAATTCAAGGACCGCATCGGCGACATCGTCAACGGTATCGTCAAGCGCGTCGAATATGGCAGCGTGATCGTCGATCTCGGCCGCGGTGAAGCCATCGTGCGCCGTGACGAGATGCTGCCGCGCGAAGTGTTCCGCAACGGCGACCGCGTCCGCGCCTATATCTTCGACGTCCGCCGAGAAACCCGCGGGCCGCAGATCTTCCTGTCCCGCACCCATCCGCAGTTCATGGCAAAACTGTTCGCGCAGGAAGTGCCGGAAATCTATGACGGTATCGTCGAGATCAAGGCGGTCGCCCGCGATCCCGGTTCGCGCGCCAAAATCGGCGTTATTTCGCGGGATTCCTCGGTCGATCCGGTCGGCGCCTGCGTCGGTATGCGCGGTTCGCGCGTGCAGGCGGTGGTGAACGAACTGCAGGGCGAGAAGATCGACATCATTCCGTGGTCGCCCGATATCGCGACCTTCGTCGTCAACGCGCTGGCGCCCGCCGAAGTCGCCAAGGTCGTGATCGACGAAGACCGCGAGCGTATCGAGGTCGTGGTGCCCGACACCAACAACCAGCTGTCGCTGGCGATCGGTCGCCGCGGACAGAATGTGCGGCTCGCTTCGCAGCTCACCGGCTGGGACATCGACATCCTCACCGAGCAGGAAGAATCGGAGCGCCGTCAGGCCGATTTCGAGAACTCGACGCGGGTGTTCATGGAAGCGCTGAATGTCGACGAAGTGGTCGGCCAGTTGCTGGCATCGGAAGGCTTCACCTCGGTCGAGGAACTCGCGCTGGTCGACGTCAAGGAGCTCGCCGGCATCGAGGGCTTCGACGAGGAGACCGCCAACGAACTGCAGAGCCGTGCAAAAGAATATCTGGAGCAGCTCGAGACCGAGCTGGAAAACAAACGCAAGGAACTCGGTGTGGATGACGCTTTGAAGACAGTACCCGGCGTGACCTCGAAGATGCTGGTCAAGTTCGGCGAGAATGACATCAAGTCGGTCGAGGATCTGGCCGGTTGCGCCACCGACGATCTGGTTGGCTGGACCGAGCGCAAGGAAGGCGCCGAGCCGACCAAGTTCCCCGGCATTCTCGACGCCAACGAAATCTCGCGCGACGATGCCGAGCGCATGATCATGCAGGCCCGCGTCATCGCCGGCTGGATCACCGAGGCCGACCTTGCCAAGCAGTCCGAGGCGGCGGAAGCCACCGAAGACCAGACGGCGTAAGGAGATGCCCCGCGCATGCTCGCCATGGCTGACCCCGATCTCGACAACGGACCGCGGACCGACAGGTCCGCGACGATGCGGATGTGCGCGGTCACCCGTGAGGTGCGCCCGATCGACGAACTGATCCGATTCGTGGTCTCGCCCCAGGGCGAGGTCGTTCCGGATCTGAAGCGCAAGCTCCCCGGCCGCGGCCTGTGGGTCTCGGCATCGCGCCGGACCGTTGCGGAAGCGGTGCGGCGTAACCAATTCAGCAGGGGTTTCAAGCGCGACATCCGGGCCGCCGCGACCCTCCCCGCCGACACCGAGGCTTTGCTGGTTCGCAGCGCGACCGAGGCGCTGGCGATGGTCGCCAAGGCCGGCCAGATCGTCTCCGGTTTCAGCAAGGTCGAGGGCGCGCTCCGAGAGGGGGCGGCCCAGGCCCTGATCCACGCTTCCGACGGTGCGGCCGACGGAATCCGCAAATTGGACGCGATCGTGCGGCAAAAGCGCGGAAATGCGGATGAATCGGAGGAGTTTTCGACCAGATTTCCGATCGTCAATGTTCTGACGTCGGGAGAATTGGATTTGGCACTGGGGCGGGCAAATGTGATACATGCTGCCCTGCTCGCGGGCCCGGCGAGCAAGACGTTCCTGTCGCGCTGCCAGATCCTGGTCCGATACCGGATGGCCGATGACGACAAGACCGAAGGAAGCGGCCAGAAATTCTGACTAACAAGATGTGCTTTAACGACTGTGCGAATGCGCACTACGCAACAAGATTAGGACTGCTGAATGGTTGATACCAAAACGCCTGGCGACAAGACTTTGAGTGTCCCGACCAAGACCTTGACGCTCAAGCCGCGCGTCGAGACGGGCACCGTACGCCAGAGCTTCAGCCATGGCCGGACCAAGCAGGTCGTGGTCGAGAAGCGCGGCAAGCGCCGCCTCGGTGGCGACGCGCCCGCCGGCGAAACCCATGCGCCCGAACCTGTGGTCGCCAAGCCGGCGCCGGTCGTCGCCAAAGCGCCAAGCCGCCCCTCAGCGCCAGCCGCGCCCCGCGCCGGCTCCGGCGTGGTGTTGCGCACGCTGACCGAGGATGAACGTTCCGCCCGCGCCAGCGCGCTGGCCGATGCCAAGGTCCGTGACATCGAGGAACGTCGGCTGGCGGAAGAAGAAGCCAAGCGCCGCAGCAGCAAGGAAGGCATCGAGCAGGCCGAACGCGAAGCCGCCGAAGCGCGCCGCAAGGCCGAGGAAGAACGTCACCGCCTGGAAGAAGAAGCCAAGCGCAAGGCCGAACTCGAAGCCAAGAAGCGTTTTGGCGAGGCCGAAGCCAAGGCCGCAACAACCGCAGCACCCGGCACCACCACTACCACCACCACCGCGCGCCCCGCGGCCCGGCCGACGGCCTCGGCAGTGCCGCCCGCGCGCGCGCCGGGCGTTGCCGCCGACGCCTCCGATGAGGATGAAGGTCCGCGCCAGATCCGCCGTGGCCCCGGCGGCGCCATGCGCCCCGCCGTGCCGCCGAAGACGACCCACAAGCCCGGACCGCAAAAGGAACGCGGCCGCCTGACGCTGGTCACCGCCCTGGACGCCGACAATGTGCGCGAGCGTTCGATCGCCTCGTTCCGCCGCCGCACCCAGCGCCTGAAGGGACACGCCTCGAACGAGCCGAAGGAAAAGATCATCCGCGAAGTGGTGATCCCGGAAGCGATCAACATCCAGGAACTCGCCAACCGCATGTCGGAACGCGCGGTCGACGTCATCCGCCTGCTGATGAAGCAGGGCGCGATGCACAAGATCACCGACGTGATCGACGCCGACACCGCGCAGCTGATCGCCGAGGAACTGGGCCATACCGTCAAGCGCGTGGCCGCGTCCGACGTCGAAGAGGGTCTGTTCGACATCGTCGACGATTCCACCGACACCGAACCGCGTTCGCCGGTCGTGACCGTGATGGGCCATGTCGATCACGGCAAGACCTCGCTGCTCGACGCGCTCCGCCATGCCAACGTGGTTTCGGGCGAAGCCGGCGGCATCACCCAGCATATCGGCGCCTATCAGGTGACTTCACCGGAAAGCGGCAAGAAGATCACCTTCATCGATACGCCCGGCCACGCCGCGTTCACCGCGATGCGTGCGCGCGGCGCCAAGGTCACCGATATCGTGATCCTGGTGGTGGCGGCCGATGACGGCGTCATGCCGCAGACCATCGAGGCGATCAACCACGCCAAGGCGGCGAAGGTTCCAATGATCATCGCGATCAACAAGATCGACAAGCCCGACGCCAAGCCGGAGCGCGTGCGCACCGAGCTGTTGCAGCACGAGGTTCAGGTCGAGTCGTTCGGCGGCGACGTCGTCGACGTCGAGGTATCAGCCAAGAACAAGACCAATCTCGACAAGCTGCTGGAAATGATCGCGCTGCAGGCCGAACTACTCGACCTCAAGACCAACGCGGAACGTCCCGCCGAAGGTACCGTGATCGAAGCCAGGCTCGATCGCGGCCGGGGTCCGGTTGCGACCGTGCTGGTGCAGCGCGGAACCCTGCGCATCGGCGACATCATCGTGGCCGGCGCCGAAATGGGCCGCGTCCGCGCCCTTATCAACGATCAGGGCGTGAACATCGACGAGGCCGGACCTTCGGTGCCGGTCGAGGTGCTCGGCTTCAACGGTCCGCCGGAAGCCGGCGACCGCCTCGCGGTGGTCGAGAACGAAGCCCGCGCCCGCCAGGTCACGAGCTATCGCGCCCACCAGAAGCGCGAAAACGCGGCTGCCTCGATTTCCGGCATGCGCGGTTCGCTCGAACAGATGATGTCGCAGCTCAAGACGTCGGGCCGCAAGGAATTCCCGCTGATCATCAAGGCCGACGTGCAAGGTTCGCTCGAAGCCATCTTGGGATCGCTGGAAAAGCTCGGCACCGACGAAGTTGCCGCGCGCATCCTGCATGCGGGCGTCGGCGGCATCTCCGAATCGGACGTGACGCTGGCGGAAGGTTTCAACGCCGCCATCATCGGCTTCTCGGTTCGCGCCAACAAGGAAGCGGCGGCCGCCGCCAAGCGCAACGGCATCGAGATCCGCTATTACAACATCATCTACGATCTGGTCGACGACATCAAAAAGGCGATGTCCGGCCTGCTCGCTCCGACGCTGCGCGAAACCATGCTGGGCAATGCGCAGATCCTGGAAGTGTTCAACATTTCCAAGGTCGGCAAGGTCGCCGGCTGCCGCGTCACCGACGGCACCGTGGAACGCGGCGCCAATGTACGCCTCATTCGCGACAACGTGGTTGTGCATGAAGGCAAGCTCTCGACACTGAAGCGCTTCAAGGACGAAGTGAAGGAAGTGCAGTCCGGCCAGGAATGCGGCATGGCGTTCGAGAATTACGGTGACATGCGCGCCGGCGACGTTATCGAGTGTTACCGCGTGGAGACCATCCAGCGGAGCCTGTAAGTCTGAACCTTACGGCTTCGTCGGAAGACATTGTACTAGTTCGACGTCATGCCCGGACAAAAGCGCGAAGCGCGTCTTCGCATTAGTGTTCCGGGCATCCACGTCCCAGAGAATTCAGCAGCAAGAAAGACGTAGATGGCCGGGATTAGCCCGGCCATGACGGATTTGTTTTTGAGAGACGGCCATGCCCCGCCACCACAGCAAGAGTTCCGCCCCCGGCGGCTCGCAACGCCAATTGCGCGTCGGCGAAACCGTGCGCCATGCGGTCGCCGATATTCTGTCGCAAGGTAGCGTGCATGACCCCGATCTCGAGGGTCACATCATCACGGTTCCGGAGGTGCGCATGTCACCGGACCTGAAGCTTGCAACCGTCTATGTGATGCCGCTCGGCGGACGCGACACCGATGTCGTGATCGCAGCGCTCGCGCGCCACAAGAAATTCCTGCGCGGCGAGATCGCGCACCGCGTTAACCTAAAGTTTGCGCCTGATCTTCGCTTTCGCGTCGACGAACGATTCGATGAAGCGGAACGGATCGAGAAATTACTGAGAACACCTGCGGTGCAAAGAGACCTCGCACCCGATTCGGACGACAAGTGATGGTTGTGAACACTGCAAACAGCGTCATCGATTCGCAAAATGCCGAATCGCATGACGCCGAAAAAAATATTTTTACCGAAACGCGCAACGAAGATTCCCGGCGCGGCGACGATACGCGGCGCGGCAATAACGATCCGCGCCAGAACAAGCATCAAGGCAAACAGCAACGGCAGAATAATCAGCCGCGCCGCGACAAGCGCGACGTCCATGGCTGGGTGATTCTCGACAAGCCGATCGGCATGACCTCGACGCACGCGGTCGCGGTGCTCAAGCGCCTGTTCCAGGCCAAGCGCGCCGGCCATGCCGGTACCCTCGACCCGCTCGCCTCCGGCGGTTTGCCGATCGCGCTGGGCGAAGCCACCAAGACGGTGCCGTTCGTGATGGACGGCCGCAAGCGCTACCGCTTCACCGTGAGCTGGGGCGAGGAACGCGATACCGACGACACCGAGGGCCGGGCGACCAGGACCAGCGATCTCAGGCCTTCTGCCGATTCCATCCGGGCGCTGCTGCCGCAATTCACCGGCCTGATCGAGCAGATCCCGCCGCAATATTCCGCGATCAAGGTCCAGGGCGAACGGGCCTATGATCTGGCCAGAGACGGCGAAACTGTCGAATTGAAGCCGCGACCGGTCGAGATTCACGAATTAACCCTTGTAGAACATACAGATAGCGGCCAATCCGTGTTCGAGGCCGAGTGCGGCAAGGGAACCTATGTCCGGGCGCTGGCCCGCGATATCGGCCGGATTCTGGGCTGTTTCGGCCATATCAGCGCCTTGCGGCGGACCCTGGTCGGTCCATTCCGCGAAACGGACATGATTCCGCTGGAACAGTTGGAGGCTTTGTGTAATAGAGCCGCGTCGGGCGAGGGCAGCCTCGCCGACGCGCTTTTGCCCGTTGAGACCGCGCTGGACGACATCCCGGCACTGGCCGTCACACGGGCTGATGCGGCAAGGCTCCACCGGGGCCAGGCCGTTTTGTTGCGCGGACGGGATGCGCCCAATTGTAGCGGCACAGTCTATGTCACGGTGGCAGGCCGGCTTCTGGCCCTCGCCGAAATTGGCAATGGCGAACTCATCCCCAAGCGTGTGTTCAACCTGACCGGACTGACTGCCAGTTCCGGTCGTAACAACGAGAAAGTTTGACGATGTCGATTACCGCCGAACGCAAAGCGGAAGTCATCAAGACGAATGCCAACAAGGCCGGCGACACCGGCTCGCCCGAGGTTCAGGTTGCGATCCTTTCGGAACGCATCAACAACCTCACCGGGCACTTCAAATCCCACGTGAAGGACAATCATTCGCGCCGGGGTCTTTTGAAGATGGTCGCCACGCGCCGTTCCCTGCTCGATTACATCAAGCGGAAGGACGAGGCGCGCTACAAGGCGCTGCTCGAAAAGCACAACATTCGTCGTTGATCCCAGAGTACGCGCGCGCCTGTTGCGCGCGTTTTCGTATGGTCTTCCGGAAGAAACCCGGACTCCGGATTTTCGGAGACGATCATGCGCAAGGGCATGAAGAAACTCATGCCCAATAGACGTCCAGCAGCAATCCGGCCGCTGGGCAGGGCAAGGTGCCCGGACTACCGAGAGGATGGACGCCATCCGAAATATAAAGACCATGGCAGGATCGCCGGATGCTGATCTCGTGTTGCGATCAGTGTCTCGCAATCTTGCGCATGGTCTTTGTGTTTCAGGCGTCCCTGCTTTCGCTAAACCATGAAAGAAATCGAAATGTTTAATGCTCATTCAGTCGAGATCGACTGGGGTGGACGTCCCCTCAAGCTTGAAACCGGAAAGATCGCCCGTCAGGCCGACGGCGCCGTGCTCGCGACCTATGGCGAGACCATCGTGCTCGCCACGGTCGTCGCCGCCAAGAACCCGCGCGAAGGCGTCGACTTCCTGCCGCTGACCGTCGACTACCAGGAAAAGACCTATGCCGCGGGCCGTATTCCCGGCGGTTATTTCAAGCGCGAGGGCCGGCCGACCGAAAAGGAGACGCTGGTCTCCCGCCTGATCGACCGTCCGATCCGTCCGCTGTTCGTCGACGGCTGGCGCAATGAAACCCAGGTCATCGTCACCGTGCTGTCGCATGACATGGAGAACGATCCCGACATTCTGGCGCTGGTCGCGGCCTCCGCGGCGCTGACGATCTCGGGCGCGCCGTTCAAGGGCCCGATCGGGGCGGCCCGCGTCGGCTTCGCCAACGACGAATATGTGCTCAACCCGACGCTCGACGAAATGCTCGAGACCCAGCTTGATCTGGTCGTCGCCGGCACCGCCGACGCCGTGCTGATGGTGGAATCGGAAGCCAAGGAACTCAACGAAGACATCATGCTCGGCGCGGTGATGTTCGGACACCGGCACTTCCAGCCGGTGATCAAGGCGATCATCGAGCTCGCCGAGAAGGCCGCGAAAGAGCCGCGCGAAGTCAAGGTCGTCGACGAGAGCGCGCTCGAGAAGGAAATGCTCGGCCTGATCGAGCAGGAGCTGCGCTCGGCCTACGCTATCCCGATCAAGCAGGACCGCTACGCGGCGGTCGGCAAGGCCAAGGAAAAGATGATGGCTCACTACTTCCCGGAAGGGCAGGAGCCGCAATACGACAAGCTGCGCATCGCCGGCGTGTTCAAGGAACTCGAATCCAAGATCGTCCGCTGGAACATCCTCGACACCGGCAAGCGCATCGACGGCCGCGATTCCAAGACCGTGCGCAGCATCATCGCCGAAGTCGGCGTGCTGCCGCGCGCCCACGGTTCGGCGCTGTTCACCCGCGGTGAAACCCAGGCGATGGTCGTGACCACGCTCGGCACCGGCGAGGACGAGCAGTACATCGACTCGCTGTCAGGGACCTACAAGGAACAGTTCCTGCTGCACTACAACTTCCCTCCCTACTCGGTCGGTGAAACCGGACGCCTCGGCGGCACCAAGCGCCGCGAAATCGGCCACGGCAAGCTCGCTTGGCGCGCGATCCATCCGGTCCTGCCGCCGCACCACGAATTCCCCTACACGGTGCGCGTGGTTTCCGAGATCACCGAATCCAACGGATCGTCGTCGATGGCGTCGGTCTGCGGCGCCTCGCTGGCGCTGATGGATGCGGGCGTTCCCCTGAAGCGGCCGACCGCGGGTATCGCGATGGGCCTGATCCTGGAAGGTTCGCGCTTTGCGGTCCTGTCCGACATTCTCGGTGACGAGGATCATCTCGGCGACATGGACTTCAAGGTGGCCGGCACCGACCAGGGCATCACCTCGCTGCAGATGGACATCAAGATCGAGGGCATCACCGAAGAGATCATGAAGGTGGCACTCGGCCAGGCCAAGGATGGGCGTATCCACATCCTCGGCGAAATGTCGAAGGCGCTGACCAACGCGCGCGCCGAGCTCGGCGAGTACGCGCCGCGCATCGAGACCTTCAAGATCCCGACCGACAAGATCCGTGAAGTGATCGGCACCGGCGGCAAGGTGATCCGCGAGATCGTCGAAAAGACCGGCGCCAAGGTCAACATCGAGGACGACGGCACTGTGAAGGTCGCCTCCAACGACGGCGAGGCGATGAAGGCCGCGATCAAGTGGATCAAGTCGATCGCCTCCGATCCGGAGATCGGCCAGATCTACGAAGGCACCGTGGTCAAGGTGATGGAGTTCGGCGCGTTCGTGAACTTCTTCGGTGCCAAGGACGGCCTCGTCCACATCAGCCAGCTCGCCGGGGCCCGGGTGCAGAAGACCTCCGACGTCGTCAAGGAAGGCGACAAGGTCAAGGTCAAGCTGCTCGGCTTCGACGATCGCGGCAAGACGCGGCTGTCGATGAAGGTGGTCGATCAGGCGACCGGCGAGGACCTCGAAGCCAAGCAGAAGGCGGCGGAAGCCTCGGCGCCCCGCGAAGCGGCCGGCGAGTAAGCGCCTCGACATCGAAAATCTGAAGGGGGCGGCTGCAAAGCCGCCCTTTTTATTTGCCGCAGATGTGATCGTGCGCTCTTACGCCGCAGCGCCGAACCCATTTAAAATGAAACCGGAATGGGGCTGACTTCGCAGCTGGAAGCTGGACCCGTTACGATCGTCCGAACCGAGCCGCAGGCTCGTCACGCAGGGAGAGACTTATGTCCGCACTTTCGCGCCGTCATTTTTTCAGCGCCGCCGCCGGCCTCGTAGCCGTCGCGGCGGCACCGCGTGTCGTCTTTGCCCAGGCCGCCGCACCGGCACCTGCGGCTGCCCCGGCCGCGGCAGGTCCGTTCACGCTGCCGCCGCTCCCTTACGCCTTCAACGCGCTTGAGCCGCATATCGATGCCAAGACCATGGAAATCCACCATGGCCGGCATCATGCCGCTTACGTCAACAATCTGAACACCCTCGCCAAGACCAATGCGCAGCTCGGCACCAGCAAGGTGACGGACATCCTCGGCAATTTGAACGCCCTGAACGACGACATCAAATTCGGTGTGCGCAACAATCTCGGCGGCCATGCCAACCACACCATGTTCTGGGAAATCATGGCCCCGGGCGGCGGCAAGCCGGAAGGCGAGGTGCTGGCCGCGATCGACAAGGACCTCGGCGGCCTGGAGAAGTTCCAGAACGACTTTAATGCCGCGGGCGGACGTCAGTTCGGCTCCGGCTGGGTGTTCGTGACCGTTGCCAAGGACGGCAAGCTTGCGATTGAAACCCGCCCGAACCAGGACAATCCGATCATGGACGGCAAGCGCGCGCTGCTCGGCAACGACGTCTGGGAGCACGCCTATTATCTCAACTACCAGAACCGCCGCGCCGATTATCTCAAGGCGTGGTGGAACACGGTGAACTGGGCCAAGGTCGCGGAGCGCTATGCGGCGGCGAAGGCCGGTACGCTCGGCGTTTGATCGCGCTGTTCATTCCAAAAGTAAAAGGGCGGCTCAGTGAGCCGCCCTTTTTTGTTAGTGTTGCGTTCATCCAGTGCTCACGTGATCAGAAACGATCGGCGTTCATCACCTTGGTCCAGGCCGCCGCGAAGTCCTTGGCGAACTTCTCTTTGGAGTCCGCGCACGCGTAAACCTCGGCGAAGGCGCGAAGCTGCGAATGCGAACCGAAGATCAGGTCGACGCCGGTAGCGGTCCACTTCACCGCCTTGGTCTTCCGATCGCGGCCCTCGTAGGCATCGCCCGACGGCTGCCACTCCGTGCTCATGCTGAGCAGATTGACGAAGAAGTCGTTCGTCAATATCCCCACCTTGCTGGTGAAGACGCCGTGCTTTGATCCGCCGGCATTCGCGCCGAGGACGCGCAGGCCGCCGACGAGCGCCGTCAGTTCGGGTCCCGTCAACCGCAGCAATTGCGCGCGGTCAATCAGTGCTTCCACCGGCCCCAGGAACTGATGCTTCTTGCCGTTGACATAATTGCGGAAGCCATCGGCACGCGGTTCGAGCGGAGCAAAGGAAGCGACGTCGGTTTGATCCTGCGATGCATCCATGCGCCCCGGCGTGAACGGCACCTTGACGTCGACGCCGGCGTCCTTCGCGGCCTTCTCGACCGCAGCGGAGCCGCCGAGAACGATCAGGTCGGCAAGCGAAACCTTCTTGCCGAAGTCTTTCTGGATCGCCTCCAGCTTCTGCAGCACCGTGTTCAGCTCGGCGGGCTGGTTGACCTCCCAGTCCTTCTGGGGGCTGAGACGAATACGCGCGCCATTGGCGCCGCCGCGCTTGTCGGAGCCGCGGAACGTCGATGCCGACGCCCATGCGGTCGAAACCAGCTGCGACACCGACAGGCCCGAGCCGAGAATCTTGGTCTTCAGCGCGGCGATATCAGCATCGCCGATCAGCGGATGATCCACCGCCGGAATCGGGTCCTGCCAGATCAGCGTTTCCTTCGGCACCAGCGGGCCGAGATAGCGCACGACCGGACCCATGTCGCGGTGCGTGAGCTTGAACCAGGCACGCGCGAACGCATCGGCGAACTGGTCCGGGTTTTCGTGGAAGCGCCGCGAAATCTTCTCGTACGCGGGATCGAAGCGCAGCGACAGGTCGGTGGTCAGCATCATCGGCACGTGCTTCTTCGACTTGTCGAAGGCGTCCGGGATCGTCGCTTCCGCGCCCTTCGCCTTCCACTGCTTGGCACCGGCCGGGCTCTTGGTCAGCTCCCATTCATTCTCGAACAGGTTCTTGAAGAACAGATTGCTCCACTGCGTCGGCTGCTGCGTCCAGGTGACTTCCGGACCGCCGGTGATGGCATCGGCGCCGATGCCGGTGCCGTGCTTGCTCTTCCAGCCCAAACCCTGATCCTCGAGCGCGCCGCTTTCCGGGTCCGAGCCGACCAGCGAAGGATCGCCGGCACCATGGGCCTTGCCGAAGGTGTGGCCGCCGGCAATCAGCGCAACGGTCTCTTCGTCGTTCATGGCCATGCGGAAGAACGTTTCGCGGATGTCTTTCGCCGCTGCGAGCGGGTCCGGGTTGCCGTTGGGGCCTTCCGGATTGACGTAGATGAGACCCATCTGCACGGCGCCGAGCGGCTCGGAGAGTTCGCGTTCGCCGCTGTAACGTTCGTCGCCCAGCCAGGTGCCTTCGGGGCCCCAGAACAGCTCTTCGGGCTCCCAGACATCGACGCGGCCACCGGCGAAGCCGAACGTCTTGAAGCCCATCGATTCGAGCGCGACGTTGCCGGCGAGAACCATCAGGTCGGCCCACGAGATCTTGCGGCCGTATTTCTGCTTGATCGGCCACAGCAGCCGGCGCGCCTTGTCGAGGTTGGCGTTGTCAGGCCAGCTGTTCAGCGGCGCGAAGCGCTGCTGACCAGCCCCGGCGCCGCCGCGGCCGTCGGTGATGCGGTAGGTGCCGGCGCTGTGCCACGCCAAGCGGATCATCAGACCGCCATAGTGACCGAAATCGGCCGGCCACCACTCCTGCGATTCCGTCATCAACGCGGTCAGGTCCTTGACCACGGCATTGAGGTCGAGGGTCTTGAACTCCTTGGCGTAATCGAACGCCTCGCCCATCGGATCGGACAGAGTGGAATTGCGGTGGAGCAGCGAAACGTCCAGCGCGTCCGGCCACCAATCGCGGTTCGCGTGTCCGCGTTTTCCGCCCGAGAACGGGCATTTTGTTTTGTCGTCCATGATTGCCTCCTAAGGGCCGCTTCCTGTCAGATTGGAAGCACTCTAAGAGCCGCTTTCCATCAGGGGAAGTTGATTTTAATGATCGAACCGATAAGATATTCTGATGATTCAGATGACGCTCAGACAGCTTCGTTATTTTGATGCGCTGGCCCGTCACGGCCACTTCGGGCGCGCGGCGGAAGCCTGCTCGATCTCGCAGCCGGCCCTGTCGATGCAAATCAAGGAAATGGAGCAAGCGCTCGGCGGCGCGCTGCTGGAACGAAGCGCGCGACAGATCACGCTGACGAAATTCGGCGAAGAGATCGTCCAGCGTGTCCGCGACATCCTGCGCTCGGTCGATGAACTCGGCGACTTCGCACGCGCGGCACAGGACCGGCTTGCCGGCCGGCTGCGCATCGGCATGATCCCGACCATCGCGCCTTACCTTTTGCCGAAAGTGATCGAGAACCTCGCGCGCATGCATCCGGAACTCGACATCCACGTGCGCGAGACGCTGACGCCGAAGCTGATCAAGGAGGTGGTCGAGGGCCGGCTCGATACGGCGATCGTGGCATTGCCGGTATCGGAGCCATCGCTGACCGAGGTGGCGTGCTTTTCCGAGAATTTCCTGCTGGTGCGGCCAGGCGAGGACGAGGGCACGCCGGTGCCGAGCCACGAGACGCTGCGCGAGATGCGGCTATTGCTGCTCGAAGAGGGACATTGTTTCCGCGACCAGGCGCTGTCGTTCTGCAACATGCAATCGCCGCCGCGCGAGGTGCTGGACGCAAGCTCGCTGTCGACGCTCGTTCAGATGGTCGGCGCCGGCATCGGCGTCACCCTGATTCCGGAAATGGCGGTCACGGTGGAAACCCGCTCGGCGTCGGTCTCGGTCGCGCGGTTCAGCAATCCGCAACCGTCGCGGACCATCGGCATGGTCTGGCGCAAGACAAGCCCGCTGGCCGCACAGCTGCAGCAAATCTCGGAAGTGGTCTGCCTCGCCGCCGATGCCTTGCGCGAACAGCGCAAGGTGAAACCCTCGTTGCGGCGGCAAGCCACCGGCCGCAACCGATAACGCCGATCATCCGTCCGGTCCGCGCAGAACGTGCGGCACGATAGACACGCCGCGGCGAAACAACTTGCGGATGCTCCCGGTGCATTCTAGTTAGACGCAACCCTGCACGCCAATCTCCCGTCCCGAGTTTTCATGATCCGCGCCCTCGCCGCTGCACTCGTACTGTCCGGTTTCATCGCTTCCGCATCGGCGCAAGCCCAGCCAGCGCCGCCAGTAGCCGCGTCCACCGGAACTTCCGCGCCCAAGCCTGTCGCGAAGAAACCTGCGGCGAAGGCCAAGACCAGCGCGAAACCGGCCGCGCCGACAGCAAGCGGGCCTTGCCGAATCGGCGTCATTCCGGTGGTCGGTGACCAGTTCGCGGTTCAGAAAATAGGCCTCACGATATTCAACATCGAGTATGCGGATGTAGCGATCGAAGCCTGGGGCTTGGACGATCTCGTGGTCGCGCGTGTCCGCGCCGCCGCGGGTTCCGGCACAGGCGTGAAGCGAATAGCGTACCCGAAGGAAGCGTTTAGGCCTTACGACCATCCTGCGCCGGCGCTGTTTCGAAATCCCGAGAGCGAGCTAACCACCATCGTGCGGCAAATCACGGCGAACGCCGGTTGCGAGAGTTATATGACCGTTACCAAGTTTCCCGGCAAGTTGGAGGGCACCAACCAAACTCTGCGCGGCATCGGCGTGTACAATCGGAGCATCGGCAGCCTGATCGGGCATACCCGTCTGTTCGCCAACGTCCAGGTGACGATGTTTGACGGACAAACTTACGCGATCCGCAAACAGCCTATTAATATTGATCTCGGAGCGGCGCTTGCGAGCGGGTTCGGGGTTGAGAACCCGTTGACCAAACTCGACAACGCCGCGTTTCCGGAACCGGCGGCGGGCGCGGCGAGCAGCGCGGCGTTGCGGGATGGTACCCGGGCATTGCTTGTCGCGCGTCTCGACAAAATTCTGCCACCTCTGCTCGGGCAATAGCGCAAAGTTATTGCGCAACTGACCGGTCTGCGCACACATACACGGATCAACCATAACGGGATTTCGCCATGATGCAGCTTTATTGGTCGCCCCGCTCGCGTTCGTTTTCCTCGCTGTGGCTGTTCGAAGAGACCGGGCAACCCTATGAACGCGTGCTGACGGACATCTCGACCGGCGCACAGCGCAAGCTCGAATATCTGGCGATCAATCCGATGGGCAAGGTGCCGGCGCTCCGGGATGGCGAGGCCACGCTTGCCGAAGCCGCTGCGATCGCGGCCTATGTCGCCGAGCGCTATCCGGAAGCGAAGCTGGCGCCGCCGCTCGGAGATCCGCTGCGCGCAAAGTATCTCTACTGGCTGTTCTTCAGCCCAGGTTGTATCGAGCCTGCGATCGTGCAGCTCGCGACCAAGATCGAAATGAATCCGGTCGCGGCAGGCTGGGGTGATTCGCAACGCGTGATCGACGTGCTCGATAACGCGCTGGAGAAAGGTCCGTGGATTCTCGGCGACAATTTTTCTGCTGCCGACATTATCATTGGCTCCGGGCTGAATTTCGCCGTGCGGCTGTTCAAGATGGTGCCGTCGCGGCCGTCGTTCGACGCCTATATTGACCGATGCGCGGCGCGGCCGGCGTTCCAGCGCGCAGAGAAGATCGCGGCGGGATAGGCGTTCACGACTGTCGTCACCGGCGAAAGCGGGTGACCCAGTATTCCCGAGATATCAGTAATTGAATCGAGAAGCCGCGGCGTACTGGATGCCCCGCTGGAGCCTGTCATCGGGCGGCCATTCGGCCGACCCGGTGGCGGGGCATGACAAATCACGCATCCATGCGCTTGAACACCAGCGTGGCGTTGGTGCCGCCGAAACCGAACGAGTTCGACAGCACGGTGCCGAGCTTGGCGTTGTCGATGCGCTTGCGCACGATCGGCATGTCGGCGAACACCGGGTCGAGCTCGGTGATGTTGGCGCTCTCGCACACAAAACCGTTGTTCATCATCAGCAGCGAATAGATCGCCTCCTGAACGCCGGTGGCACCGAGCGAATGTCCGGTCAGCGCCTTGGTCGCCGAGATCGGCGGGCATTTTTCGCCGGTGCCGAACACCTTGCGAATCGCCTCGATCTCGGGCGGATCGCCGGCGGGCGTCGAGGTGGCGTGCGGATTGATGTAGTCGATCGGCGTCTTCACGGTCTCCATCGCCATCCGCATGCAGCGCTCGGCGCCTTCGCCCGAGGGCGCCACCATGTCGTAGCCATCAGACGTCGCGCCATAGCCGACCACTTCGGCATAGATGCGCGCGCCGCGCGCCTTGGCGTGTTCGAGTTCTTCCAGCACCACCACGCCGGCGCCACCCGCAATGACGAAGCCGTCGCGGCTGACGTCATAGGGACGCGACGCGGTGGCGGGCGTGGCGTTGTATTTCGAGGACATCGCGCCCATGGCGTCGAACAGCACCGACAGCGACCAGTCGAGTTCCTCGCAGCCGCCGGCGAAGATCACATCCTGCTTGCCGATCTGGATCGTCTCATAGGCATTGCCGATGCAATGGTTGGACGTCGCGCAGGCCGACGAGATCGAATAGTTCACGCCCTTGATCTTGAACCAGGTCGCCAGCGTGGCTGAGGCGGTCGACGACATCGCCTTCGGCACCGCGAACGGCCCCACGCGTTTGGGACCCTTGGTCCTGGTGATATCGGCGGCTTCGACGATGGTGCGCGCGGACGGTCCGCCGGAGCCCATGATGATGCCGGTACGGACGTCGGAAACCTCGGTCGGGCTGAGACCGGAATCCTGGATCGCCTGCTCCATCGCGATGTGATTCCACGCCGCGCCCTCGCCGAGAAAGCGCATCGCGCGCCGGTCGATGACATCGGCGGGATTGAGGGACGGAGCGCCCTGCACCTGCGAGCGGAAGCCGAGTTCGGCGTATTTTTCCGCGCGCGTGATCCCCGATTTCGCCTCATGAAGGCTCGCAAGCACTTCCTGGGTGTTATTTCCGATGGATGAGACGATGCCCATCCCCGTGATGACAACCCGCCTCATGATCGCCTCGTCCTGTCGTTTGCGTTTTGTGTGATGGCCGCCGTCAAACCGAATGCCGCCTATTGGAGAGCGGGTAACTTACGCTCCCGGCAATGCGGCACCCTGCTTTAACAGCCCCACCCTCAGATCCTTCGCGCGATAGATAATCTCGCCGTCGGCCGAAAGCCAGCCGTCGGCGATACCCAGCCAGAGCTTTAGACGCATCACGCGCTTGATATCGACGTTGTACACAATCTTGCGGACATTCGGCATCACTTGACCGGAGAACTTCAGTTCGCCGAGGCCCAACGCCCGTCCGCGGCCCTCGCCGCCGGTCCAGCCGAGATAAAAGCCGACCATCTGCCACAGCGCGTCGAGGCCGAGACAGCCCGGCATCACCGGATCGCCTTTGAAATGGCAGCCGAAGAACCAGAGATCCGGGTTCACGTCGAGTTCGGCGCGAACGATGCCCTTGCCGTATTCCCCGCCGGTTTCGGAAATTTCGGTGATGCGATCGAACATCAGCATCGGCGGCAGCGGCAATTGCGCATTTCCCGGGCCGAATAGCTCGCCACGGCCGCACGCCAGCAAATCCTCGTATTCGTAACCGCCGCGGCGATCCAGCATCGTTTCAGCCTCTCTAAGATGTCCCGCAAAAGTATCCTGGTCGCGCTTTCGAGCGAACCGGACCGGTTTCCCGCGGAAGAATGTCTGTTTCCCGCAAACTGGCGCTACTTGGGGTGCCACCGGCAAATGTCCCTGCCGAATATGCATATGTGGTCCGCGCGCTCTGTAACATAGGCCTTGGCGGGCGGCAAAGCACTGGATAGTGCCTAAAAGCACCCTGCCCCATCGCGGGTTCCGCCTTAACCTTGGGATCGTTCTAGTTGCGAAAAACTTGCATCTAAAGGATTTCCTTTTATATTGGGCAAGAATATTGCCCAAGTTTGTCAGCGTGGTACCGAAGTGGAAATGAACGACCAGGTCTCGACTGTGAACGACGACGCCGCTGACTTAGCCGCGATGAATCCGGCCGCCCATGTCGCCGGACATCAACCGGCGTTGACCGGCTGTCCCTGGCATGACGTCAACGAAATGCTGCAAGCTGCCGGCCTGCGGCCGACCCGCCAGCGCATGGCGCTCGGCTGGCTGCTGTTCGGCAAGGGCGCGCGGCATCTGACCGCTGAAATGCTGTACGAGGAAGCGACGCTGGCCAAGGTGCCGGTCTCGCTCGCCACCGTCTACAACACCCTCAACCAGCTCACCGATGCCGGCCTGCTGCGCCAGGTCAGCGTCGACGGCACCAAGACCTATTTCGACACCAACGTGACGGCGCATCACCACTTCTATCTCGAGAACAACCACGAGCTGGTCGACATTCCCGATCCGCATCTGGTGCTGTCGCGGATGCCCGACGTGCCGGAAGGTTACGAAATCGCCCGCGTCGACATGGTCGTGCGGCTGCGCAAGAAGCGCTGATTGTCGTCCCGGCGAAGGCCGGGACCCATAACCACAAATGTTTGTTGTTGAGGGAAGGCGTCTAGCTGACTGCCTTATCGAGGGCCGCGGCGTATGGGTCCCGGCCTTCGCCGGGACGACGTAAGAATTGTTGCTCGCCGCGAACCTACCTCAATCTACCTTCTCGTCGGCGTAGACGCCCCACAGCCGCTGCTGTTCGATCCAGCCGTCAAATCCGTTGCCGATCACGCGGCACCAGCCGGCCGCGCATTTCTTGACCTGGGCGACGACGCCGGCCTGCAGGCGCGCGGCGACCGCGCTGGACGGATCGGCGCGATCGTAGAGCGGCGCGAGTTCGTCCTTGGTCTTCATGGTGACGACGGCGGTGCGGCGGCCCGACAGCAGGGAATGATAGACCCAGCCCTCGGCGCCTTCGGAATCGCGCACCCGACGCCAGTTCTCGAATTCAGCTGTTATTTCGACCGGCAGGCCGGAACGGGTGTAAACCCAGGCGACGTCATTGTCCTTGGTCGGACCGGCCCTGACATTCACATGATCTGATTTGAGGCTGACATAACGCGGCACCGGGAGGCCGCTGGTGGTGGAGCCTGCTTCCTTGGCTGAAAAACCTGTGCTGACCGACGCACCCAGCATGCACCCTGCCAGCACCGCCATCGAACAGAAACGCCCCAACGCCATCAACTCGTCTCCTGCCGAGAACCTCTCAACTCGAATTCTTCGAGTTGAAACAATCCACTCAACGCCTGAAACCCAAGACCCTTAAACCTGAGTCCCCCTGTGCCCGCCTTGGTCGCAACTCGGATTGTCGTT
Source organism: Bradyrhizobium sp. AUGA SZCCT0222 (assembly GCF_018130205.1). Classification (NCBI taxonomy): domain Bacteria; kingdom Pseudomonadati; phylum Pseudomonadota; class Alphaproteobacteria; order Hyphomicrobiales; family Nitrobacteraceae; genus Bradyrhizobium; species Bradyrhizobium sp. AUGA SZCCT0222. Next base: position 31,036 of record NZ_JAFCLX010000015.1, read on the forward strand.
CCCGAGGGGTTCTTGTCTTGGCCCGGCCTTCTGCTAGAGAGGACGGAACGCTTGAGAACCAGAACGCCCGAATTTCCCAGATTACCTTGACCCTTCCCTTGGCAACCCCGAGGTAAGGATCGGGGAACCCGAGGAAGCGCTAAGGAAACCTAAGGAAACGACCAGGTAGCCGTTCGAACCGCGCAGCGAATGCAGTGTCGAACAACCAGGTTAATGAGGCCTCAACGGCGAAGCTTCTGACTCGTCAAAAGGTTGGGCGAGCCATTGCCTCATGAGAGCAGGACATGTCGGTTAAGAAAAAGCCTCTCGTCGTCGTCACCCGCAAACTCCCGGACTCGATCGAGACCCGGATGCGCGAACTGTTCGATGCGCGGTTAAATCTCGACGATACGCCGATGACGCCGGAACAGATCGCCGAGGCGGTCCGTACCGCCGACGTGCTGGTGCCGACCGTGACCGACCTGGTCAACGAGGAAATTCTCAAGCAGCCCGACTGCAAGTTGCGGATGATCGCCAATTTCGGCAATGGCGTCGACAATATCGACGTCACGGCGGCGCATGCGCGCGGCATCACCGTGACCAACACGCCGAAAGTTTTGACCGAAGACACCGCCGACATGACCATGGCGCTGATTCTCGCGGTGCCGCGGCGGCTGATCGAGGGCGCCTCGATTCTCACCGACGGCAAGCACTGGCCGGGCTGGTCGCCGACCTGGATGCTCGGTCATCGCATCGGCGGCAAACGCCTCGGCATTATCGGCATGGGCCGCATCGGCCAGGCGGTGGCGCGCCGGGCCCGCGCCTTCGGCCTGCAGATCCACTATCACAACCGCCGTCCCGTCGCGCCCGTGATCGCCGACGAATTGGGCGCGACCTACTGGGAAAGCCTCGACCAGATGCTGGCGCGGATGGACATCATCTCGGTGAACTGTCCGCACACCCCGGCGACGTTCCACCTGCTGTCGGCGCGGCGCTTAAAACTGATCCGGAAAGAGGCTTATATCGTCAACACCGCGCGCGGCGAGGTGATCGACGAGGACACGCTGATCAAGCTGATCGAAGGTGGCGAGATCGGCGGCGCCGGGCTCGACGTCTACGAGCATGAGCCCGCCGTCAATCCAAAACTGGTTCGGCTGGCCAAGGCCGGCAAGGTCACGCTGCTGCCGCACATGGGCTCGGCCACGATCGAAGGCCGTGTCGAGATGGGCGAGAAGGTGATCATCAATATCAGGACCTTCCTCGACAACCACAAGCCGCCGGACCGCGTGCTGCCCAGCATGCTGTGAGGCGGCCACCGAGGATGATGTGAGCGAAGCCCACGCATCGCTGCTGAACCGTCTCGCCGCCACCATCGTCGCACTACATCCCACGCGGATTATCCGCGTCGCGATCGATGGCGTCGATGGCGCGGGAAAGACCACGCTGGCGGACGCGTTGGCGCCGCTCGTGGCAGCACAAGGCCGCCCGACGATCCGCGCTTCCGTCGATGATTTCCATCATCCACGCTCGGTACGATACGCGCGTGGCCGGTATTCACCTGATGGCTTTTTTCTCGACTCGTACGACTACGATTCATTTCGGACGCTGTTGCTCGATCCCTTGAGTCCCGGTGGCTCCGGTCGATACGTCGCAAGGCGTTTTGATCTCGACAACGACCGGCCGTTCGAACCGGTCACGCAGCAGGCGCCGCCAACCGCCGCGCTGATCGTTGACGGCATCTTCCTGCACCGCCCCGAGCTTCGGGCCTGTTGGGACCTCTCGATATTTCTGAAGGTCGGCTTCAATGTCTCCGTGCCGCGCGGCGCGCAGCGGAGCCGGGATTGTGGCGCGTCCGATCCTGCTGCGCTGCCGAACCAGCGTTATGTCGGCGGCCAGCAGCGATATCTGCGTGAGTGCGCCCCGGAAGAACATGCCGATATTGTCATCGGCTACAATGATCTGCGAGAGCCAAAAATACTGAAGTGGCGTGCTTCACCCAGTTGAGCCGCCCCGGCCCTTCCGCCTCTCCTGCTTGCGCCATTCCCCGACAAACGAGACGAACGCGCCCAGCGCCGGCGGCGGCTGGCGGCGGCTCGGGTAGTACAGAAACGGTCCGGGAAACGGCGCGCACCAGTCGTCGAGCACGCTGACCAGCGCACCCGATTTGATGCCAAAGCGTACATAACCTTCAAACGTCAACCAGAAGCCGATCCCATCATGGACGGCGCGCAGCGCGAGGCCGAGATAGGTCGCGACCAGTTTTGCCGGCGGCGAAACCACCACGACACGTCCCGCCTTCTCGAATTCCCAATCCAGCATGGCGCCGCTGCCGAACCGGGTGCGGATGCAGGCGTGATCGAGCAGATCCTTCGGCTGCATCGGCTTGCCGTGTCGCGCCACATATTCCTTCGATGCCACCACCGCGTAGCGCTGCGGCGCCCCGAGCGAAACCGCAATCATGTCCTGTGCCAGATGCTCGCCGTAGCGCACGCCGGCGTCGAAGCCGCCAGCGACGATATCGACGAATGCACTCTCGCCGACGATCTCCAGTTCGATCTGCGGATACTTTGCAAGAAACGGCGCGACCATAGGCGCCAGCACCAGATCGATCGCGGGCGGCGGCGCATTGATCCGCAAGCGGCCTGAAGGCACGCCGCGCAGGCCGCGCACCTGATCCAGCGCGTCGCCGACATCCGACATCGCCGGCCCGACCCGGGCCAGCAGCAGCTCGCCGGCTTCGGTTAGCGCAACGCTGCGGGTGGTGCGGTTCATCAGGCGGACGCCAAGCCGCTCCTCCATGTCGCGCAGCCGCTGGCTGAGACTCGAGACGGAGACGCGCTGCTCGATCGCGGCGCGCCGGAAATTCCTGGTGCGCGCCACGGCGACGAAGGCATCGAGATCGCGGAGATCAACATCGTTCATTGTTCGGTATACTGAACAAGCTATTTAGCATTGTCCAGCTTATCGCTCTAATCGCGATCGGCGATACCAGCCTCGTCAACCCGGCGCGGGAATCCCCGCCGCCAATACGAGGAGCACCACCATGGAACACCGCAAACTCGGCAAAACCGGCCCCGACGTCGCCGCCATCGGTCTCGGCTGCATGGGCATGTCGGACTTTTATGGTCCGGCCGACCGCGGCGAGAGCATCGCGACCATCCGCGCCGCGCTCGACGCCGGAATCACCCTGCTCGACACCGGCGATTTCTATGGCATCGGCCATAATGAACTGCTGATCCGCGAGGCGCTCGCCGGCCGCAGCCGCGACAATCTGCAGATCAGCGTCAAATTCGGCGCGCTGCGCGATCCGGCGCGCGGTTTCATCGGGATGGACTGCCGCCCGGCGGCGGTGAAGAATTTCATCGCCTATTCGCTGCAGCGGCTCGGCGTCGATCACATCGACATCTACCGGCCGGCGCGGCTCGATCCGGCGGTGCCGATCGAAGACACGGTCGGCGCCATCGCCGACATGATCAAGGCCGGCTATGTCAGGCATATCGGCCTGTCCGAAGTCGGCTCCGACACCATCCGCCGCGCCCATGCCGTGCATCCGATCGCCGATTTGCAGATCGAATATTCGCTGATCTCGCGCGACATCGAGGCCGACATTCTGTCGACCTGCCGCGAACTCGGCATCGGTATCACGGCTTATGGCGTGCTGTCGCGCGGCCTGATCAGCGGACACTGGTCGAAAGACAAGTCCGGCGGACAGGACTTCCGGCAGATGACCCCGCGTTTCCAGGGCGCCAATCTCGACGCCAATCTGGCGCTGGTCGAGCCGCTGCGCGAGGTCGCCGCCGATCTCGGCGTATCGGTGGCGCAGGTCGCGATTGCCTGGGTGGCGGCGCAGGGCAATGACATCGTGCCGCTGGTCGGCGCCCGCCGCCGCGACCGGCTGACCGAAGCGCTTGGCGCGCTCGATGTGAAGCTCTCGGCGGCGCATCTGGACAAGCTCGCGAAGGCATTCCCGCCGGATGCAGCCGCCGGCACGCGTTATGCGGCGGAGCAAATGGCGCATCTGGACAGCGAGAAGAAGCGGGCCTGAACGCAACCGCACGAGTTCCTCGCGCCCCCACTCGCCGGGGCGCGAGGGTTCCGTGAGCAAAATCACGGTAACTCATCCAATCTGTCCCTAGCCTCCTGTAGCAGCCGAAGCGGATGGCCCCTTCGTCTCGCGACAGGAGAAGACAGATGAAGAAGTCAGACATTAACGCAGTCGAGCCTGCGAAGCCCGCGCTCGAAGCACCGGTCCAGCTCACCCCGGAGCAGCTTGAAATCGTCGCAGCCGGTTTCAGGGCTGCGATCAACCGCGGATCGCTGGGCGATATCATCAAGGATATCACCATCTTCGGCAGATTTCCGACGCCGACGATGCCGGTACCCACAAAGACGGTTCTATTCTGAGTCGATCAAGAGACGAGATGGTGTTCGGCGCGTCGTGCGTCGGACGCCATCCCGGACGCCTTTTCATTTCAGGATAGACGCAGCTCACCCGGCACGCGCAGCGAGATAGAGGGATTCATGTCCAAGGATTTAAAGAAGCAGATCGACTGCCCGAGTTCGCAGGCGACCGACGAGGGCGCCCGAATCTTCGGCGTAATCACCGGTACGCCGGAGCAGCACCGGGTCGGATATCTCACCGAGACCGTGCCAATCTCCGAACAGGTCCTTGCCCTTGCGGGAGATGCCAAGCCCACGGAACTGTTCCGCATCGCGGCACCCTGCGCGGGCGCCAGCGGCGGCTGCAAGCATTTCAAGGGCAACACCTGCAGTCTGGCCAAAAGGATCGTTGAAGGCGTTCCGGCTGTCGTGAACGCGCTTCCCGCCTGCGAGATTCGCCCCACCTGCCGCTGGTTCCGTCAGGAAGGCAAAGAGGCCTGCTTCCGTTGCCCGCAGGTCATGACGGACAAATCAAACGCGTCTGACTACGAGAAGCAGATTGCCGACATCGACTGACGCGGACGTCGGCCAGGCATCATTGATGCGCACTTAGATCAGTGATCGTGGGCGCATCACCATTGAGCGGGTTCGCTGGATCGCGCCGGTAGCGCAGGGTCTCGAACCTCATCGCGCGGGCGTCCACCATCACCAGCCGCCCGACCAGGCTGTCGCCGAAGCCGACGATTTCGCGAATCGCTTCCAGCGCCATCATCGATCCCAGCATGCCCGCGAGAGCGCCCATCACGCCGGCCTCGGCGCAGGCCGGCACCGTGCCCGGCGGCGGCGCCTCTGGAAACAGACAGCGATAGGTCGGATTGAACTCGCCGTCGGCGTCCCGCTCATGGGCGCGGACCGTGGTCAGCGATCCGTCGAACTGACCGAGCGCCGCCGTGATCAGCGGCTTGGCCGCGAGGAAGCAGGCGTCGGAAACCAGATAGCGGGTTTCGAAATTATCTGACCCGTCGAGCACCAGATCATAACCGCCGATCAGCGACATCGCGTTGCCAGCATCGAGGCGAACGGCATGCGCCTCGAAGTTGACGTGCGGGTTGAGCGCGTCGATCTGCTGCGCGGCGCTATCGACCTTGCGCTTGCCGATATCGGGCGTGGTGTGGATGATCTGGCGCTGCAAATTGGACAGCGAGACAATATCGTCGTCGACCACGCCGAGCGTGCCGATGCCGGCGGCGGCGAGATACATCAGGACCGGGGCGCCGAGACCGCCGGCGCCGATCACCAGCACGGACGCCTCCTTCAGGGCGGTCTGGCCGGGGCCGCCGACCTCGCGCAGCACGATGTGGCGGGCATAGCGTTCAAGTTCGTCGGCGGTCAGCATCGTCGGTCTATTCCCATGCGCCGTTCCGTGAACCGGGGCGCTGTTGTTGCTGACCAAGCAGATGTGCTTAATTGACCCGAGGTCAATGATCGCTCCAATATTCCCTCCCGATTCCGAATATTCCCTGGGATTTGTCATGAGATCGGTGTTTTCAGCAACAATGATGGTCTCGGCCGCCATTTTCGCGAGCCTGGGATCGTCAGCTCAGGCCCAGTTGACGCCGCCCTCCACGGCCGGCGCCAAGCCGAAGCCGGTCGCGACGGTGCCGATCCGGCCCGCGCTGCAAAAGCCCGAGGAAACCGCCAACGCGCTGTCGCAGGCCGAACGGCTGGCGCTGCAATCCGACCTCGCCTGGGTTGGCCAGTACAATGGCGCGATCACCGGCGACGTCAGCGAGCGCATGGTCAAGGCGATCAAGGAATTCCAGAAGAGCCGCGGGGCCAAGGAGACTGGCGTGCTCAATCCGCAGGAGCGCGGCATCCTCGCCGACACCGCCAGGAAGCGGCAGGAAAATGTCGGCTGGAAGATCGCCACCGATCCCGGCACCGGCGTACGGCTCGGCATTCCCACCAAGCTGGTGCCGCAGCAGGCCAGCGACGCCAACGGCACCAAATGGACGTCGCCGACCGGAACCATCCAGATCCAACTGGCGCGGCGCAAGGAAGCCAATCCGACCACGGCAAAACTCGCCGAGCTGGAAAAGAAGGAAGCCCAGCGCAAGATCGATTACACGGTGGTGAAGCCGGACTTCTTCGTGCTGTCCGGCCTGCAAGGCCTGAAGAAGTTCTATTTGCGCGGCACCTTCAAGGGCGATGAAGTCCGCATCCTCACCATCCTCTACGATCAGGCCACGGAAAATACCGTGGAGCCGGTGGTGATCGCAATGTCGAGCGCATTCAACGCGTTTCCAACCGGCCCGCAGGTCGCGGGACCCCCGCCGCGCAAGACCGTGGAATATGGTACCGGCGTCGTGGTCAGCGACGACGGCGCGATCCTGACCGACCGCCAGATCACCGACGGCTGCGTCGCGGTCGCGATCGCCGGCTTCGGCAATGCCGACCGTGTGGCCGAGGACAAGGAGCACGATCTCGCTTTGCTGCGCATCTATGGCGCGCGCGGACTGAAGCCACTCAACCTCGCGAGCCCGGCCTCGAAGACGGCGCTCGACCTGACCGGCATTGCCGATCCTCAGAACCAGGGCGGCGGCGGCGCCGTCAGCAGCGTCAGGGCCTCGGTCGCACAGCTTGGCGGCAGCAGTGACGTCGCGTTGTCGCCGCCGCCCGCGCTCGGCTTTTCCGGCGCGGCCGCGCTCGACGGCGACGGCAAATTCGCCGGCATCGCGCTGCTGAAGCCGGTGGTCGTTGCAGGTCCGGCGAACGGCGCCGCACAGGCGGTGCTGGTGACATCGGATGCCGTGCGCGATTTCCTCAAGGCCAATGGCGTCACTGGCGCCAGCGGATCACCGGACGCAAAAGCATCCGTGGTGCGTGTGATCTGCGTGCGGAAATAAGCAGACGACGTCATTGCGGGACCGAAGCCATTCCGTTCCGATTGAATCGGAACGGAGCTCTGGATTCTCGTTCTGACGCGTTTTCCTGACGCGAACCGGTATCCATCCCGCATCAAGTGCGGGACAGGCTTTCACTGGAAAACGCTTTAGCCTCCCCGGTTGCGCGGAGAGGCCGATCGGTTGCGGATCAGGCAGCCTTGATGTTGCTGAGGAAGGTTTCGACATGGCTTCGCATTGTCTCGGACTGCCGAGACAATTCGCTGGAGGCCTGCAGCACCTGGTGCGCGGCAGCACCGGTGTCGCCGGCGGCTTGCTGAACGCCACTCACGTTCGACGAGATTTCGCCGGTGCCGAGCGCCGCCTGCTGCACGTTGCGGGCGATCTCCTGAGTCGCCGAGCCCTGTTCTTCCACGGCACCCGCAATCGCGGAGGCGATCTCGCTCATTTCGTTGATGGTCGCGGATATCCCCTTGATGGCAGCGACGGCTTCGCTCGATGAAGCCTGGATTGACGAGACCTGCGTGCTGATTTGGTCCGTTGCTTTCGCGGTCTGTTCGGCGAGGCTCTTGACCTCGGCCGCCACCACCGCGAAGCCGCGGCCGGCCTCACCGGCGCGCGCCGCCTCGATCGTCGCATTGAGCGCCAGCAGATTGGTCTGGCTGGCGATCTCGCTGATCAGCTTGACGACATCGCCGATGCCGGCGGCGTCCTTGAACAGGCCCTGCACCGTCGCGTTGGTGCGATCGGCTTCGCCTACGGCCTTCTGCGCGATCGAGGCCGACTGCGCGACCTGACGGCTGATCTCGGTAACGGAACTGGCCAGTTCCTCCGACGCAGCCGCGACGGTTTGTACGTTCGTCGAAGCCTCCTCGGTCGCAGCCGCCACCGCGGTCGCCTGGTTGCTGGTCTCCTCCGCCGTCGCCGTCATTGACGACGCGGTCGCCTGCAGTTCGGTCGATGCCGACGCCACCGACCTCAGCACCGTAGATATGTTGGCATCGAAGGTCTGGGTCAGATCATTGACCCGCGCCGCCCGCGCCACGCGCGCGCTGATGGCTTCGGCTTCCTTTTCGGCGAGCTCCTTGGCCTTGATCATGTTCTCCTTGAAGATCAGGACCGCCCGCGCCATCAGGCCGATTTCGTCCTTCTTGTCGGTCGCCGGGATCGCGACCGAATGATCGCCGCCGGCAAGCTGGCCCATGGCGCCGACCATCTTCAGAATCGGCGGCACGATCGAACGGTTGGTCAGATACACGACAGTTGCCGCAACGCCGATGCCGACACCGAGCAGCACCCAGAGCAGCGTCATCAGGAAACTGGTTTCAGCGAGAACCGCCGCGCCGTCGCGTTTCAGATTGTCCTGCTGGCGCGCGACCATCCCGCCGGAACGCGATCCGGTGGCGTCCTTTGTTCCCGCGAAGATATCGAGCAGTTTGTTGGCGCGGGGAGCCGCCTCGTTGGTCAGGAACCACTGCGCCATGTTCCAGCGGTCCGAGGCCCGGATCTCGAACATCTTCTGCGGCATCGGCGCGAACTTGGCGCGGGCATCGACCAGCGCGTCAAACGCCTTCTGCTGCTCGCTTGTCATTTCCGCGCGTCGCTTCGAGAGCGCCTCGAACTTTGTCTGGTTGAGCGCCCAGAGATCCTCAAACTCCTTCTTGAAGGCCATGTCCGCGGTCAGCAGATAGGCGCGGATCGCGCCGATTGCCATCGCCATACTGCCGCGCATATCTGCAAAACCGATCAACAGGCTCTTGCGCGCATCCGTCGAAGCAATGCCGCCCTCCTCGTCGATGATCGACGTCGCCTTTTGCAGCATGAGTTTCGCCAGCGGCGCGGCCTCGGTGGCGAGAATCTTTGCTGCGGGCTGCTCGTCGATGGTGTGGGCAATTGCTTCGGCCTTGTCCTGCGCGCTGCGCAGTTCGTCGAGCAGTGGCTTGGCCTGCTTCCAGTCCGCCTTGTTCTGTTCGGAGGACCAACGCGTTGAGAGGCCATCCATCTCGGCGCCATGGCGCTGAATGTCTTTCCAGAGCAACACGCGCTCGGCCTTGAATGTGTCGTTGCCGGTGATCAGCCAGCCGCGCAGTGAAGCGAGCGAGGCATAAACCCCGGCCACCACATCATTCGCGGCCATCGCGGTCGGCACGCGAAGATTGACGGTCCGCTCGGTGGATTCGTTGACGTTGCCAACTTTGACGATGGTGATGACGACAACGCATGCAAGCAATGCGCAGATCACGCTGAAGCCCAAGATCAGACGCCCACGAATATTCAACTTCAGAATTGCCATGGCGAACCCCCTCCAGGATGCAGGCTGACAACAACCGTCGACGCATCAGGGTGGGCGTTAACCATGAAGAATGGAGAAACAGGCTGCCCGTACTAGTACGCAATTTCCTGCCGCGACGACGGAATCGCACGCGGATATCGCGCCGTTTTTCAACCACAACGAAGCTGCGGCAATCTTCGCTGCCGAGAAATTGCGTCCACCGATTTGCTACGCCAGCCCGAACCTCACACCGGCGCGCGCGAGGCCGCCTGCGATGCCGATCGGTGTGCCGTCGGCGCGCCAGCAGGCTGCGCCCGACATCCGGCCGTCGTCGTGGAATTGAATGGCATTCATGCCACCGGCCACCGTCGGCACCGCCTGCACTCTGTGGCCCATCGAAGTGAGTTTGGCACGAACGCTTTCCGGCACCGCCGATTCCACTTCGAGGGCATTGCCCTCGGTCCAGACCCGCGGCGCCTCGACGGCTTCCTGCAGGCTCATGCCATGGTCGATCAGATTGATCAGCGCCTGCATCGCGCTCGGAAAGATCCGCTTTCCACCGGGCAGGCCGAGCGCATAGACCAGCTTGCCGTCGCGCAGCGCCATCATTGGCGACATCGAGGTGGTGACGCGCTTGCCCGGCGCCAGTGACAACGCGTGACCGGGCCGGGGATCATAGAGGTTCATGTAGTTGTTCGGCACGGTGCCGAGACCGGGGATCATGATCTTGGCGCCGAACAGATTATTGATGGTCTGCGTGGTCGCGACCACATTCCCGAACGCATCCGCCGCCGTCATATGCGTGGTGTGCGCGCCTTCGAGCTGCGCGACGCCGGCGCCCCATTGCTGCGCGCGGCCGGGATCGATCGCGCGGCGGCGTTCCCCGGCATAGGCCTTCGACGTCAGCCGCTCCACCGGCACATTGATGAAATCAGGATCGCCGCTGGCGGCCGCGCGATCGGCAAAAGCGATCTTCAGCACTTCGGCGAGGTAGTGGATCGTTTCCGCTGAGCTGAATCCAAGGCGTGCGATATCGTAGCCTTCCAGAATGTTGAGCGTCTGCGCGATGTGCACGCCGGAGGCCGCGGGCGGTGGCGGTCCCTGAATTTCCCAGCCGCGATAATCGGCGCGGATCGGCTGGCGCTCGACGGTCCTGTAGGTGGTGAGGTCTTCACGGCTGATGAAGCCGCCATGCGCTTTCATGTAGTCGACCAGGATATCGCCGAGCGGTCCCTGGTACAGCGCTGCTGCGCCGTGCTGCGAAATGTGAGTCAGCGTCTCCGCATATTCCGACTGCACCACGCGCTCGCCGGCCTTCAGCGGAGTTCCCTTCGGCAGATAGACCGCCGAGATCGCCTTGTCCTTCAACATCTCCGCCGCGCTGTCACTGATGCACTCGTGCAGATAGGGCGTCGCGGCATAGCCGCGCGAGGCGTGCTTGATCGCAGGCTGCATCACGTCGGCAAGGCTCATGGTGCCGAACCTTTGCAGCGTCTCGCACCAGGCTTTCAGCGAGCCCGGTGTCGCCACCGCTTTCGGGCCGTGGAGGTTTTCGGCGCCGACCGTATCGAACACGTCATGCGCCGAACCCGGTTTCGATCTGAAGGTGTCGGGACGGACCGACAGCGGCACGGTGCTCTGGCCGTCGATGAAGCGATGGCTGCCGTCGGCGAGGCGAATATGTGCCATGCCGCCGCCGATGATGCCGACCATCATCGGCTCGACCACCGTCAGCGTGAACAGCGTCGCGATCGCCGCATCGATGGCGTTGCCGCCGGCCGCCAGCATCTCGGCGCCCGCGCTCGAGGCCAGCGGATGATTGCTCACCACCATGCCGCGGCTGGAAGTCGCCGGCTGCTTCTGACATTGAAAATTGATGGCCGCGCGATCCCGCCAGTTGCTGGTCATGTTGTTTCCCGTTTCTTTGTTGTTCTGCGGCTGGGGCGTTGCGCGTTTTACTTCTGGCATTTCGGGCACCAGAAGGTCGAGCGGCCGTTCTGGACGAAGCGCCGCACGACGCCGCCACAGCGCGCGGTCTGGCATTTCTCGCCCTCGCAGTCATAGACCTGGAACGAGTGCTGGAAATAGCCGAGTTCGCCCGAGGTCTGGCGATGGTCGCTGATCGAGGAGCCGCCGGCCTTGATCGCCTGGTTCAAGACATCGTGGATCGAGCCGACCAGGCGCTTGGCGTGGTCGGTCGGCTCGGCTTTCTTCGTCGCCAGCGTCGCAGCCAGCCGGCGCGGCGACAGATGGGCGCGATAAAGCGCTTCGCAGACATAGATGTTGCCAAGTCCCGCCACCACGCGCTGGTCGAGCAAGGCGGCCTTCAGGCTGGTCTTCTTGTTGTGACAGGATTGCGCCAGCATTGACGCGTCAAATTCATTGCCGAGCGGCTCGGGACCGAGCCCTTTCAGCAGCGGCTCCTCCTCCAGCGCGTTGCGGGCGATAATCTTCATGTAACCGAAGCGGCGCGGATCGTTGAACACGACAGAGGCGCCCGACGACATGTGGAACACGACGTGATCATGGGCACGGTCTTCGCTGCGCGGGAGATGGAATTGGCCAGGTGTGTTCTTGCTCGTGCTGTTGGCGCCGTTTTCCAGCACGCGAAACGAGCCCGACATGCCCAGATGCATCAGCAGCACGTCGCCCGAGGTCAGGTCCGCCATCAGATATTTGGCGCGGCGGCCAAGGCCGGTCACGGTCTGGCCCTCCAGCCGCGCGATAAAGTCTTTTTGAAAGGGAAACCGCAGATCTTTCCGCCGGGCTTCCGCCTTGACGATTTTTGAGCCCTCCATGGCGGGTTGCAGGCCGCGGCGGACGGTCTCAACTTCGGGTAATTCAGGCATGCAGCTATTCACCTTATGAAGGTGACGTGATAGCGCCATTGCGGCGGGCGCGCTATGGTCAGGCCATGGAGATAAGTTGATGGATCGGCCGGACCAAACGACGCATTTTGGCTTCAGGGACGTCCCCCTTGGGGACAAGCAGACGCTGGTGAACGACGTGTTTCACAGCGTGGCGTCGCGCTATGATTTGATGAACGATCTGATGTCGGCGGGCCTGCACCGGGTCTGGAAAGACATCATGATCAATAAGCTCAATCCGCCGAAGGGCGATGCGCCATTCGCGCTGCTGGATGTTGCCGGCGGCACCGGCGATATCGCGTTTCGCGCCGCCAAGGCGGCAGGCACCGGCTTCCGCGCCACGGTCTGCGACATCAATACCGACATGCTCGACGTCGGCCGCAACCGCGCGATTGCGCGGCATCTCGACCAGCAGGTTTCGTTCGTCGAGGGCAACGCCGAGGCGCTGGAATTTCCGGATCGCGCGTTTGACGCCTATACGATCGCGTTCGGCATCCGCAACGTGCCGCGGATCGATGCCGCGCTGAAGCAAGCCTACCGCGTGCTGAGACCCGGCAGCAGATTCCTGTGCCTGGAATTCTCCGCCGTCGATGTGCCCGGGCTCGACCGACTCTATGACTTCTTCTCGTTCAAGGTGATCCCGCCGCTCGGCCGCGCCGTGACCGGCGACGCCGACTCCTACCAATACCTCGTTGAATCAATCCGGAAATTTCCGAGGCCCAACGCCTTTGCCGAGATGATCAGCACCGCCGGCTTCTCGCGGGTGAAATGGGAAAGCCTCTCCGGCGGTATCGTGGCGCTGCATTCGGGCTGGCGTTTGTGATTTCTGCGACGACCCACATCGCGCGGCTTGTCCGCGCCGGCTTTGTGTTCGCACGCGAGGGCGTGTTCGGCGTTGTCGATCCGAGCTTGGTGCCGCCACCCGGCCAACTTGCGCTCAAGCTGGCGCGGATCATCGAGCGGCCCGGCGCCAAATCCGGCCCACGGCTGTCGCGGGCGCTGACCCGGCTCGGCCCCGCCTATCTCAAGCTCGGACAATTCCTGGCGACACGGCCCGACGTGGTCGGCGTTGCGATGGCGCGGGATCTGGAAGCGTTGCAGGATCGGCTGCCGCCGTTTTCGCAAAGCGAGGCCGAGGCCGTCATTGCCACATCGCTGGAACGCCCTGTAGCACAGGCGTTTGCGAGCTTCGGGCCGTCGGTTGCCGCAGCTTCGATCGCGCAGGTTCATCGCGGCGAGACCGAGCGCGATGGCGTGCGCAAGGCCGTCGCCGTCAAGGTGCTGCGACCGAACGTCGCCGCACGTTTCCGCCGCGACCTCGCCGATTTCTTTTTCGTCGCGAATAATGCGGAAGCGCATTCGGCTGAAGCGCGCCGGCTGCGGCTGATCGAGGTCATCAACACGATGTCGCGCTCGGTCGCGATGGAGATGGACTTGCGGCTGGAAGCGGCCGCGATGTCCGAGATGGCGGAGAACACGCGCGACGATCCGGATTTCCGCGTGCCGGCGGTGGATTGGGACCGCACCACCCACAACGTACTGACGATGGAGTGGATCGACGGCATCGCGCTCAACGACCACGCGCGCCTCGCACAATCGCAGATCGACCTGCCCGATCTCGGGCGCAAGGTGATCCAGAGTTTCCTGCGCCACGCGCTGCGCGATGGCTTCTTTCATGCCGACATGCATCCCGGCAATCTGTTCCTCGATGAGGCCGGTCGCCTGGTCGCCGTCGATTTCGGCATCATGGGCCGGCTTGGCCTGAAGGAGCGTCGCTTCCTCGCCGAAATTCTTCTGGGTTTCATTACCCGCGACTACCGCCGCGTCGCCGAGGTGCATTTCGAGGCCGGCTATGTGCCCGGCCATCACTCGGTCGAGAATTTCGCGCAGGCGATCCGCGCCATCGGCGAGCCGATCCACAACCGCATCGCCGAAGACATCTCGATGGCGAAGCTGTTGACCTTGCTGCTCGAGGTCACCGGGCTGTTCGACATGCAGACCCGCCCCGAACTGATCCTGCTGCAAAAGACCATGGTGGTGGTCGAGGGCGTGGCGCGCGGTTTCGATCCCAAGCTCGATATCTGGAAGGTCGCCGATCCCGTGGTGCGCGAATGGATCGAGCGCAATCTCGGCCCGATCGGACGTATCCAGGGCGCGGTGTCCGGCGCGGGCGATCTTGGCCGCGTGCTGGCAGGCCTGCCGGCAATTGCCACGCGCTCGGTGGCGGTGCTGGAGCAGCTGGAGAAGATGACCCGGGAGGGCGTCACACTGTCGGCGGAGACGATTGCGGCGCTGGGCAGGGCCGAGGGGCGCAAGAGCCGCTGGCGCACCGTGGCGCTCTGGATCATCGCGGTGACGTTTATCGGGATTCTGGTGGCCGTCCGGCAAATGTGATTGCAATGCATGCATTGTATGCTAGCATTGACATCATGTCTGCCTGGAGCCAACCATGGCCAGCCTCACCATCCGAAAGCTCGACGACGCCGTAAAGGCCTATTTGCGGCTGCGATCCGCCGGCAACGGCCGTTCGGTGGAAGAAGAAGTCCGGGTCATCCTGGGCGACCTCATCCAGGGCCGCCCCGAATTTCCTGCCTCCCCGTCTGCCGGCATGACGCCGCCTGAGCAAGCCTCCGCCCGCGCGCCGGCGATCGCCGATGCGGCCAATCAGGCCAGTGTCACGCTGATCATCGGCGGCGGCATCGCCGCCTTCAAATCGCTCGAACTGATCCGGCGGCTGAAGGAGCGGCGCATCGAGGTCCGCTGCGTGCTGACCAAGGCGGCGCAGCAATTCGTCACGCCGCTGTCCGCGAGCGCGCTGTCGCATGAGCGCGTCTATACGGACCTGTTCGACCCCGGCAGCGAATTCGACGCCGGCCACATCCGCCTGGCCCGTGAATGCGATCTGATCGTGGTCGCACCGGCGACGGCCGACCTGATGGCGAAGATGGCGCATGGCCACGCCGACGATCTCGCCAGCGCTATCCTGCTGGCTGCCAACAAGCCGATCCTGCTGGCACCGGCGATGAACCCCCTGATGTGGAACAACGCCGCCACCCGCCGTAACGTGCTGCAGCTTCGCCGCGACGGGGTCACCATGATCGGCCCCAATGCCGGCGAGATGGCCGAGACCAACGAGGCCGGCGTCGGACGGATGTCTGAGGCCGTGGAAATTGCCGCTGCCGCAGTCGACATCCTGCGTCCGGCGCGCCCGCGTCCGCTCTTGGGAAAACGCGTGCTGATCACCGCGGGCCCGACCCATGAGCCGATCGATCCGGTGCGCTATATCGCCAACCGCTCGTCGGGCAAGCAGGGTTTTGCGATCGCCGCCGCGGCGCAGGCCGCGGGCGCCGACGTGACGCTGGTGACCGGCCCGGTGGACTTGCGCGATCCCGCAGGGGTGACGGTGATCCGGGTGGAATCGGCGCGCGACATGCTGCATCGGGTCGAGGCCGCGTTGCCGGCGGATATCGCGATCTTCGCCGCTGCCGTTGCCGACTGGCGCGTTGCCAATGAAGGCGAACAGAAATTGAAGAAGACATCGGCCGGCATGCCGCCGCTGCAGCTGGTCGAAAATCCCGACATCCTGGCCACGATTTCAAAAATGAAGGACAAGCGCCCGCCGCTGGTGATCGGCTTCGCCGCCGAGACCGAACATCTGATCGAAAATGCCAAAGCCAAGATCGCGCGCAAGGGCTGCGACTGGATCGTCGCCAATGACGTGTCGCCGGCAACCGGCGTGATGGGCGGCGACCGCAACACCGTGCACCTGCTGACGCGGGACGGCAAAGAAGCCGGCGTCGATAACATTGCAGTGGACAATATTGAAGTGGACTCTTGGCCGGTCATGACGAAAGAACAGGTCGCGACCGAGCTGGTGGCGCGGATCGCAAAATCACTGGAGAAGAATTCGTGAGCGCAACGGTCAAGGTCGACATCATGCAATTGCCGCACGCCGAGGGCCTGGCGCTGCCGGCCTATCAGAGCGCGGACGCCGCAGGGCTGGATCTGCTGGCCGCAGTGCCGGCGGAAACACCGTTGATCCTGCCGCCGGGCAAATATGCGATGGTGCCCACCGGCCTTGCCATCGCATTGCCCCGGGGATTTGAGGCGCAGGTGCGGCCGCGCTCGGGGCTGGCGGCAAAGCACGGCGTCACCGTCCTCAACACGCCCGGCACGGTGGACGCGGATTATCGCGGCGAGATCAACGTGATCCTGATCAACCATGGCGAGGCGCCATTCCCGATCCGGCGCGGCGAGCGCATCGCGCAGATGGTGATCGCGCCGGTCACGCAGGCGCAACTGGTCCAGGTCGACACGCTATCGACCACCGACCGTGGCAGCGGCGGATTTGGTTCGACCGGGCGGTAAGCCACTTCAACTCCAGCTGAATTGGTACGTTGCGCGGCAGCTTGCCGTGCCGTGAGGGCGCTTGGCGCAAACGCCGCCTTCCCTCATACTGCGCTCAAACAATTCGCAATGCCGGGGGCACCATGGGGAAATTAATCGTCTGCGCGGTGTTCGCCGTCTTGGCAAGCACGCTACATTCCCATGCTCAACAGAACGTCATCCTGTTCGTCGCTGATGGTCTTCGGGCCGCTGCCGTCACGCCCGAGCGAGCCCCGACATTCGCCCGGATACGGGACACAGGCGTCAACTTCTCGAACAGTCATTCGGTCTATCCGACCATTACGACCTCGAACGCCTCAGTGATCGCGACCGGTCACCTGATCGGCGACACCGGAGATTTCGGCAACGTGTTCTACACCGGCTTTCCGGTTGCCAGTGCAGCCGGAACCGTAACTCCTTTCATCCAGAACAATGCGGTGTTGAGTGAGCTGAACCAGCATCACGGCGGAAATTTCATTGTCGAGCGCTCGATCATGGCTGCAGCGCGTGACAAGGGCTACTTCACGGCCGCCCTCGGCAAGGTCGGGCCGGTGGCGATCCACGACCTCACCCAGCTCGACGGCAAGACCACGATTTTCTTCGACGACGATACCGGCAAGAAGGATGGCATCGTGTTGCGGCCGGATCTCGTCGAGATGCTCAAGAAGGCCGGATTGGCGCTGGAAACGCCGGGGCGCGCGCAACGCGAAAATCCCGGCAAGGCTACCAATATCGTGCAGCAGAAATATTATCGCGACATCGTCACCAAGGTGCTGCTGCCGCATTTCAAGGAGAACAAGAAGCCGTTCATGCTGCTGTATTGGTCATCCGATCCGGACGGCACCCAGCACTCCCAGCGCGACAGCGTCAATGAACTTGTTCCCGGCATCAACGGTCCGACCTCGCTTGCCGCAATCAAGGTGGCCGACGACGATCTTGCAGCGATCGTGGCTGCGCTCAAAGAACTTGGGCTCGAGGCCGACACCAACATCTTCATCACCGCCGACCATGGCTTCAGCACGGTGTCGAAGCAAAGCAAGACCAGTCCGGCAGCAAAAATGAAATACGACAACGTGCCCGAAGGGCAGTTGCCGCCCGGCTTTCTTGCCATCGACCTTGCGCACGCTTCGAGCCTGCCGCTGCACGAGCCCTCCGCTCAAGGAGCTGGCATCGACTACAAGGCCGGGAAATACCCGCGCCGCGCCAGCGCTTCGATCGGCAACGATCCGGCCAAACCCGATATCGTGGTTGGCGCCAACGGAGGCAACGATCTCATCTATCTACCGCAAGATAACGCCAAGACCCTGGTGAGGCAGGTGGTCAAGGCGCTCCTGGCGCAAGACTACACGAGCGGCGTCTTCGTTCGTGATGACCTTGGACCGATTCCGGGAACCCTGCCGCTGAGCAGAGTGGGCCTCAAAGGGGGAGCGCGAACGCCAACGCCGGCCGTCGTCGTCAATTTCCGCTCCGAAACGACGGGGTGTGATCAGCCGCTGTTTTGCAGCGTGACCGTATCCGATACCACCCTCTTGCAGGGGCAAGGCCATCACGGCAGCTTTAGCCGCGCCGATACCGGAAACTTCATGGCGGCCATCGGGCCCGCGTTCAAGACCGGCTTCAACGATACGGCCCCGGTCAGCAACGCCGATATCGCTCCGACGCTCGAGAAGATCCTGGGTGTCACCCTCCCGCCGGTCGGCAAGCTGCGCGGCCGCGCGCTTACCGAAGCACTTCCCGGCGGAAAGCCCGCCCGGCCGTGGCGACAGGATCTTGTCTCGAAGCGAGGCGACAACGGCCTGCGCACCATAGTGAACATGCAGTTTGTCGGCCTGACGCGCTATTTTGACGCCGCTGGCTTTCCGGGACGCACCGTCGGATTGAAGGTGCCGGCGAGTGCGAGGTGAAAAGGTGCTGTAGCAAGCGATGAGACGGGACCGTCCGTTCGTTCCCCTCAAGACGGAACGGCGTCACGTCGAAAACGACTGGATTTTTTGATCCGGTGGCGTTTGCGCCAACCATCGCAGTTCCACGGAGCGTTATCCGCCCATTTTTGCACAGCCAGATTCACGTTCACGGTCTGGACTCTTACCCACGGAGTCGCGTTGGGGATACTCTCACTCGATTCGTGCACGGCTGATTGTAAGCGCCGGGCCTGAAGTCGTGCGTTCTGGGGCAAATCATGTCGGGCGTAGTCGCGGCGATGCGTCGAAACCTGCTGTCGTGCACCTCACTGGCACGTCACGGCATGATTGCGCTCGCCTCTGCTTTATCCGTCGTATCGGAACCGGCCTTGGCCAGCGATTTGCCGCTCTCCGAGGCGATTTCGGCCTGGCTCGACCTCAATCACCAGGAATTCGCGGTGCTGACGACGGCGTTGTCGCTGCTCGGCTTTACCGTCGTGGCGGCGATCCTGTTGATGCGCACCCGCATCAAGGCGACCCGCACCGAGCTCCGCCTGCGCCAGGACATCGCCGATCTGCAGGTTCAGGCCGACCGGCTGCGGGCTCTGCTGTTCGCCGAGCCGCAAATTCTGATTTCCTGGGCCGCAGGCGACAGCCGACCCCAGATCAGCGGTGACACCGCGCTGTTGATCTCGCAGGAAGCGTTGCAAAACTCACCGCAGCGGATCCTCGCCTTTGGAACCTGGCTGCCGCCGGAACCGGCTCTGCAGATGGACCATGCCGTCGATGCGTTGCGCGAGGCCGGCGAGGGCTTTCTGCTCAACCTCTCGACCTCGAACGGCCGCGCGATCGAGGCGATGGGCCGCGCCATCGGCGGCCAAGCCGTTGTTCGGATTCGCGAACTCGGCGGGCTGCGCCGCGAACTCGCCGAATCCAACCTGCGCTACAAGACGCTGCAGGAAGAGACCGAGCTGCTGCGTGACTTCGCCGCCGCGGCGCCCTGGCCGATATGGGCCAAGAGCCCCGAGGGCAATCTGCGCTACGCCAATACGGCCTATGTGCGGGCGACCGAAGGAACCAGCGTCGCCGATGTCGTCCGTCGCAACCTTGAACTTTTGGAAACCGACCAGCGCACCGACATGAGCCGGACGTTGAACGACAGTTCCAGCTTCAGCGCGCGGCTGCCGATCGTGGTCGGCGGCGAACGGCGGATCTATGACGTGCAAGCCTTGAAGCTTGGCGGCGGCAGCGCCGGCATCGCGATCGACGCCAGCGAGGCGACCCAGCTGCGCGCCGCGCTGCAGCGGATGGTGGAGGCGCATCGCCGCACCCTCGACCAATTGTCGTCGGGGGTTGCGGTATTCGACGCCCAGCGCCGGCTCGCCTTCTACAACGAATCCTACCGCCGGCTGTGGGGCCTCGATCAGGCCTTCCTCGACGGCCAACCCGACGATTCCAGCGTGCTCGACCGGCTGCGCGCCACGCGCAAACTCCCCGAGCAGCCGGACTTCCGGGCCTGGAAAGCCAAGCTGCATGAGGCCTATCGCGCGGTCGAGCCGGAGACCTACACCTGGTTCCTGCCCGACGGCCGCGCGGTCAGCGTCGTCACCACGCCTAACCTCGAAGGCGGCGTCACCTATTTGTTCGACAATGTCACCGAAAGCCTCGATCTGGCGCGGCGGTTCGACGGGCTGACGAGGGTACAGCACGAGACGCTCAACAATCTCGCCGAAGCGGTCGCGGTGTTCGGCAGCAACGGCCGCGTGGAACTGTTCAATCCCGCCTTTGCGAAGATGTGGAAACTGTCGGAAGAGCAGCTGCGCGAACAGCCCCACATCGAGACCGTGGAATCCTGGTGCAAGCCGCTGTTCGACGACGATCTGACCTGGCGCACGCTGCGCGAGGCGATCACCGCGATCGGCAACCGGGCGCAGGTGGCGCTGAAGCTTGAGCGCAAGGACGGCAGCGTGCTGACCTGCATGACCATGCCGCTGCCCGACGGCGCCACGATGCTCACCTTCCAGGACATCACCGACACCGAAAACGTCGAACGCGCGCTGCGCGAACGCAACGAGGCGCTCGAGACCGCCGACCAGATGAAGGTCGATTTCGTCCACCACGTGTCCTACGAACTGCGCGCTCCGCTCACCACCATCATCGGCTTCGCGCACTTCCTGAGCGATCCCTCGACCGGTCCGCTGACGCCAAAGCAGGCCGAGTATCTCGACTACGTCACCAAATCCACCAACGCGCTGCTGGCGCTGACCAACAACATCCTCGACCTCGCCACCATCGACGCCGGCGCCATGAAGCTCGAACTCGGCCCGGTCAACATCGCGAAAGCCATCGAGCAGGCCAAGGAAGGCATTCAGGACCGGCTCGCCACCGACCGCATCGAACTCAAGGTCGACATCGATCCCAGCATCGGCGACTTCACCGGCGACGAGCGCCGCGTGGTGCAGGTGCTCTATAACCTGCTTGCCAATGCCGTCGGCTTCTCGCCGCATGATGCAATCGTCAGCATCAGCGCGCGGCGCAACGAGCATCGCGTCATCTTCACCGTCACCGATTCCGGACCGGGCATCCCGCCCGACGTCAAGGACAAGGTGTTCGACTGGTTCGAGAGCCATTCCAACGGCTCGCGGCACCGCGGCGCGGGGCTTGGTCTGTCGCTGGTGCGCTCCTTTGTCGAACTGCACGGCGGCAAGGTGCGGGTCGATTCGGAACTCGGCAAGGGCACGACGGTCACGTGCGACTTTCCGATCGACCAGAACGCCCATCGCAACGCCGCCGAATGACCGTATCAGCGACATTCTCGGTGGCGCTCGCGAACGAGACCGCGACCGCGCAACTGATGGCCGACTTGGCGCTGCTGGTTGGCCCCGGCGATGTGATCACGCTGTCGGGCGATCTCGGCGCCGGCAAGACGTCAGCGGCGCGCGCGATGATCCGCTACCTCGCCAACGACGAGGCACTGGAAGTGCCGAGCCCGACATTCACGCTGGCGCAAAGCTATGACCAGCCGTTTCCGATCGTTCATGCCGATCTCTATCGCATCAACGATTCGAGCGAGCTGGAGGAAATCGGGCTGTCGCCGCTGCCCGAGGGCGCGCTGGCGCTGATCGAATGGCCGGAGCGCGCTGCGGACGCGCTGCCGGACGACCGCATCGACATCGCCCTCAGCCATCGTCCCGCGTTCGGATCCAGTGCGCGCGCCGCCGAGTTTACCGGTCATGGCAGGGCGGCGGCCCAGGTCGAGAGACTTAAAGTCCTGCGCCAGTTTCTCGAAACATCAGGCTTTTTGGAAGCGCAGCGCGAGCGCATGCCCGGCGATGCCTCGACGCGTTCCTATGCGCGGCTGCATCTGGGCGGCACAGCCATCCTGATGAATTCGCCGAAGCGGCCGGACGGCCCGGCGATCTATGACGGCAAATCCTACAGCGCCGCCGTGCATCTGGCCGAAGACGTCAAGCCGTTCGTCGCCATCGCCAACGGCCTGCGCGAGCGCGGCTTCTCGGCGCCGGCGATCCGCCACCAGGACCTCGATGCCGGTTTCCTGATCACCGAGGATTTCGGCCACGCCGGTATTGTCGAAGGCGATCCGCCGCAACCGATCGTGGAGCGCTACGAGGCCGCGACCGACATGCTGGCGGCGCTGCATCGCGAGCCGCTGCCGGACATCCTGCTGCTGACATTGCAATCGACCCACGCCATTCCCGTATTCGACACCGAAGCGTGGCTGGTCGAGATGGGGCTGATGCTTGAGTGGTACATGCCCGATCGCGGCGTCGAGCCAAGCCAGGAGCTGCGCGACGAATTCGTTGCGATGTGGCGGGAGTTATTGAAGAAGCCGGCGGCCGCGCCGCGCACCTGGGTGATCCGGGATTTCCATTCCCCCAACATCATCTGGCTCGATGATCGTTCCGGAATCCTACGGGTCGGCATCATCGATTTCCAGGACGCGGTGCTCGGACCTGCCGCCTACGACCTGGTGTCGCTGCTGCAGGACGCGCGGATCGACCTGCCCGAGGCGCTCGAACTGACGCTGTTGACCCGCTACATCAAGGCGCGGCGCGCCGCCGACAGCAATTTCGATCCGGCCCGTTTCGCCGAGCTCTATGCCATCATGTCGGCGCAGCGGAATACCCGCCTGCTCGGCACTTTCGCGCGGCTCAACCGGCGCGATGGCAAGCCGCAATATCTGCGTCATCAGCCGCGAATCTGGACCTATCTGAACCGTTCATTGGCCCACCCGGCTCTGGCCGATTTTCGCGAATGGTACACCGCCAACGTGCCGCCGCCGGTCGCCTGATTTACCACTTGTTAGCCACCCCGGCTTTAATCTGCGGAAGGCTATGCTCCGCGTGTGCGAGCGGCTGTTTCGAATCCGGGAATACGGCGATGGCGACATCAGAGCGGCGCAAGGGAGACCGCGTCACATTCGAGCGCGGCTATCCGGCGCATATGATGGGCATCGACGGCACCTGGCGGCGTGAATGCGTGATGGAAGACGTCTCCGAGACCGGCGCCAAGCTGACGGTGGAAGGTTCCGTCGAGGGCCTGCATCTGAAGGAATTCTTTCTGCTGCTGTCGTCCACGGGACTGGCCTACCGCCGCTGCGAACTGGCCTGGGTCAATGGCGACCAGATCGGCGTCAATTTCCTGAAGCAGGGCGACAAGAAGAAAAAGGCGGCCGGCAAGCGCGGCGCGGAGACCGCCGAAGCATGAGCCCCGCCGCGCCCAAATCCTCTTACAGCCGTCGTCTTACAGCCGTCATCTGCAATGACTATGGCCTCACAGTCGCTGGATCAGCCGAATCACCGTGATATGATCCGAAGCGCTGATCCGTTTCGAGAAATCCAGGAAATGTCCGTCACGCCCAAGAAAGCCATGGTCCTCGCCGCCGGTCTCGGCCTGCGGATGCGCCCGTTGACCGACCACATGCCAAAGCCCCTGGTGCGCGTGATGGGCCAGCCGCTGCTCGATCACGTGCTGGACAAGCTGGCCGCCGCCGGCGTCGGCGAAGCCGTGGTCAATGTGCATTATCTGCCCGACCAGATCATCGAACATACCGCCTCCCGAACCCGCCCCCGCATTACCATCTCCGACGAACGCGATCAGGTGCTCGGCACCGGCGGCGCCGTCGTGAAGGCCCTGCCTTTGCTCGGCACAGAGCCGTTCTTCCATCTCAACGCCGACACCATGTGGATCGACGGCGTGCGGCCCAATCTGACGCGGCTGGCCGAGACCTTCGATCCCGCGCGCATGGATATCCTGCTGTTGATGGCGCCGACCACCAGCAGCATCGGCTATGCCGGCCGCGGCGATTACTCGATGCTGCCCGACGGCGCGCTGCGCAAGCGGCGCGAACATCAGGTGGTGCCGTTCGTCTATGCCGGCGCCGCGATCATGTCGCCGTCGCTGTTTACAGGTGCGCCCGCGGGCGAGTTCTCGCTGACGAAATTGTTCGACCAGGCCAATGAGCAGGAGCGGTTATTCGGCCTGCGGCTCGACGGCGTCTGGATGCATGTCGGAACCCCCGACGCGGTGCAGGCCGCGGAAGAGGCGTATCTGGAGAGCGTGGCGTAAGGCGCCTCCACCCGTCGTCCCGGCGAACGCCGGGACCCATACGCCGCGGCGGTCATTAGAACAGAAGGCATCTAACGCCAGCGTGCTCACCGTTAGGCCTCGGCGTATGGGCCCCGGCGCAAGGCCGGGGCGACGGCGGAGAATGGGTAACCAGCGCACCCCACCCATGACCATTGAGCCATCACTCCCTATATTGCCCTGACCTCGAATCAGGCAGCCCATGCGCGTTTTCAGCGTTCCCGTATCCGTGCCGCTCTTGCGAACCGTTATCGCCGCACTGGTGGATGGCCGGCTCGTCGATGGATTCGAGGCGCGCCACAATCCCCTGAACCTGGCGCAGGCGACGCTCTATCTGCCGACCCGGCGCGCCGGCCGGATGGCGCGGGAGATCTTCCTCGACGAGATGAAGACCGATGCTGCGATCCTGCCGCGCATCGTGGCGCTCGGCGATATCGATGAGGACGAACTGGCGTTCGCGGAAGGCTCCGAACAATTCGGCGGCGTGGCCCCGCTCGACATTCCGCCGCGGCTCGGCGAACTCGAGCGGCGGCTGACGCTGGCCCATCTCGTCGCGGCGTGGGCCAAAACGCCGGTCTCCGCGCCGCTGGTGGTCGGCGGCCCGGCCTCGACGCTGGCGCTGGCCGGCGATCTGGCGCGATTGATGGACGACATGGTCACCCGCGGCGTCGACTGGGATGCGCTCGACAAACTGGTGCCGGACCAGCTCGATCGATACTGGCAGCACTCGCTGGAGTTCCTGCGCATCGCGCGCAAGGCCTGGCCGCAGCATTTGCACGAAATCGGACGGATCGAACCGGCGGCGCGGCGCGACCTTCTGATCGACGCCGAGGCCGCGCGCCTGACTGCGCACCACAAGGGCCCGGTGATCGCGGCGGGTTCGACCGGCTCGATGCCCGCGACCGCCAAATTCCTGCACGTCGTCGCCAAGCTCAAACAAGGCGCGGTGGTGCTGCCGGGGCTAGATACCGATCTCGATGCCGCGGCCTGGCAGACCATCGGCGGCATCAGAGACGCGCAAGGCAAATTCACCACTCCGCCGGCCTCGAACCATCCGCAATTCGCGATGCATGCCCTATTGGACCGGTTCGGCATCAAGCGCAGCGACGTCGAGATTTTGGGCACGCCTGCGCCTGATGGACGCGACGTGCTGGTCTCCGAAACGATGCGGCCGTCGACCGCGACCGAACAATGGCACGACCGGCTGGAACAGCCTGACATTGCCGCGAAGATTTCGGGCGGCATGAAAAATCTCGCGGTCGTCGCGGCGCCCAATCCGGAGATGGAAGCGCTGGCGATCGCGGTCGCCATGCGCGAGGCGCGGCATCTCGACAAATCGGCCGCGCTGGTGACGCCGGACCGTGCGCTGGCGCGGCGGGTGATGGCAGCACTCGGCCGCTGGAACCTCGAATTCGACGATTCCGGCGGTGACGCGCTGATGGATACTTCCGCCGGAATCTTTGCGCGGCTGGTGGCGCAAGCCGCGGCGAAGGGGCTGGAGCCCCCGACCTTGCTGGCGCTGATGAAGCACCCGCTGTTCCGGCTGGGTGGCGCGCATGGTGCGCTGAAACACACCATCGAGGTGTTGGAACTGGCCCTGCTGCGCGGCACGCGGCCGCAAGCCGGCAGCAATGGCCTCGCGCGCGACTTCGATCGTTTTCGCGCTGAACTCAGGAAATTGAGAGACGGCGAGACCTCCTCGCTCCACGCGTCCGAGCAACGCGCCAAGTTGCGGGATGACGAACTCGATCAGGCGCGAGGGTTGATCTCTGCACTGCAGCAGGCGCTGTTGCCGCTGGAAAGCATGACGTCGTCGAAGCCCTATGACTTCGCTGAACTGGCGCATTGCCACCGCGAGGTGTTGATAGCCCTGTCATCTGACCAAACCGAAATCGCCGTCGTGTTCGAGGGCGCCCAGGGATCAGCGCTGGCCTCGGCGTTTGCCGATCTGTTGGGCGAACAGAAACCCAGCGGGCTGATGGTCCAGCTCGGCGACTATCCGGAATTGTTCCAGACCGCCTTCGCCGACCGCATGGTACGGCGGCCGGAATCGGCGAGCGCGCATCTGCACATTTATGGCCAGCTCGAAGCACGCTTGACCGAATCCGATCGCGTGATTCTGGGCGGGCTGGTCGAAGGCGTGTGGCCACCGTCACCGCGGATCGATCCGTGGTTGAGCCGGCCGATGCGGCATGAACTCGGCCTCGATCTGCCGGAGCGGCGCATCGGGCTGTCAGCGCATGACTTCGCGCAACTGCTCGGCCACACCGACGTCATCCTGACCCATTCGGCGAAGGTCGGCGGCGCGCCGGCGGTGGCCTCGCGCTTCCTGCACCGGCTCGAGGCCGTCGCCGGCAAAGAGCACTGGAAGCAAGCCACACAGGCCGGCAAGGATTATGTCCGCTTCGCCGCCGAACTCGACCGGCCGGCAAAGATAGAGCCGATCCCGCAGCCCGCGCCAAAGCCGCCGCGTGCGACGCGCCCGCTGAAATTGTCGGTGACGGCGATCGAGGACTGGCTGCGCGATCCCTACACGATCTACGCGAAATACATTCTGCGGCTCGACCCGCTCGATCCCGTCGATATGCCACTGTCAGCTGCCGATCGCGGCTCGGCGATCCATGAAGCGCTCGGCGAATTTACAAAAACCTTCGCCGACACATTGCCGGCCCAGCCTGCGCTCGCGCTGCGCGGCATCGGGGAGAAATTTTTTGCGCCGCTGATGGAGCGCCCCGAGGCCCGGGCGCTGTGGTGGCCGCGGTTCCAGCGCATCGCCGCATGGTTCGCCGATTGGGAAATGGCGCGCCGCGATCACATTCACCGGATCGATGCCGAGATCAAGGGCGAAATCGGTATTCCGCTCGACAACGAACGAACCTTCATCCTGTCAGCCCGCGCCGACCGCATCGAGCAGCGCGCTGACGGCCGCTTCGCGATCCTCGACTACAAGACGGGCCAGCCGCCGACCGGCAAGCAGGTGCGGATGGGACTGTCGCCGCAGCTCACCCTCGAGGCCGCAATCCTGCGCGAAGGCGGCTTCAAGGATATCGGCGCGGATTCGTCGGTCGCCGAACTCGCCTATGTCAGGCTCAGCGGCAACAACCCGCCGGGCGAGCACCGTTCGCTGGAACTGAAGATCAGAAACAACGATACGCCGCAGCCACCGGACGAGGCGGCGGATTACGCGCGGCTGGAGCTGGAAAAACTGATCCGCAAATTCGAAGACGAGAACCAGGCCTACACCTCGTTGAACCTGTCGATGTGGTCGAACCGCTACGGCGCCTATGACGATCTCGCCCGGATCAAGGAATGGTCTGCGGCCGGCGGGTTGGGGATCGAGGAATGGTGAAGGCTCCCCGCATCATTCCTCCCAATGTGCGCGATACCCAGGCGCGCGCGTCCGATCCGGCGGCGTCCTCGTTCGTGTCGGCCAATGCCGGCTCGGGCAAGACCCATGTGCTGGTGCAACGCGTGATACGGCTGCTGCTGGGTGGCGTGGCGCCGGAAAAGATCCTCTGCATCACCTTTACAAAAGCCGCCGCCGCCAACATGGCGGAACGGGTGTTCTCGACGCTGGGACATTGGGTCACGCTCGACGACGCTTCGCTGGATGCCGCGATCAAGGAAGTAGGGATTGCGAATCCCAATGCAAAGCTGCGGAAAACGGCGCGCCAATTGTTCGCCTGCGCGCTGGAGACGCCGGGCGGGCTGAAAGTGCAGACCATCCACGCGCTGTGCACGCGCCTGCTGCAGCAATTCCCGTTCGAGGCCAATGTGCCCGCGCGCTTCGCCGTGCTCGACGACCGCGACCAGAACGAGATGATGGAGCGCGCCAATCTCGCGGTGTTTCTGGAGGCGTCGCGCCACCCCGACAGCGCGACCGGCCAGGCGCTCCGGATGGCGATGGCCAGTGCGGCGGACGTGACCTTCAAGGAGGTTGTACGCGAGGCCTGTCTTAGCCGCGATCATTTCATGGCATGGACGGACACCGCCGGCAGCGCTCACGCCGCGGCGAGGCAGACCTCTGCTGCGCTGGGTGTCGATCCTGAGGATCGTATTGAGGATGTCGAGTGCGCCATTGTCGATGGACCGAACCTGCCGCGATCGCGCTGGTCGGAGATCTCCGGAATTCTCGACACCGGCAGCAAGACCGACCAGGATCAGGCTGCCCGGCTTCGTGCAGGGCTGGTGTTCACCGGCGCTGCGCAGGTCGACGAATATCTCGGCCTGTTTCTCACCGAGACCGACCGCACCCGCCGCAAATCGGTGGTGACCAAGAAATTCGTCGACAACAATCCGGCCATCGGCCGGCTGTTCGAATCCGAGGCCGATCGCATCGCCCCTCTGATCGAACGCCGCCGCGCCTTGACGGCCCGGGACCGCACCGAGGCGCTGCTGCACATCGCAACCGCTTCTGCCGCGAATTACCGGCGCGAGAAGCTGGAACGTGGACTGCTCGATTATGACGATCTGATCGACAAGACGCTTCGGATGCTGGACCGCGTCTCCTCCGGCTGGGTCCATTACAAGCTTGATCGTGGCGTCGATCATGTGCTGATCGACGAGGCACAGGACACCAGCCCGCGGCAATGGGACATCGTCGCACACATCATTTCCGAATTTACTTCCGGCGCGGGTGCGCGTGATGGCGTGATGCGTACCGTGTTCGCAGTCGGCGACGAGAAACAGTCGATCTTTTCGTTTCAGGGTGCGGCCCCCCGCGAATTCGACCTGCGCCGGCGGGCATTGAAGAAGAAGTTCGAAGATGCCGGCCTGAAATTCGATCCGGTGTCTTTCAACTATTCGTTTCGTTCCGGGCCGGCGATCCTGCATTCGGTCGATCATGTTTTCCGCGAGCAGGAAATCTTTCGAAGCATCCACGCGGTCGAGAACGGGTACCCGATCCATCATGCGCTGGAAGACGCAGGCCCAAGCCTGATCGATCTCTGGGAATTGGCCGTAGCCGACGACAGGCCAGATATGGAAGGCTGGCGCGCGCCGTTCGACGGCGTCGCCGTGACCAGTCCCGAGGTAAAGCTCGCCCGGCGGATTCAGGCCGAGATCAAATCGCTGGTCGAAAGCGGCACCATGACCGGCAGCGCCAGTGACCGCCGTCCACTGCGATACGGCGACATGCTGGTGCTGGTGCGCCGGCGTGGCAATGCGTTCGATGCGGTGATCCAGGCGCTGAAGCACGCAAACGTCCCGGTCGCCGGTGCCGACCGACTCAAACTGACTGAGCACATCGCGGCCATCGACCTGATGAACCTGGCGGACGCATTGCTGTTGCCGCAGGACGATCTGGCGCTGGCGGTGGCATTGAAGAGCCCGCTGTTCGGTCTCTCTGACGACGATCTGTTCAAGTTGGCTTGGCAGCGAAAGGGATCGTTGCGTGCGGCATTGAGCGCGCGCGCCGCGACCGATGGCTTGCTGAGGGACGCGCTCTGGCGGTTGGAGCAATGTGAGCGACGCGTTGTCAACGCGACGCCGTTTGCCTTCTATTCCTGGCTGCTTGGCGGCGACGGCGGCCGTGCACGGATCCTGAACCGGCTCGGGCATGAAGCCAATGATGCGCTCGATGAATTTCTGGAACTTGCGCTGAACTATGAGCGCAAGGCGCCTGCCTCGCTACAGGGCTTCATGGCGTGGCTGCGTGCGGCCGATACCGAGGTCAAGCGCGACATGGAAATCTCGCGCGACGAGGTTCGCGTCATGACCGTGCATGGCGCCAAGGGCCTGGAAGCTTCCGTAGTGTTCATGGTCGATACCACGACATCTCCCTCGGATACGCAGCGGCTGCGGCTCATCAACCTGCCACAAGGCAATGCTGGTCCGCACGCCCCCGGAATCGTGGTTTGGGCCGGCCGCAAGGCCGAAGATCCCCCCGCCCTCGTCACCGCACGGGCGGCGAAGCTAGGCGATACCGAGGATGAATACCGCCGCCTGCTTTACGTGGCGATGACGCGCGCGGCCGATCGCCTGATCGTCGGTGGCTGCATGCCCGGCAACAGGAAGGATGTTCGCCCCTCCTCCTGGTATGATCTTATCAGCAAGGGCCTCGACCGTTCCGAATTGCAGCTCGAGGAGATCATGACATCGAGCGGCGTCGTGAAGCGCTATTTGCGGGCCGAGAAAGTCGCGCCTGCCACGGGATCAGTTACGCCGGCAAAGACGCCATCGATCGATTTTCCATCGTGGTTGCTGACACCGGCGCAGCCGGAGCGTCCGGCGGAGGGTTTGCTGCGCCCGTCCGATCCCGCTGACGACGACAGCCATCCGGTCCGGTCAGGCGAATCGATCCTCGCCCGCGCCAAGGCGCTCAAGCGCGGCACGCTGGTGCACCGGTTGCTGCAGTCGCTGCCCGATATCGCCGCCGAACGCCGCCGCGAGGCCGCGCTGTCGTACCTCGCCCGCAACGCCGACGGCTGGACCGAGGACGAACGGCTCACGCTGGCGGAAAACGCGCTGGCGCTGATCGCGGATGCGCGCTTTGCGCACGCCTTTGCGCCGGGCAGCCAGGCTGAAGTCTCGATCGTGGGGCGGCTGGACCGGCCCGGGCAGCCACCGGCGCTGGTTTCCGGCCAGATCGACCGGCTGGTGGTCACCGAGCGGGAGGTCTTGATCGTCGATTACAAGACCAACCACGCCCCGCCCAAGCTGCCTGCCGAGGCGCCGCGCGGCTATGTCCGCCAGCTCGCGCTCTACCGGGCGGTACTGGCCAAACTTTATCCCCAGCTGCCGGTCCGGGCCGCGCTGCTTTGGACCGAAACGCCTGATTTGATGGAGATTTCCGCCCCCGCGCTGGACGCGGCGCTGGCATCCTATCATGTCGGCGTGACCGCGCTTGACCCGGCAAGATCGCGTTCATAGGTTCGTCAATATGATCCTAAGGCGCGATTCTCATCCGCGCGCTGTTTTCAACCGAACGAGGTATTCCCATGGCCGTTGGCAAGGTTTCTGACGCCGATTTCGAAGCCGAAGTGCTCAACGCGACCGGGCCGGTGGTCGTGGATTTCTGGGCCGAATGGTGCGGCCCCTGCCGCATGATCGCCCCGGCGCTCGACGAGATTTCCGGCGCGATGGGCGACAAGGTCAAGATCGTGAAGCTGAACGTCGACGAGAGCCCGAAGACGGCCTCGAAATACGGCGTGATGTCGATCCCGACCCTGATGATCTTCAAGGGCGGCGAGATGGCCTCCCGCCAGGTCGGCGCCGCGCCGAAGGCGAAGCTGCAGCAGTGGATCACTGCGGCGGTCTGAGGTTTTTCGCTATCTGATTTGTTGAGCGGCCGGCGATTAGCCGGCCGTTTGCGTTGAGCCATCCCTGATCCGACAGACCATGGTGGCATGATCCCACCATGGATTGACACCGACCTGCGTGTTCTGCACGCCGAAGCCCGCGTCCTCCAACTCCTGCACGAGATCCGGCAGGAGCCTCAGCGTCCGGTAGGGCCGGCCATTCTCCAACAAATGACCGGTTAGCGGGTCAAAGCGAGCCTTGGCCTCATCGGACTTCGGCAAACCGCACATGCTGCTGACGACGAAAACGCCGCCGGGCCGAAGAATGCGGCGAACCTCCCGAAGGCACCGGGCTCTGTCGCTTCCGATCAGGCAATGCAGACAGCTGCCGTCGACCGCGATGTCAAAGGACCTTTCGGGAAAGAACGTCATCTCGCAAACGCTGCCTTGCCGGAAGGAGCCGGAAAGACCGCATGCATCGAACAGTTCCCTGGCCCAGGCGACAGCGATATCGGAAATATCGATGCCGTACACCTCGTAAGCCTTGCGGGCCATCCATAGCGATGACGACATGCCATTGCCGCATCCGAGTTCGAGCACTCTTGCGGGCGGCCGCGGAAAGGTCTCGTGTTCCAGCCGATCAAGCGTTGCAGTCATCCGAGCGACGTTCTGGTGATGCCGGCTTCCTGCCCAACCCGAATGACCATCGGCCCGCACACGACGATACGCCTCGTCGTAGTCGGACATCGCTCTTACCCGATCCAACCCGTCGCCAGCGCAGAGGCCAGCTCAAGCTGGCCGTTCTGCCGCGCCAGGGCCGCCATCGCCTCATGGTCGTAGGGCACGTGGCGAAACGTCACGCGCCACGATCCGTCAATCAGTTCGAGGATCGCGTAGCGCGCATCCGGCGTGCCGGCTTCGATCACATGCGCAAACGGATGGGTGTCGCGATAGCCGGGCGAGCCGACGCTGCCGGGGTTGACGATTCTGCGGCCGTCGCGAAGCCGCACCGTGCGCGCGACATGGGTATGGGCGCAGAGGATCAGCGGCTGCGTGATCCCTTCGGCTTCCTTCTCGATCGCATCGAGCGAGGCCATGCAAACGGTGCCGTCTGATATCACCGTGTCCAGCCAATAGACTTCGTCATGCGCGGGTGTCGCGTGGCAGAGAAACACAAGGTCGCGATAGACGCGCGTCGGCGGCAGCGCGCGCAGCCAGTCGAAATGGGTCTTGTCGAGTTGCGCATGCGCCGGCCGGTCCCAGGAACCCATCTTCTCCGGCGGCCGGTCGATCAGATAGCGGTCGTGGTTGCCGAGCACGTGTACGGCATCGAGCGCCATCAGGGCATCCATGGTACGCCGCGCATCGAGCGGTCCGCTCGCCATGTCGCCGAGATTGACGATCTCTTTGATGCCCTGCGCGCGGATGTCGGCGATGACAGCTTCCAGCGCGAGATAATTTCCGTGCACATCAGCAATCGCGGCAAAGCGCATTATTCATTCCAATTACTATCGCAGCGTGAAGGGCGCTGCACCGCGTCCGGGACACGAGGGTGTTATGCAGGCGGCGTGCCATTGGCGGCCAGCACATGGCCCGCGAGGTATAGCGATCCTGTGATCAGGATGCGCGGCGGCACTTCGTAAGCCAGACGCGACAGTGTTTGAAGCGCGGCTTCGACGCTGGCGGCGTTCTCCACGCGCATGCCCAGCGCGCGGGCGGCATCCGCCAGCCGGTCCGGCGGCATCGACGCCGCCATCGAGCTCGCATTGTCGCGCCCGGGAATTGGCACCGCCATGATATGGCGCGTCAGCCCGGCGAAATTGGCGAGGAACGCGCCCGCATCCTTGTTCGCCATCATGCCAACGATGACGACCAGCGGCCGAGACACCCGCTCTTCGAGGTCACCTAATGCAGCCGCAGCAACACGCCCGCCTTCGGCATTGTGTCCGCCATCGAGCCAGATCTCGCAGCCCTGTGGGCCCTGCTCGACCAGCGCGCCCGAAACCAGGCGCTGCATCCGCGCCGGCCATTCGGCGTTGACGATGCCGGCCTCGAAATGGGGCATGCCGATCTTGAAGGTGTCGAGCGCACGCAAGGTCGCGATCGCGAGCCCGGCATTGTCGAACTGATGCCGGCCGAACAGTTTTGGCGCCGCCAGATCCATCAGGCCGCGATCGTCCTGATAGACCAGCCTGCCGCGCTCGACGCTGACATGCCATTGCTGGCCGGCCGCATGCAGCGGCGCGCGCATGCGGCGCGCCTGCGCCTCGATCACATCAATCGCTTCCGGCGCCTGCTCGGCACAAACCACCGGCGCATTGCGCTTGATGATGGCGGCTTTCTCACCGGCGATCTCGGTCAGCGAATTGCCGAGGAATTCCGTATGATCCATGCTGACCGGCGCAATCACGCTCGCAATCGGTGCATCGATCACATTGGTGGCGTCCAGCCGTCCGCCGAGGCCGACTTCCAGCAGCACGACATCGGCCGGATGCTGTGCAAACAGACAAAACGCCGCCGCGGTTTCGATCTCGAAAATCGTGATCGGATCGCCATTGTTGGCGCGCTCGCAATGCCCGAGCGCGGCGCACAATTCATCGTCATCGACCAGCACGCCGCCACCACTGCGGCCAAGACGAAAACATTCGTTGAGCCGCACCAGATAGGGCGAGGTATAGACGTGAACGCGCAGGCTAGCTGCTTCCAGGATCGCGCGCAGATAGGCGATCGTGGAACCCTTGCCGTTGGTCCCGGCGACATGGATCACCGGCGGCAGCTTGCTTTCAGGGTGATCGAGCCGCGCCAGCAGGGCCTGCATGCGATCGAGGCTGAGATCGATGCGACTGGGATGGAGCGCCGACAGCCGCGCGATCAATTCGTCGAGCGAGGGCTGCGGTCTGGCGGCGGGTGAGTTCACGCGTGCGGTGCGGCCGGCACCGCTTCCGGCGCCGAGACGATCTGGGCCGGGTCGGTGACCTGCAGCACGGCTTTCGACGCAACCTCCGGCGCCGGCGACTTCGTCAGCAGCCGGCACAGCCGCGCCAGGGTGGGACGCATTTCGTGGCGGTGCACCACCATGTCGACCATGCCGTGGTCGCGCAGATATTCGGCGCGCTGGAAACCTTCCGGCAGTTTCTCGCGAATGGTCTGTTCGATGACGCGCGCGCCGGCGAATCCGATCAGCGCACCGGGCTCGGCGATCTGCACGTCGCCCAGCATGGCGTAGGATGCCGTGACGCCGCCGGTGGTCGGATTGGTCAGCACGACGATGTAGGGCAGTTTTGCTTCGCGCAGCATCTGCACGCCGACCGTCGTTCGCGGCATCTGCATGAGCGACAAAATGCCTTCCTGCATTCGCGCACCGCCTGAGGCTGCGAACACGATGAACGGCGATTTCTTTTCGACCGCGAGCTCGAGCCCACGCACGATCGCTTCACCCGCGGCCATGCCGAGCGAACCGCCCATGAAATCGAAATCCTGCACGGCCACGACGACGCCGGCGCCTTCGAGCTTGCCATAGCCAACCTTGATGGCGTCGTTCAATCCGGTCTTGGCGCGGGCATCCTTGATGCGGTCGGCATATTTGCGCTCATCGCGAAACTTCAGCGGATCGGCGGTCACGTCAGGCAGCGCGATATCGTACCAGGTCTCGTTGTCGAAGATCGACTTCAGCCGCGCCACCGCGCCCATGCGCATGTGATAGTTCGAACCGGGAATCACGAACTGGTTGGCCTCGACGTCCTTGTAGAACACGAGCTGCCCGGAATCCGGGCACTTGATCCACAGATTCTCCGGCGTCTCGCGGCGCAGGATGCTGCGGATCTTCGGCCGGACGACGTTGGTGAGCCAATTCATGTTTCGCTCCGAAATGCGATTGGACGCATCGCGCTCTTATATTGACGCGTTTTCTTCACGCGAACCGGTATCCACTTCGCTCGAAAACGCTACGTTGACTATATGGCGGCCCGGGCCGGACCCGGCAAGCCGCTGGTAGCGCCTCATTCTACGCCAAAATGGCCTATTCTGCGGCCTGCTTGGCGCCCCTAACGCCCTGCGCCAGGGCGGCAACGAGGTCGGCCACGGCGGGTACGGTCCTGGCGGTGGCGCGCCCCTCGGCGTCAAGGCTGCCGCGCAGGGCATCGACCAGGGCGGTGCCGACCACGGCGCCATTGGCGTTCTCGGCGATCGCGCGCGCGGCAGCCGGCGTCCTGATACCGAAGCCGACGCAGACCGGCAGCTTGGTATGCCGTTTGATTCGGGCGACGGCTTCACCGACCACGTGGGAATCGGCGCTGGCGCTGCCGGTGATGCCGGTGATCGCGACGTAATAGACAAAACCCGACGTGTTCGCGAGCACCGCCGGCAGGCGCTTGTCGTCGGTGGTCGGCGTCGCCAGGCGAATGAAATTGAGCCCGGCCTTCATCGCCGGCAGGCACAGCTCGTCGTCCTCTTCGGGCGGCAGATCGACGATAATCAATCCATCGACGCCGGCGGTCTTCGCGTCGACAAGGAACTTGTCGACGCCGTAAATGTAGATCGGATTGTAATAGCCCATCAGCACCAGCGGCGTGGTGTCGTCGTCCTTGCGGAAGCCGCGCACCATCTCCAGCGTCTTTTTCAGGGTCATGCCGGCTTTCAGGGCGCGCAGGCCCGCCGCCTGAATCGACGGCCCGTCGGCCATCGGATCGGTAAAGGGCATGCCGATCTCGATCATGTCGGCGCCGGCCTTCGGCAGCGCCTTGAGGATGTCGAGCGAGGTTTTCGGATCGGGATCGCCAGCCATCAGGAAGGTGACGAAAGCCGAGCGGCCCTGCTTGGCGAGTTCGGCGAAGCGCGCGTCGATACGGGTACTCACTTCTTCTCACCCTTCAAGATTTCGGCGACCTGCGGGATGTCCTTGTCGCCACGGCCCGAGAGGTTGACGACCATCAGATGATCCCTGGGCCGCTTCGGCGCGAGTTCCACAACCTTGGCGATGGCGTGTGCCGATTCCAGCGCCGGGATGATGCCTTCCAGCCGCGACAGCAATTGGAACGCGGCGAGCGCCTCGTCGTCGGTGGCGCTCAGATAGGTGACCCGGCCGTTTTCATAGAGCCAGGAATGCTCCGGCCCGATGCCGGGATAATCCAGTCCCGCCGAGATCGAATGCGCGTCCTGGATCTGGCCGTCATCGTCCATCAACAAATAGGTGCGGTTGCCATGCAGGACGCCGGCCCGGCCGCCGGCGATCGAGGCCGCATGCAGCTGGGTCAGGCCATGGCCCGCCGCCTCGACACCGAAAATCTCGACCGAGGGATCGTCGAGGAAGGGATGAAACAGCCCCATCGCATTGGAGCCGCCGCCGATGCAGGCGACCAGCGAATCCGGCAAGCGCCCCTCGGCCTCCTGCATCTGCTCGCGGGTCTCGTCACCGATCACGCACTGGAAGTCGCGCACCATCATCGGATAGGGATGCGGCCCCGCGATCGTGCCGATGCAGTAGAAGGTGTTGTGCACGTTGGTGACCCAGTCGCGCAGCGCCTCGTTCATCGCGTCCTTGAGCGTGCGGGTCCCTGATTGAACCGGGATCACCTTGGCGCCCAGCATTTCCATGCGGAACACGTTGGGCGCCTGACGCGCGACGTCGACCGCGCCCATATAGACGATGCATTCCAGTCCGAACCGCGCGCACAGCGTCGCGGTGGCGACGCCGTGCTGGCCGGCGCCGGTTTCGGCGATGATGCGCTTCTTGCCCATCCGGCGCGCGACCATGATCTGGCCGAGCACATTGTTGACCTTGTGCGAGCCGGTGTGGTTGAGCTCCTCGCGCTTGAAATAGACTTTTGCGCCGCCGAGATGCTCGGTCAGGCGCTCGGCGAAGTACAGCGGCGACGGCCGTCCGACATAGTGCTTGAGAAAGCCCTTCATTTCCGCAGCGAACGACGGATCGGCCTTGGCCGCGACGTAGGCCTTCTCCAGATCCAGGATCAGCGGCATCAGCGTTTCGGCGACGAAGCGGCCACCGAAATTACCAAAATGCCCGCGCTCGTCGGGGCCGGTGCGGAAGGAGTTTGGCAAGGAGTTCGGCTGACCTGGATTCATCGGACCATCAATTCTTCGGTGGCGCGCGCGGCGCGGATAAAATCGCGGATCATGTCGGGATCCTTGACGCCGGGCGAACGCTCGACGCCCGAGGACACATCGACGCCGCCCGCACGGGTGACGCGAACGGCCTCGGCGAGGTTGGAGGCGTTGAGCCCGCCCGAAACCATGAACGGCAGTTCGAGGTCGAGCTTCTCAAGCAGGCGCCAGTCGAACACGGCCCCTAACCCGCCCGGGCGGGTGGCCTCTTTTGGTGCACGGGCGTCGAACAGGATGCGGTCGGCGACCGCAGCATAGCCCGCAAGCGGCACGAGATCGGCCGCGGTCTCGACCGGCAGCGCCTTCATCAGCGGCAGACCGAATTTCGCCTTGATGTCGCGCAGCCGCGCGGTGGTTTCCTTGCCATGTAGTTGCAGGATGTCCGGCCGCAGGGTCTCGACGATATTCTCGAGCGTCGCGTCGTCGGCATCGACCGTGAGCGCCACCTTGACGGCGCGGCCCTTGGCTTGCTTGCCGAGCTCGCGCGCGGTCTCGAGGCCGACATGCCGCGGCGACGGGGGGAAGAACACGAACCCGACCATATCGGCGCCAGCCCCCAGCGCGACGTCGAGCGTCTCGCGCGTGGACAGGCCGCAAATTTTGACGAGCAGGGACATGGTCTCTCGGGCGCGGCTTTCAAGCCGTGAAGTGCGGGTTGGAACGGAGCTGTTTGGGCGGGTTCTACAACGTCGCGCCCTGCTTGTCTCGCCCGGCGGCCCCGTAAAAGCCGCGCGGCGCCGGTGCTGCAAGCTGCGGCACGCCGCCCCGGGAGACCGCCGCCGCGGCGCGCAGATCGGCTATTTCCGACCGCGCCCGCCGGGCCTCGGCCTCGTGCTGGCGTGCGGCGCGGCGCCAGCGGCGCTGGCGGAACCAGGTCGCCGAGCCGCCCGCCGCGACCCCCAAAATCGCGACCGCAATAATCACGACGAACAGCGGCATCGACACCGCTACCGACGGATTGACGGAATCGAACGGATCGAACGACACCGTCACCGAATGACGGTTGGCGACCGCAAAGAAGATGAAGATGACGCCTAAGGGAATGACGACCAGCGCCGAGAAGAATTTTCGCATGACCATCTCTCGCAGTGCGGACTCTTGAAGCAGCTGACCATCGGCGAGCACGTGTCCCGCAACACCGCACCCGATCTTCAGAACCCGGTGGAGTCTTTTATTTGACGCGTTCTCTTCACGCGAACCGGGCCCACTTCGCTTGAAAACGCTATGGTTACGCGCCGGCCTCGGGCGAACCGCCCTCGCGGTTCAGCCGCTCACGCATTTCCTTGCCCGTCTTGAAAAACGGGACGCTCTTCTGATCGACCGGCACATGCGCGCCGGTGCGTGGATTGCGCCCTGCGCGGGCTGGACGATGCTTGACCGAGAAAGCGCCGAAACCGCGGAGCTCGACACGGTCGCCGCGCGCCAGGGCAGCGACGATCTCATCGAGAATCGCGTTCACAATGTTCTCCACATCCCGCTGATAAAGATGCGGGTTGTGCTCGGCGATGCGCTGAACAAGTTCGGATTTGATCATCGAGACTGGGGTCCACTGTCGTGCGGACTTCCATTTCCGTGAAAATGCCTTGAACTGTCAAGACGCTAAATCAATTTTGGGCCACGCGAAATGACGTGACAAATGGCCCGGAAAGGGGTTGTCGCAACACCCGCAATGCGGGAGGACCGCGCCAAACCTCGCCTGCGCGGTCAATTGGAGGCCGCGGGCCGCCACAGTGCCAGCATACCGTCCAGTGCCAGCTGGTCGACGGCTCCTGTGACGCCGGCCTGCTCGATCTGACGCGCGATCGCGCTCAGGCCGAGCGCATCGAAGCTGACCGAAGCGACTGCGCGCAGGAAAGTCATGTCGCCGAACCGCGGGGTCAGCTTGAAATCGCGCACCGGCAGATCGCTCTTGATCTTCTTCTCGGCGACCAGCCATGCCACCGCGGTTTTCTCGTCGCCGAGCTGATCGACCAGCTTCAGTTCGACCGCCTGGCGGCCGGTGAACACGCGTCCGTCCGCGACTTTGTCGAGCAGCGCCTCGTCCATGCCGCGTCGCGTCTTCACGAGGCCGCGGAACCAGGCGTAAGAGTCCTTGACCAGCGCGTCGAGCGCCGCCCGCGCCTCCGGGCTGGTTGGCTCAAAGCCGTTCGGCGCCGCCTTCAGCGGCGAGGATTTCACTTCCTCGACCTTGACGCCGACGGTCTTCATCAACTCGGTGAAATTCGGAAACTGAAACAGCACGCCGATCGAGCCGACCAATGAGCTCTGCTGGGCGATGATATGATCGGCCGCAAGCGCCCCGATGTAACCGCCCGAGGCGGCCAGCCCCTCGACCACCACGACCAGCGGCTTCTTGGCCTTCAGCCGCATCAGCGCATCGTAGAGCTGCTCGGAGCCGGCGGTGGTGCCACCCGGCGAATTGATGTGCACGATGACGGCGGCGGCCGACGACTTCTCCAGCCGCTCCAGCGCCTCGACGCGTTGCTGATCGCTGCGAATGAGGCCTTCGATATTGACGCGGGCAATCGAGCCGGACACCGACAGCGACGAGCGGCCGGCGGGTGTCGCGAGCACACCGACGACAACGACCGCGGCAAGAACGACCACGGCCGCCACCAGGCGCCAGAAGGTCAGCTTGCGGCGTATCCTGCGGCGATCGACGATCACGTCCGAATCGAGCGACATCGAAATTCTCCTGAGGTCGGCAGCGCGTTTTGCCTTCGCAGCGTCACCAGCGCATTATCCAATTACATCAATTGCGATGCAATATGAAGAAAACAAGGCCCGTTTGTCGTCCCGGCGAAGGCCGGGACCCATAACCCACCGATGCTGATTGTGGGAGCAGGTACCGCTCCAGCTTTCGCAACGATAGGTCACGGAGTATGGGTCCCGGCCTTCGCCGGGACGACAAACCATGAAAAAGGCCCCGGTCGAAACCGGGGCCTGGTCTTTGCGAACAGGGAAGCTGCGCTTACTTGTCGCGGTTCTTGAGCGCGGTGCCGAGAATGTCGCCCAGCGTCGCTCCCGAATCGGAGGAACCGTACTGCGCGATGGCTTCCTTCTCTTCGGCAACTTCCAGCGCCTTGATCGAGACCTGCACCTTGCGGGCCTTCTTGTCGAACTGGATCACGCGGGCATCGACCTTCTCGCCGACGGCGAAACGCTCGGCGCGCTGATCGTTGCGATCACGGGCCAGTTCCGACCGCTTGATGAAGGTGGAGAAATCGGTCCCCGAGATTTTCACCTCGATGCCGGCTTCCTTCACTTCGAGCACTTCGCAGGTCACGACCGCGCCCTTCTTGACGTCGCCAGGCTCCGCGAAGGGGTCGCCTTCGAGCTGCTTGACGCCGAGCGAGATGCGCTCCTTTTCGACATCGACGTCGAGCACCACGGCCTTGACCATGTCGCCCTTCTTGAAGTTGTCGATCACCTGCTCGCCCGGAAGCTTCCAGTCGAGGTCGGAGAGATGCACCATGCCGTCGACGTCGCCGTCGAGACCGAGGAACAGACCGAACTCGGTCTTGTTCTTGACCTCGCCTTCGACGGTCGCCCCGACCGGGAACTTCTCGACGAAGACCTCCCAGGGGTTGCGCATGGTCTGCTTGAGGCCGAGCGAGATGCGGCGCTTGACCGAATCCACTTCGAGAACCTGCACTTCGACTTCCTGCGAGGTCGAAACGATCTTGCCGGGGTGCATGTTCTTCTTGGTCCACGACATTTCCGAGACGTGGATCAGGCCTTCGATGCCCGGCTCCAGTTCGACGAACGCGCCGTAGTCGGTGATGTTGGTGACGCGGCCGGTAAAGCGTGCGTTCAGCGGATACTTCGCCTCGATGCCCTGCCACGGATCGTCCAGCAGCTGCTTCATGCCGAGCGAGATACGGTGGGTCTCGTGGTTGATCTTGATGATCTTGACCTTGACGGTCTGGCCGATGGTGAGCACCTCGGTCGGGTGATTGACCCGGCGCCAGGCGATATCGGTGACGTGCAAGAGGCCGTCGATGCCGCCGAGATCAACGAACGCACCGTAATCGGTGATGTTCTTGACCACGCCGTCGATCACCTGACCCTCTTCGAGGTTCTGCACCAACTCCTGGCGCTGCTCGGCGCGGGTTTCTTCGAGAACCGTGCGGCGCGACACCACGATGTTGCCGCGGCGGCGATCCATCTTGAGGATCTGGAACGGCTGCGAATTGTTCATCAGCGGCGCGACGTCGCGGATCGGGCGGATATCGACCTGCGAACGCGGCAGGAAGGCCACCGCGCCGTCGAGATCGACGGTGAAGCCGCCCTTGACCTGGTTGAAGATGACGCCGTGAACCTTCTCGTTGTTGTTGAAGGCCTTCTCGAGCTTGCCCCAGCTCTCCTCGCGGCGCGCCTTGTCGCGCGACAGCACGGCTTCGCCGAGCGCATTCTCGATCCGGTCGAGGAACACCTCGACTTCGTCGCCAACCTTGAGTTCGCTGTCGCGGCCGGGTCCTGCGAACTCACGCAGCGCCACGCGGCCTTCGGTCTTCAGGCCGACGTCGATGACGGCCATGTCCTTTTCAATTGCAACTACCTTGCCCTTGATGACGGAGCTTTCCTGCAAATTGCCGCCGGCGAAGGACTCGTCCAGCATCGCAGCGAAATCGTCGCGGGTAGGATTATAAGAAGCAGCAGTCGAAGCCATTTGTTCTCCAGATGCGGGTATCGCCGGCCAGTCGGGTTAAGGGGCGTATCGCGCGTGAAGTGTCAGGGGTCCGCAAACCCTAACGACCGCCGTTTGCGGGAAATCGCAAATAGCGGGCCGGCAGCATGCCTGCACGTTCGATACGTTGATTTATCCGGAGCCTGAAACGAGCGTATCGACTTCAAGAACCTGGAGCGGGCTTTCCTCCAATGACGGCATCGGTTTAGTTTGAATGCGTTCAAACCCGACGCCGGCCCGCTCGGACAGCCCTGATCTCATCGATGGCGGCCCGGATGGCCGGTGATATAGCCCCAAGGGGTCTTTTCGGCAAGCGGAAATGCCCGATTTACGGGGCTTTAGGGCTGACGGACGCTCGCCATGGGCCCATGTTTTCAACGCCTTGTTCACCGCATGACGCAAAAGGCCCGCAGTGTCAGGCGAGATGGAACCCGGCCTTAAGTGCCGCCCCCAACGATGGCACGGTTCAAAAACAGGGGGAGTGCCACCATGAAGAGCCTGATCGCTCTGACCGCCGTCGCCGCCTTTACCGTCGCTACGGCGGTTGCCGGCAAGCCGGCCTATTTTGCGACCGACAAGGCGATTGCCGCGGTCAAATCGAAGCCGGTGCTGATGGCCGAACAGCGATTGCCGTTCGACCGCGACCGCTCGAAGAACTGAACCGGAGACTTCACCGCCTGGCGCGGACAGCCTCGACGATCGCGATCGCGGCGCGAACGCCGCCTTCGATATCGAGATTGGAATTGTCCAGGACATGCGCATCGGGGGCCGCCTTCAGAGGCGCCGCCGCCCGATTGCGGTCCCGCTCGTCGCGCTTGAGAATATCGGCCAGCACCAGCGCTTCATCCGCCGCTTCACCCCGCGCGAGCGCTTCCAGCGTGCGGCGGTGGGCCCGCACCTTCGGGTCGGCGACGACGAAAATCTTCACTTCCGCATTCGGGCAAATCACGGTGCCGATATCGCGCCCGTCGAGCACCGCGCCGGGCGGATCTGCCGCGAACTGGCGCTGAAAACTGACCAGCGCTTCCCGCACTGTGGGAATGGCTGACACCACCGAAGCGGCATCGCCGATCCGCTGCGACTTCAGTTCGGGATGGCCGAAGTTTTCCGGATCGAGCGCCATCGCGGCGGCGACGGCGCGGGCTTCATCGGTGAGATCAAAACCCTGGTCCAGCAGCATTTTGGCCACGGCGCGGTAAATCACGCCAGTGTCGAGGTGGCGATAGCCGTAGTGCTGCGCGAGCCGCTTGCCCAGCGTGCCCTTGCCCGAGGCGGCGGGTCCGTCGATGGCGATGATCATGAGCGCCATGTGCGACAGAGCGGCAGGATGGTCAAGACCATGCGTTAGACGTTATCCGGCCACCGCTCCGGGAAACGGCGGCCTCACCGCCAGGAAACCTGAATTCCGCGATGCGGACATAGGCGCGCCAGATGCGTCCAAATGTGCCTCGCCCCCGCCGCTGCCGGTCTCTATCCTGAGACCAGCCGGGCATTCCATTCGCGTCTGCGAATCGCCCGATTCAAAAAAATGATAACGGCCGGAGGGATACGATGAGCACCATTTCACGACGTCAATTTATTGGCAGCGCCGCAGCAGCCTCGGCGATCCCGCTGCTCGGGAGTTCGGCCCACGCGCAGACCGACTGGCCGACCAAGCCCATCAAGATCATCGCCGGTTATCCCGCCGGAGGTCAGACTGATCTGTTTGCGCGGACCTATGGCGAATATATCCGGGCCACCACGGGCCAGAATGTGGTGGTGGAAAACAAGGCCGGTGCCTCAGGATCGGTCGCTGCGGTTGAAGCCAAACGCGCCGCGCCCGACGGCTACACGCTGATGTTCACGATCTCGACGACGATGATCATGAACCGCGTTCTGATCAAGGACATCGCTTACGACGCCGACAAGGATTTCACCCTCGTCTCGATCATGCCGGCAGGCAGCCTGCCGTTCGTGGCCGGCGAGAAAACGGGCGCCAAGACTCTCGCCGAA
Source organism: Bradyrhizobium sp. AUGA SZCCT0222 (assembly GCF_018130205.1). Classification (NCBI taxonomy): domain Bacteria; kingdom Pseudomonadati; phylum Pseudomonadota; class Alphaproteobacteria; order Hyphomicrobiales; family Nitrobacteraceae; genus Bradyrhizobium; species Bradyrhizobium sp. AUGA SZCCT0222. The sequence goes on from NZ_JAFCLX010000015.1 coordinate 75,371, forward strand.
TTTGTCGCCTACGCGAAGAAGGCCGAGAAGATCAACATCGGCACCTATGGCGCAGGGTCATACGCGCACATGGCGGTCGCCGAAATGAACAAGCAATACGGTCTCAAGATGGAAGCGGTGCACTATCGCGGCGAAGCGCCGATGTGGACCGATCTGGCCGGCGGATTCATCGATGGCGCCCACGGCAGCTATTCCGCGGCGTTGTCCGTGCTGCAGAGCGGCCGCGGCCGTGCGGTCGCGGTCTCGCGCAAGCGCATGTCGACATTGCCGGACGTCCCTTCCTTTGCAGAGCAGGGCACCACATCGCCGATCTTCAAGCTGACCGGCTTCCAGTGCTGCGCCGTGCCGACAGGGACGCCGCTGGAAATCGTTCAGAAGCTGTCAAAACTCCTCGTCGAGGGCGGCAAGACTGAAAAAGTGCTGCAGATGATGAAATCATTCGGCGTCGACGACACCGCGATGACCTTCGAGGAGACGCAGAAACTGTACAAGGAAGAAGCGCCCATCTGGCTCGAGGCAGTGACCAGCCTGGGGCTTGCGCCGTCCTGACCGCGCAAGCTCCGCTTTATGAAAATTCCGCCCCGAGCCCGCGCATCATCGGAATGAAATCCGGAAAGCTGGTGGCGATGAAGCTGGTGTCGTCGATCTTGACCGGCTTGTCGGCGGCAAGCCCCATCACCAGCGCCGACATCGCGATGCGATGATCCATGTGGGTGGCGACGAGGCCGCCGCCGGGCACGTGGCCACGGCCTTCGACGATCAGATCGTCGCCCGCGACCTCGACCTTGACGCCGTTGACGCGCAGCATGTCGGCGGTCGCCTCCAGCCGGTCGGATTCCTTGACGCGCAGCTCCTGCAGGCCGCGCATGATGGTGGTGCCTTCGGCAAACGCGGCCGCCACCGCGAGCACCAGATACTCGTCGATCATCGAGGGCGCGCGCTCCGGTGGCACTTCGACGCCGCGCAGTTTTGATGCCCGTACGCGCAGGGTGGCCATCGGCTCGCCGGCGTCGCCGCGCACGTCGCTCTCCTCGATCGAGGCGCCCATCTCGCGCAAGGTCGTGAACAGGCCGGTTCGCAGCGGATTGGTCATGACGTCGGAGAAGACGACGTCGGAGCCCTCGACGATCAGCGCCGCGACGATCGGGAACGCTGCAGACGAGGGATCGGCGGGCACTACGACCTCGGCGCCGTGCAATTCAGGCTGGCCGGTGAGCGCGATCTTGCGGCCATGGCTGCCTTCGTTGGTCGAGACGATCTGCGCGCCAAAATGCTTCAGCATCAATTCCGTATGGTCGCGGCTCGCCTCCTGCTCGATCACGGTCGTGACGCCGGGCGCAGCGAGGCCCGCCAGCAGCACCGCCGATTTGATCTGGGCGGAGGCCACCGGCGTCCGGTACAGGATCGGCACGGGATCGCGGGCGCCATGCAGCGTCAGCGGCAGGCGGCCGCCTTCCTTGGCCTCGCCGGTCCTGGCGCCCATCAATTCCAGGGGATCAAGGATCCGCCGCATCGGCCGCGAGCGCAGCGAGGCGTCGCCGTCGAAGACCGCCGAAATCGGGCAGCCGGCGACCGCCCCCATGACCAGCCGGCAACCGGTGCCGGAATTGCCGAAATCGAGCGGGCTTGCGGGTTGGGCGAAGCCCGCCACCCCGACGCCCCTCACCTGCCAGGCAAACGGGCCTGTTCGCTCGACCTTGGCGCCCAGCGCCTGCATCGATTTCGCCGTATTGAGCACGTCTTCGCCCTCAAGCAGGCCGGAAATCGTGGTCTGGCCGACCGAAAGCGCCCCCAGGATCAGGGCCCGGTGCGATATCGACTTGTCGCCGGGAACCCGGACTTTACCGGTCAGGGAACCGCTGGAACGGGATTCCAGCGGGGTCGGGTGGGCTGCAAGCCGGTCTGAATGGGTCAAGATTGTGTCCTCTCGCGCAGGGCGGCAGGTATCACATAGGCAACACCGCGTCACGCGGCCGTCTCATGCGCGCAAACCGCTATTGACAGCGGCCTAGCAACTAGCCAAGTGAAGCACCGTTTTTCAGAAATTCCCAGGACTCCACACGTGGCCAAATCCGATCTCGGAACCAAACGCATTTGCCCGACGACGGGTAAGAAGTTCTATGACTTGAACAAGAGTCCGGTGATCTCGCCCTATACCGGTGAGGTCGTGCCGATTGCACCGATTGCGCCGCCCCGGGCCGCCCGCGGTGATGCTGCACGCGCTGCCGCGGCAGCGAGCGCCGCCGCCGATGCGCCGGAACCGGCCGAGGCCGAGGAATTGGTCTCGCTCGAAGAAGCCGATGCAGAGGAGAACACCGGCAAGGTCAAGGCCGTCGTTCCCGAATCGGAAGACGACATCGAAATCGACGAGACCATCGAGGGTGACGAAGACGACGATTCGACCTTCATTCCTGACGAGGAAGAAGGCGATGAGGACGTCACCGACATCATTGGTGACGTCGGCGGCGACGAAGAGACTTGAGATCGGCCCTGAACTGTGGTTCAGGGTCATGCCTGCGCGTCGCCCAAGGCGCGCGGATCGGTTAAGGGGCCATAGCTCAGCTGGGAGAGCGCTTGCATGGCATGCAAGAGGTCGGCGGTTCGATCCCGCCTGGCTCCACCAGCCTTCGCTTGCTTCGCAAGCTACGGCTCGGCAAGCCACGCCGTGCCCTCTCGTAGCGAAGCAAGCGAAGGCTGCCGCGCCGTAGCCCGCAGGGCGAAGGCGGGCCGGGCAAGTCCCATCCGAAGGACAGCCAGTGAAATACGTCTACATTCTGGAAAGCCTTGATACCGAACACTTCTACGTCGGCATTACCGACGACCTGCGGGCCCGATTGGCAAAGCACAATGCCGGCGGGGTCCCACACACTTCAAAATACGGACCTTGGCGAATCAAGACTTACGTGGCGTTCAGCAACGAAGCGCAGGCCATTGCATTCGAAAAGTATTTGAAGTCTCCGTCCGGCCGGGCCTTCGCCAAGAAGCGTCTCTAACCGGCCGCCCCCTACTCCCCCAACGCCGCATTCAGCTTGTCGCGCAGCGCGAGCAGTTCGTTCTTCATCGCCACCAGTTCCCCCACCGAGCACGCCGAGCTTGCCAGAATACCCTGCGGCACCGCCCGGGCTTTTTCCCTCAGCGCCTGGCCTTTCGGCGTCAGTGCGATGAGGACCTGGCGCTCGTCCTCGGTGCTGCGTGTGCGCCGGATCAATTCGGCGGCCTCCATCCGCTTCAGCAGCGGGGTCAGCGTGCCGGAATCGAGGAACAGCTTCTCGCCGATATCCTTGACGGGCACGCCGTCGCGCTCCCACAGCACCATCATCACGAGATATTGCGGATAGGTCAGCCCGAGCTTGTCGAGCAAGGGCTTGTAGACGCGGTTGAAGGCATGCGCCGTGGAATACACCGCGAAACAGATCTGATTGCCGAGCAGCAGCGGATCGACCGCCGGTTTCCTAGCCATTTGCACCTCGCCAAGTGGGGACGCCCGTGATCATTTAGGGCCGCGGACGAGCCTAATCAATTGCATACAATTAAATTGCGGACCCCTTTATTTTTTCTATTGTGCACAATCTAATTGTGTGCAATATAATAACCATCGAAACCAAACCCAAGGGAGACCAACATGTCCGTGAAAGTCCTCTACAAGACCACCGCAACTGCCACCGGCGGCCGCGACGGCACCGCCTCGACGGCTGACGGCGCCTTCAGCGTCAAGCTTGCGACCCCGAAGGAACTCGGCGGCGGCGGTGGCGCCGGCAACAATCCCGAACAGCTGTTTGCGGCCGGCTATGCCGCCTGTTTCATCGGCGCGATGAAGGCGGTTGCAGCTCAGGGCGGCGGCGTGAAGGTGCCCGCGGACGCCTCCGTTACCTCCACCGTCGGCATCGGCCCGCGCTCGGAAGGCGGCTTTGGCCTTGATATCGACCTCGCCGTTTCCCTGCCCGGCCTTGCCCGCGCCGACGCCGAAGCGCTGGTCCAGAAGGCCCACCAGGTTTGCCCGTATTCCAACGCCACCCGCGGCAATGTGGATGTGCGCCTGACCGTGGCGTAACGACTGCGTCGAACGGCCCGCTGCAACAAGCCGCGGGCCGTTTTCGCGCGCCTTCTGTCTCCGCATGCGCCTACGCGCGCGCGGGCATTGCCGCCGCGCCCGAAGACCGCTAGCTCAAGAATTCCATTGGTCTTACTTGAGCGAAGGTTTTTTCCATGAGTTCTCCGGCTCCCGGCGCAATGACGGGCCTGCGCGTGATCGATCTCACGCGCGTGCTCGGCGGCCCCTATTGCACGCAGATCCTCGCCGACCACGGCGCCGACGTGATCAAGGTCGAGCCGCCCGCCGGTGACGAGGTGCGCGACTGGGGCCCTCCGTTCCATGAGGAGGACGCGGCCTATTTCGTCGGCATCAACCGCAACAAGCGTTCGATCGGCCTCGACCTCGCCTCCGAGGGCGGCCGCGCCGTGTTGTTGAAGATGCTGGAGACCGCCGACGTCCTGATCGAGAATTTCAAGCCGGGCACGCTCGACAAATGGGGCATCGGCAACGAGGTGCTGCGCGCGAAATTCCCAAAGCTCGTGCATTGCCGGATTTCCGGCTTTGGCGGCGACGGCCCGCGCGGCGGCAATCCGGGCTATGACGCGATCATCCAGGCCATGACCGGCATGATCGCCGCGACCGGTTCGGCGCAAAGCGGCCCGATGCGGATCGGCGTCCCGCTCGTCGACATCACCACCGGGCTTTATGCCGCGATCGGCATCCTGATGGCGCTGTCGGAGCGGCAGCGCTCGGGCCTCGGCCAATTCCTCGAGGCCACGCTGTACGAAACCGGCCTTGCGATCATGCATCCGCACACCGCGAATTATTTCATGCATGGCAAGCCGCCGAATCTAACCGGCAACGAGCATCCCAATCTCGTGCCCTATGCGATCTTTCCGACCCGCACCGACAACATCTTCATCGGCGTCGGCAATGACGGCACCTTCCGCAAGCTCGCCAAGGAAATCGGCAAGCCGGAACTCGGCACCGATCCGCGCTTTGCCCGCAACAAGGACCGCATCGCCAACCGCGATGCGTTGCGCGCCGAGCTCGCCGCGGTGTTCAGCCAGCACGATGCCGCGCCGCTGTGCGACCGCCTGCTCGCGGCTGGCCTGCCGGCCGGCCCGGTCCAGTCGATCGACCAGGCGCTGACCGCCGCCCACACGCTTCACCGCGGCGATGTCATCGAGCAGGACTGGTACAAGGGCGTCGCCTCGCCGATCCGCCTGGAGCGAACCAAACCGAGCCTGCGCCGGACCCCACCGAAATTCAGCCAGCACTCCGCCGAGGTGCTGGGCGAGTTCGGCTACTCCAAGAGCGAGGTCGAGGCGATGGTCGCCAAGGGCGTGGTGTGCGGACCGGAGCGGAAGCGGTAGCCGCTGTCGTCCCCTGCATTCGCCGCTCCAAGCCCTCGCCAATCTCCCGGGGCCAAACACGTTCGCAGGGGCGACGGGACAGATCGGATCCGTCACCCTTGGCCTATTTGACGGCTTCCCGAGGGGCCCGCTTCCCCGATACCATGCTTTCGCTTATACGGTCATTTGCACGTCATCCGGCGCTGCTATCGCGCGAAACGAAGATGACGACCCAACCTGGAGGGAATTACATGGCATTTCGACAATTCGGCGTAGCCGCGAGCGTGACTGTCGCGCTTGCGCTCGCCACGCCTGCCTACGCTGCGACTGAGATCCAGTGGTGGCACGCCATGACCGGCGGCAACAACGACATCGTCAACAAGCTTGCCGAGGATTTCAACGCCAGCCAGTCCGACTACAAGGTCGTCCCCACCTTCAAGGGCAGCTATCCCGACACCATGAATGCCGGCATTGCGGCGTTCCGTGCCGGCACCGCGCCGCACATCATTCAGGTGTTCGAGGTCGGCACGGCGACCATGATGAGCGCCACCGGCGCCATCAAGCCGGTTTACCAGCTGATGAAGGATGCCAACGAGCCGTTCGACCCCAAGGCCTACCTGCCGGCGATCACAGGTTATTACTCGACGTCGAAGGGCGACATGCTGTCGTTTCCCTTCAACTCGTCGTCGACGGTGATGTGGATCAACAACGACGAGCTGAAGAAGGCCGGCATCGCCGAGATTCCGAAAACCTGGCCGGAAGTTTTCGACGCCGCCAAGAAGCTGAAGGCGGCCGGGCACACGACCTGCGGATTCTCCAACGCGTGGGCGTCATGGGTGCATATCGAACAGTTCTCGGCCTGGCATAACGTCCCGATCGGCAGCAAGGCCAACGGCCTCGACGGTTTCGATACCGTGCTGACGTTCAACTCGCCGCTGCATGTGAAGCATCTGCAGAACCTGATGGACCTGCAAAAGGACAAGACCTACGACTATGCCGGCCGCGCCAACGCCAGCGAGAACCGCTTTGCGTCCGGCGAGTGCGCGATCTTCCTGACCTCGTCGGGCTATTACGCCACTGCCAAGAGCACCGCCAAGTTCGACTTTACCTCGGCGCCGATGCCCTACTACCCGGACGTTCAGGGTGCGCCGCAGAACTCGATCATCGGCGGCGCTTCGCTGTGGGTGATGGGCGGCAAGAAGCCTGAGGAATACAAAGGCGTCGCCAAGTTCTTCACGTTCCTGTCCGACACCAACCGTCAGGCCGACCTGCACCAGAAATCCGGCTACCTGCCGATCACCAAGGCAGCCTATGAAAAAACCAAGGCGGACGGCTTCTACGAGAAAAACCCCGTCCTGCAGACGCCGCTGAAAGAACTCACCAACAAGGAGCCGACCGAGAATTCGCGCGGCCTGCGCTTCGGCAACATGGTGCAGATGCGCGATCTCTGGGCCGAGGAACTTGAAGCGGCGCTGGCTGGCAAGAAGACCGCCCAGGAAGCCCTCGACGCCGCGGTCGCGCGCGGCAATGCGATGTTGCGGACGTTTGAAAAGACGGCCAAATAGTATCGGCGAAGACTCCCTCTCCGCCTTCCGGAGAGGGAGCACCTCTGGCATCACAGCGTCCTGAATGGAAAAGTCTGTCGTCTTCAACAACAAGCTGCTGCCATATCTGCTGCTGGTGCCGCAGCTCATCATTACATTCGTATTCTTCTACTGGCCGGCGAGCCAGGCGGTCCTTCAATCCTTCAAGCGCGAGGACGCGTTTGGCCTGACATCCGAATTCGTCGGGCTGGAAAATTACCAGTCGCTTTTCGCCCAGCCAGAATATTACAAGTCGATGCTGACGACGCTGATCTTCTCGTCGCTGGTCGCGGCGTTGTCGCTTTCCATTGCGCTGTTGTTCGCAACCCAGGCCGACAAGAACCTCAAGGCCGCCGGCACCTACAAGACGCTGATGATCTGGCCCTATGCGGTGGCGCCCGCGGTCGCCGGCGTGCTCTGGATTTTCATGTTCCATCCCTCGCTCGGCACGCTGGCGCGGCCGCTGCGCTGGATGAATTTCGACTGGAATCCGCTGCTCAACGGCAACCACGCCATGACCCTGGTGGTGATGGCCGCGGTGTGGAAGCAGATCTCCTACAATTTCCTGTTCTTCCTGGCCGGCCTGCAATCGATCCCGAAAAGCGTGCTGGAAGCCGGCGCGATCGACGGCGCGGGCCCGATGCGGCGGTTCTGGACCATCGTCTTTCCGCTGCTATCGCCGACGACGTTCTTTCTTCTGGTCGTCAATGTCGTCTACGTCTTCTTCGACACGTTCGGCATCATCGATGCGGTCACCGGCGGTGGCCCGGCCGGCGCCACCACCACGATGGTCTACAAGGTGTTTGCCGACGGACGGCTCGGCGGCGATCTCGGCGGCTCGGCCGCGCAGTCCGTGGTGCTGATGGTGATCGTGATCGCGCTGACCGCGGTCCAGTTCAAATATATCGAGCGCAAGGTGCAGTACTGATGGTCGAGCACCGCCCGCTCAACGACATCATCGCCTACGCGATCCTGACGCTCGGCGTCTTCATCGTCGCCTTTCCGGTCTATCTGGCGCTGATCGCGTCCACCCACGACGCCGCGACCGTGGTCGGGGGCAGCATGCCGCTGACGCCCGGCAGCCAGACGCTGGAAAACTACTACCGCGCGATATTCGTCGGCGGATCGCGGACCAGCCGCGAGCCGGTCGGCCACATGCTGATGAATTCCTTCATCTCGGCGCTCGGCATCGCGATCGGCAAGATCTTCATCTCGATCCTATCGGCCTACGCCGTGGTGTATTTCCGCTTCCCGTTCCGCAAGACCGCATTCTGGATCATCTTCGTCACGCTGATGCTGCCGGTCGAGGTGCGCATCTACCCGACCTACAAGGTGGTCGCCGACCTCAAGATGCTCGACACCTATGCGGGACTGATCATGCCGCTGATCGCTTCCGCCACGGGAACGCTGCTGTTCCGGCAATTCTTCATGACGGTTCCTGAGGAATTGCTGGAAGCATCGCGGATCGACGGCGCGGGTCCGTTCCGCTTCTTCTGGGATACGCTGCTGCCGCTGTCGGTAACGACGATCGCGGCGCTGTTCGTGATCCAGTTCATCTATGGCTGGAATCAGTATCTGTGGCCGCTGCTGATCACCACGCAGGATTCGATGCAGACCATCGTCACCGGCATCAAGAAGATGCTGTACACGACCGATGAGCTGGCCGAATGGCAGCTTGCGATGGCCACCGCCATCCTCGCGATGCTGCCGCCGGTCGCGGTGGTCGTGTTCATGCAGCGCCTGTTCGTGCGCGGGCTGGTCGAGACGGAAAAGTGAGGACGCAAGTGGCGCTGGTGACCCAAGGCAACGTAAATGGCTAACGTAACGCTGCGTAACGTCCGCAAGACCTATGCCGGTGGCTTCGAAGCCATCAAGGGCATCGAATTTGACGTCGGCGACGGCCAGTTCTGCGTGCTGGTCGGCCCTTCCGGCTGCGGCAAGTCCACGCTGCTGCGGATGGTCGCGGGGCTCGAGACCATAACCGGCGGCGAGATCGATATCGGCGGCCGTATCGTCAACCAGGTCGAGCCGGCCGACCGCGACATCGCGATGGTATTCCAGAACTACGCGCTCTACCCGCATATGAGCGTCTACAACAACATGGCCTACGGCCTGCGCAACCGCGGCATGGCCGAGCCCGAGATCAAGACCCGCGTCGAGGAAGCCGCGCGCATCCTCGAACTCGGCGCCATGCTCGACCGCAAGCCGCGGCAATTGTCCGGCGGCCAGCGCCAGCGCGTGGCGATGGGACGCGCGATCGTGCGCCAGCCGAAAGTGTTTCTGTTCGATGAGCCGCTGTCGAACCTCGACGCCAAGCTGCGTATCGCGATGCGGGTCGAGATCCGCAAACTGCAGCGCCGCCTCTCGACCACAGCGATTTACGTCACTCACGACCAGCTCGAGGCGATGACGCTGGCCGACATTCTGGTGGTGATGAATGCCGGCCAGGTCGAGCAGATCGGCAATCCGCTCGATATCTACCAGAAGCCCGCGACCACCTTCGTCGCCTCGTTCATCGGCGCGCCGCCGATGAACCTGATGCCGTTGCGGTCCGATGAACTGAAATCGCAACTGGCCACCGACGTCAGACTCAACGAGGCCGGCATCCTCGGAATCCGTCCCGAGGACTTCGTCATTTCAAATGACGCCGCCGCTGGTGGTGTGGCACTTGGCCTCACCGTCGAGGCGATCGAGCATGTGGGGGCCGAAACCTTCATCTACGGAGCCCGGCAGAACGAGACGCAGGCCGTGGCGGCAAACCCCGGCGAGCTGCCGCCCGGCGAGGTGATCGTGCGGATTCCCGGCGCCATCGGCCCCGCCATCGGCGAGCGAATCAGGGCGGTGGCACCAGCAGACAAACTGCATCTGTTTACCGCCGATGGCCGCAAGCGGGTGGGTGATTGATCCCGTCATTCCGGGATGGTGCGCTAGCACCAGACCCGGAATCTCGAGATTCCGGGTTCGGTCCTTTGGACCGCCCCGGAATGACGTGAAAACAGGCCGCCGCGGCCGATTTACGCAGTGCCTGGAGCGGCTTGAACCCTCCCCAAATCACCCCCATATTGCTGTTTGACCGGTCAGCAAACCCGCCGGCCGGTCGAATGGGGTGCCGCAAGGGCCCCTCAAAGTCGCTTCGAGAGGACTTTGTAATGTCTCGTGTTCCATCGTTATCCAGTCCGTTCCTGCTTGGGTTCGACGAAATTGAGCGTGCGCTCGATCGCGTCGTCAAAGGCGCCGACGGCTATCCTCCCTACAACATCGAGCGCTGCGACCGCAGTAATGGGCAACCCGAACGCTTGCGCATCACGCTGGCGGTCGCCGGGTTTACCCGTGACCAACTCGATGTGACCATTGAGGAAAACCAGTTGGTGATCCGGGGCCGTCAACAGGACGACAAGGCCCGGCAATACATCCATCGCGGCATCGCCGCGCGCCACTTCCAGCGCACCTTCGTGCTGGCGGAGGGGATGCAGGTGCTGGGCGCGGATCTGAAAAACGGGCTGTTGTCGATCGACCTTGCCAGGCCGGAACCTGAAAGGGTCATTAAGACAATTGCTATCAATGAGCACGAATAATGGAACGAGGAGCGGACTCGACCGCTTAGTCTCATAGAGGAGTCGAGACCATGAGTGATGTGAGTGTGACGTTCGAAACTGAAAAGGTTTCCGTTGAGGCGCTGGCCCATCTTGGTGAGGGCCATATCGCCTACGTAAAGCAAGTCCGTTCCGAGGACGTGCCCGGCCTGTTTCCGCAGGCGCCGAAGATCGCGCCAGGACTGAAACTGTTCGCGCTGCACGCCGCCGACGGTACCCCGATCATGCTGACCGACAGCCGCGAGGCGGCGGTCGCCAATGCATGGAGCAACGAATTGCAGGCCGTCAGCGTGCACTGACCCAGCACTTGCTGGTGTCACTGACCCGGCTTGCCGGTGTCAACTGATCCGACGCTTGTCGGTATCACTGATGCAGCGTTTGCTGCTGTCGCTGGTGCAGGCTTGGTAGCGGTCGCGTAGACCGCGATGAGAGTTCGCAATACGCGGGCATGTCCTCGGATCGGGGACGGCCCGCGTATTTTTTTGGCCGGCGCAATTCGCCAGCGTCAGTTCCAGAATGAGGATGTTACGCCGCGCTCGCCGGCGGCAGCGCCAGTACCGAGTAGATCGCCTGGGCGTCGCGCGAGGCGCGCAGTTTCTTGGCGACGTCCTGATCGCGCAGCAGGCGGGCAATCCGCGCCAGCGCCTTCAAATGATCGGCGCCGGCGCCTTCCGGTGCCAGCAGCAGGAATACCAGGTCGACCGGCTGGCCATCCATCGCTTCGAAATCGATCGGGCGTTCAAGCCGGGCGAAAAACCCGAACAGCTTTTCAAGCTTGGGCAGCTTGCCGTGCGGTATAGCAACGCCATAGCCGACGGCGGTGGTCCCCAGTTTTTCGCGCTGCAGCAGCACTTCGAAGACCGCGCGCTCGTTCTGCCCGGTCAGGGTCGCCGCCCGCGCCGCAAGTTCCTGCAACGCCTGCTTCTTGCTGATGACTTTCAACGCGGGGAGTATCGCCTCGGGTGCGACCAGATCGGTAATCGTCATGGGGCGTTCCGAGGTGAATTAAGCCGTCAGGGTGCGAAATGGGTTCGAGAACTTCAGCTTCAAGAATTGGGCGTCAAGAAGCTGAGGTGGGAGGCGGGCTTAGGCCCGGGTCCCGATTGGTCGGCTTCTACTCCAACGCATGACCGGTGCCAACTCCCACGGGCGAGTTCCCGCACGCTATCCTTAAAGGGCGGCGGACCATAGGGAGGGGCGCTTTGGGCGTCAATGCTGTCAGCCATGCTTGTCAGGGGGTAACCGCCGGCGGATCGACCCACCCGACATTGCCGTCCGTGCGCCGGTAGATGATGTTCACCCGGCCGCTCGAGCCGTGCTGAAACACGATGCAGGCGGCCCCGGTCAGGTCGAGCTCCATGACAGCTTCGCTGACCGACAGCCGCTTCAGCGACTTGGTCGCCTCCGCAATGATCACGGGGCTGTATTCAGAGACCTCGTCGTCGCCCTCCGGGGCCTCGATGACATAGCTCGGCGCGTCGAGACCCCCACCGTTCAACTCCGCGATCGCCATGGATGCCGCGTAGGTCTTGCGGGCCGAGCGGTCCTTCAGCCGGCTCTTGTAGCGGCGCAGGCGCTTCTCGATCATCACCAGCGCCTGGTCGGCGCTGGCATAGGCGTCGGTGGCGTTCGAATCGGCTTCCAGCGTAATGCCGGAATCGAGGTGCAGCGAACAATCGGTGCGGAAGCCGAAGCCATCCTTGCTCAGCGTGATGTGGCCGGAGTAATTGCCGTCGAAATATTTTCGCAGGACCTCATCGGTGCGCTCGCTGACGCGGGAACGAAGCGCTTCGCCGACGCTGATGCTTTTCCCGGAGATTCGAAGGGTCATTTGATGCCTCGCTTGATGCCTCGTTCACTCTGTCGGGAAACCGACACTATCGCGATTTGACGCGAACGCAATCAGGCCGGCGCCGTATCACGGGACCGGTCGGAGGAAGTGGCCGGGGCTGAGAGTGCGTTACCGAGCATGCTCTGTTTGTCACGGCGGCGCTGCACCGAGGAAGGAATTCGCATCGCTTCGCGGTACTTCGCGACGGTGCGGCGGGCAATATCAATGCCCGACTCGCGCAATCGTTCCACGATCGTATCGTCGGAGAGGATCGCGGCCGGGGCTTCCGCGTCGATCAATTGCTTGATGTGGTGGCGGACCGCTTCGGCCGAATGGGCCTCGCCGCCGTCGGCCGAGGCGATCGAGGCGGTGAAGAAATACTTTAGTTCAAAGCTGCCGCGATTGGTCGCCATGTATTTGTTGGCGGTAACCCGTGACACCGTCGATTCATGCATCTGGATCGCGTCCGCCACCGCCTTGAGGTTCAGCGGCCGAAGATGCGCCACGCCATGGGTGAAGAAGCCGTCCTGCTGGCGCACGATTTCGGTCGCGACCTTCAGAATGGTGCGGGCACGCTGATCGAGCGCACGGACCAGCCACGTCGCGTTCTGCAGGCAGTCGGTGAAGTAGGATTTGTCGCCGTCCTTGCGGATCGTCTTCGACAGCTCGGTGTAATAGACCTGATTGACCAGCACACGCGGCAACGTGTCGCTGTTGAGTTCAACATGCCAGCCGCCGTCCGGGCCCGGCCGTACGTAGACATCCGGCACCATGGTCTGGGTGCGCGCCGAGCCGAACTTCAGGCCAGGCTTGGGATCGAGCCGGCGGATCTCGCCGATCATGTCGGTGATGTCCTCGTCGTCGACACCGCACAATTTGCGCAAAGACGCGATGTCGCGCTTGGCCAGCAAATCCAGATGTTCGACCAGCGCCTGCATCGCGGGATCGTAGCGATTGAGTTCGCGCAGCTGGATCGCGAGGCATTCGCTCAAATTGCGCGCGCAAACGCCGGGCGGGTCGAATTTCTGCAGGACCGCAAGAACCGCATCGACATCGGCTTGCGCGGCGCCGAGCCGTTCGGCGGCCTGCCCGAGGTCCTGCGGCAGATAACCGGCATCGTCGACCAGATCGATCAGATATTGTCCGATCATGCGCTGCACCGGCCCGGGGAAGGCCACCGCCAGTTGTTCGGCGAGATGGCTGCCGAGGGTGATTTCGGCGGCGACAAAGGCTTCCAGGTTGTAGTCGTCGTCATTCGACGCGCCGCCGCCCCATTCGGTATAGGCGGTGGGCGCGGCATCCTGCGCCGCCCGGGCTGCCGCTTCTGCGGGCTCCTCGGAGAAGACGTTGTCGAGCGGGGTATCCAGCGTCTGCTCAATTTCTGTGCGACTGCCGAGATCGCGGTTCAGCCAGTCTTCCTGGCCGGCCTCGAACTGGCCGGGCTCAAAATTGTCGCCGGTGGAACCGGCCATCTCGCCCGGCTCGGCACCGCCCTCGTCGCCATAGCTCTGGGAATCACCGGAATTGGAGAATTCAGCCTGTTCCGGGACCGGCTCGCCCCTGACCGGTGCTTCGGGACCGTCGCTGGCCCGTTCGAGCAGCGGATTACGTTCCAGCTCCTCCTCGACGAAGGCCGAGAGGTCGAGGTTCGACAGTTGCAGCAGCTTGATCGCCTGCATCAGCTGCGGCGTCATAACCAGCGACTGCGACTGGCGGAACTCTAGTCTCTGCGTCAAAGCCATGGAGGCGAGAACCGATCCACTGAAAGTTGGTCCGATTCTTGCTTATCCTAGTCCAAAGCCGATGTACACGGCTTGACGTACGCTAAAAATGGGCTAGAGGCGGAATTCCTCGCCAAGGTAAAGACGGCGTACATCCGGATCGTTGACGATGTCGTCCGGACTGCCCTCAGTCAAGATTTCCCCGGCATAGACGATGTAGGCGCGGTCGGTCAGGCCGAGCGTTTCACGGACATTGTGGTCGGTGATCAAGACGCCGATGCCGCGATTGGTGAGATGGCGCACCAGATCCTGAATGTCGCCGACCGCGATCGGATCGATGCCGGCGAACGGCTCGTCGAGCAGCATGTAGTTCGGACGCGTCGCCAGCGCGCGCGCGATCTCGACGCGGCGACGCTCACCACCGGACAGCGCGATCGACGGAGACTTACGCAAGCGCGCGATGTTGAATTCATCGAGCAGCGCATCGAGTTCGGCCTCGCGCTTCTTCCTCGAGGGTTCGACCACCTCGAGCACCGCGCGAATATTCTGTTCCACCGTGAGGCCGCGGAAGATTGACGCTTCCTGCGGCAGATAGCCGATGCCCAGCCGCGCGCGCTGATACATCGGCAGCTTCGTGACGTCATGGCCGTCGAGTTCGATGGCGCCGCGGTCGGCCTTGATCAGCCCGGTGATCATGTAGAACACCGTGGTCTTGCCGGCGCCGTTCGGCCCCAGCAAACCCACCGCCTCACCGCGGCGAACATAGATGCTGACACCGCGCACGACCTTGCGGGTGCCAAAGCTCTTTTCCACGCTATGCACAGCCAGGTAGCCCGGCCGCTGGATCAGGCGGGGCGCAGCTGCGCCATTGGTCCTGGATTGGTTCTTGGGGGCTTGGGTCCTGGGGGCCTGCGCGCGCGGGCGCGGTTCCTCGTACGGCGGCTCCACCGCATGCTCCGGCGGCTGGGGCAATTCCAGTCCGGTCAGCGGGACGGCACGTGCCATCGGCGGCGCATCGCGCACCGGGTTCGTCAGCATGTCGCCAAAGGAATCGCCGAGCGCGGTGATGTCCTCGCGCGAACGCGCAAATCCTGCCGGCCCGCGTTTTGCGGGGCGTCGACGGAACATGCCGAGTAAATCCACCATCCCGCTTCGCTTAGCCTTTCACGGTGATCCCGCGACACCCGCCGGCGAATCGATCCGCCTGCAAAGCATGAATGAATGGATGTTCCCTGCCCAGTGGAACACCTTGCCGCGCCCGCCCAGTAGATACAGCCTCGGAACCCCGGCTTCAACCACGAGCGTCCAAATTAATACTTAAGGCTTTGACTTAGTTTATTTTTTTCCTGGCAGAAGCATGGGCAAGCCAGGCTTCGGGGCGCCAGGAGCTGGCGCCGCACCCGGCGCCGGTGCCGCCGTCGACCCGCAGCCCTGTGCTCCTTGGGTGAACATGCCTTGCACCTTGCCGGTATCGGATTCGACCCGCGATACGCCGGTCGTCATGTCGACCTTCAGGCGGTCGCCACGTAGCACGTTATTGCACTGGGTCAGCACGATGCCGCCGGTCATCGTGATCAAATTGGCCTTGGTATCGAAGATGGCGGTCTCACCGGTCACCACCTGATCCTTTTGCGTGACAACGACACTGCCCCTGGCTTCCAGTCGCCGGATCGACGAACTTCCGCCGGGCCCCGGGGTCGCGGACTGCATCGGCGCGGATGCGGATTTGGCGGCCTTGCTGTTGGCGGGCGGCGGGGTGGCCGGGGCCGCAGGGCCCGAATCGTAGAACACGACCAGCGTTTTCGACGTCATGGTGGTGTCGCCCTGCACGACCTTCACATTGCCGGCGAAGGTCGCTTCCTTTTTCTTGTCGCGCATCTCCAGCGACGCCGCCTCGATTTGAATCGGCTGATCGCGGTTCTGGGAAAAGCCCTGCATCGCGTTGGGCACGCCAGACACCGCGCCTTGCGCAGAGGCCGCACCAGGCGCGATCGGCGCAAGCGCCAACGCCGCCAGAGCCAGACTGCGCGAGAAAAACATCTTCATGAAAATCATTTCGCGTTGGAAGATTTGCCGGAGACGGATCGCGTCTTCGGCGCTGGAGCAACGGGTTCGGGCGCTGGCGCGGGCTGAGCGGGCGCAACGTCATCACCCAGTTTGTCCAGATTCATCACGACATTGCCTTCGAACCGCACCACCTCGCCGCTGTTGAGGATTCTGAGCCTGTCGGCGACCAGCGTTCCGTTCAGCAGTTTGACATCGACGTGTTCATCCGAGGTTACCGTGCCCTTGTTGATGTCGATATAGGCCTGCGACATGCGGGCTTCATAGCCGGTGGAGGATTGCAGGAAGATATCCTTACGCAGATCGAGCAATTGCTGCTTGCTGTCGTAATAGCCGGTGCGGGCGTCCATCGTCACCGTGCTCTTGTCTTCCAGCATCACCTTGGCGCGCGGCGCCTTGAGTTCCATATGGTCGGGATCGGTCAGATCCTGGATCGCGGCCTTGGCCCAGACTTCGTACGGCCGCTGGTCGGTCGAAAAGCCGGCGAGATGCGGCGATTCCATCGTAATCTTGGTTCCGGAAACCACCAGATTGCCGATGTCGACCGGGAGCTTCGGCAACAGCATCCGGAACGGGTTGAAAACCGACACGGCGACGATGCTCGCCATCGCCAGCACCACCGCCGACGGCACCGCGATCCGCAGCATCCGTACCATCCGGCTGTGGCGCGCCGCGCTGGCAAAGCGCGCCTCCATTCCGGCGACATAGGCTGGGTTCTGTGACGAGTTCACCGCTGCTCCAGAGCGAGGTTAGCCCGCCATTGTAGCCGGGATTGCCTCACGATGCAGCCCGGACCACGCTTTACCAGTGTGACCGAAACGGGGCGTAAACACCCCCCAGGCGCCATGAAAGCCCCCCTGGGGACTGCTTCAAATCGCCCCGGTTCAGGAATGCGCAAAAATATCCTCGGCCTCC
Organism: Bradyrhizobium sp. AUGA SZCCT0222; assembly: GCF_018130205.1. Classification (NCBI taxonomy): domain Bacteria; kingdom Pseudomonadati; phylum Pseudomonadota; class Alphaproteobacteria; order Hyphomicrobiales; family Nitrobacteraceae; genus Bradyrhizobium; species Bradyrhizobium sp. AUGA SZCCT0222. The sequence continues at coordinate 92,466 of NZ_JAFCLX010000015.1, forward strand.
CAGCCGCCGAGGTCGAGCCTGGCTCGGGTCGGCAGGAAATCGAAACAGGCCTGCGCCAGTTCGGTGCGCCCCTCGCGCGCCAGCATGGCGTTGAGCCGTTCACGCAGTCCATGCAGATGCAGCACATCGGAGGCCGCATAGGCGAGCTGCGCCTCGCTGAGGCTGGCCGAGCCCCAGTCGCTGGACTGCTGCTGTTTCGACATGTCGATATTGAGCACCTCGCGCACCAGATCCTTCAGGCCATGCCGGTCGGTGTAGGTGCGGCTCAGTCGCGAGGCGATCTTGGTGCAGTAGACCGGCTGCGGCATCACGCCGAAGGCGTTGTAGAGGGCAGCGAGATCGAAGCGGGCAAAGTGGAAGATCTTGGTGATCTTGGGATTGGCGAGCAGCGCCTTCAGGTTCGGCGCATCGCTGTGGTCTTTCGGGATCTGGATCACGTCGGCGGAGCCGTCGCCATTCGACATCTGCACCACGCAGAGCCGGTCGCGATGCGGATTGAGCCCCATGGTCTCAGTGTCGATCGCAACCGAATCCGTGTAGCGGGAAAGATCCGGCAGATCGCCGCGATGCAGGCGGATGGTCATGGCGTTGGGAACCTCTTCGAATCGGCAGAGCCTAAAGTCCTAAGATAACGTCGAAATCGCCGCCAAACGAGGGTCCGGCTCGCCAAATCGCGTACTTTATGGGGCCTTTTCCAGAATCGGCGGAGTTGCGTCAATATGGACAGCGACCACAAAGGGGGTGCACCGATGAAAGCCGAACAGCAGCGATTGCCTCGTTTTGCCGTGCTGATCGATGCCGACAACACCTCGCCGCTGATTGCCGGCGGCTTGTTCGAGGAAGTCGCGAAATTCGGCGAGGCCAGCGTGCGCCGCATTTACGGTGATTTTTCCGGGCCGCACCTCAAATCATGGTCCGAGATCCTGCAAAAGCACGCCATCGATCCGTACCAGCAGTTTGCCTACACCAAGGGCAAGAACGCGTCTGATATCGCGCTGGTCATCGACGCCATGGACCTGCTGCACAGCGGACGGTTCGACGGGTTTTGCCTGGTGTCGTCAGACAGCGACTTTACGCGTCTTGCCTCCCGCATGCGCGAGCAAGGTGCCGACGTTTACGGCTTCGGCGCCCAGAAGACGCCGGAGAGTTTCCGGCAGGCGTGCCGCAGGTTTATTTACACCGAGAATCTTTTGCCGGCGCCGCCGACCTCCAACGCGGAGACACCCTCCAGGGCGACCTCCTTGCAGCCGCGGAGCGCTGCAATTCCGATGCTGAACAAAGCGATCTCGCAGATCGAGGACGAGGACGGCTGGGTCATGCTGGGGCAGGTCGGCACGCAGCTCTCGAACCTGTTCTCGGATTTCGACGTTCGCTCCTACGGCCATCGCAAACTCAGCGACCTCGTGCGGAAAACGGGTGCTTTTGACGTTGAGAAGATTGATGACGCGAATATGCGTATCAGGGCCAAGGCCGAAGCTGACCGTCCCAAAAGCAAGGCGAAGTAGGGTTTTCCCGGCCAGGATACAAAAGCACTTGCGCGAACCTATCGCAGCCCTTGCTAGCGATACAAGGTGCCGGGCAAGGCGTTGAAACTTCCCTTCACATCGTCGCGATAAACGACACACACACTTTCGGAGTTTCGACAACCTCTCGCCCGATTCTAACGCTCAATCGCCGGCGGCCTCGGCTTGCGCCGTCCGCGTGAATCGCATCTGTCCCAGCTCATATGTCCCAATGCGGCGTCGGTCCGGCGCGCCGCACGGCATCGCTCCCGACGAAAGAATGTCATGACCGAACAAAGCTCGGCGGCGCCAATCGAGGAACAACCGGAGCAGGAGCGCGGCTTTTCGCGCTACCAGTCATTCCTCATCGCGCTGCTGGCATTCGCGCAGTTCACGATCATTCTCGACTTCATCATCATGTCGCCGCTCGGCGCCATCCTGATGCCCGCGCTCGATATTACCGCCGGGCAATTCGGCGTCGCGGTTTCGGCCTACGCGTTCAGCGCCGGCATTTCGGGCATCCTTGCGGCCGGCTTTGCCGATCGATTCGATCGCAAGCGCCTGCTGCTGTTTTTCTATGTCGGCTTTACGTTGGGCACGCTGCTGTGCGCGCTGGCGCCGAACTATCATTTGCTTCTGCTCGGCCGGGTCGTGACCGGACTGTTCGGCGGCGTGATTGGCTCGGTGGTGCTCGCGATCGTCACCGATCTGTTTCCGCTACAGCTGCGCGGCCGTGTGATGGGTTTCGTGCAAACCGCCTTCGCCGCCAGCCAGGTGCTCGGCATTCCGGCCGGACTTTTTCTCGCCAACCACTGGAGCTGGCACGTCTCTTTCGGCGCGATCGTCGGCCTGTCACTCGTCGCGATGGCCGCGATCCTGTTCGCGATGCGGCCGGTGAACGCGCATCTCCAACTAAAGCAGGACAGGAACGCGTTCGGGCACCTGATCGCGACCATCGGACAGCCGCGCTATACGCTGGCTTTCGCGGTGACGACGCTGCTGTCGACCGGCGGCTTCATGCTGATGCCGTTCGGCAGCGCCTTCACCGTGCATAATCTCGGCATCGATATCCTGCATCTTCCGACCATCTATCTGGTTTCCGGCGTTTTCAGCATTTTCATCGGTCCGCTGGTCGGACGGGCGAGCGACGCGTTCGGAAAATTCCCGACCTTTGCGTTCGGCAGCGCCGTTTCGGTGGTCATGGTGCTGATCTACACGCATCTCGGCCACGTCAGTTTGACGACCGCGATCATCGTCAACGTCCTGATGTTCGTCGGCATCTTTTCACGCATGATCCCGTCGCAGGCGCTGATTTCAGCGATACCCGACCCCAGCCAGCGCGGCTCGTTCAGCGCGGTCAGCGCTTCCCTGCAGCAACTCTCCGGCGGACTCGGGTCAGTGTTCGCCGCAGCGATCATCGCGCAAAATCCGGACGGCACGCTCCGGCATTTCGATTGGCTAGGATACGTCGTGGTCGCGACGTCGATCCTCTCGCTGATCATGATGTATTTCGTGCAGAAGTCGGTCGCGAATCAGGCCGCCAAGCGCATGGTCTGAGATGCGAGCGGTTCGCCTGCGGTCAGACAGAGGATCCCGAAGCCCCCCGTGCGCCGCGAATGAGGTAGAAGACGCTGCCTGCGCACGGCACTGCGAGCGCGATCCAAGAAGCCAGCCACCAGAGTCCGCCCTCTCCGATCAGCGCCGAAAACAGACCGGCCACGGTAATGAGCGCCAGCCCCGTGGGGATGGCCCACTGTCGAGAGCTCGATCGAGCGACGCTCATTCGGCGAGCCTCGCCTCGAAGGCGATCGTGGCGGGCTTTGCGGATCGGCGTTTTGCGATCCAAAGATACAGGCCGCTCACGAGAATGATGACGGTAATGAGATCAAGAACCGCCCATATGATCTTCAAAGGCAGGCCGCCGTAATCCCCGAAGTGCAGTGGCTGCGAGACAAAAAGTGCGGTCGCATACCAGGGCATATCGCGAACTGACACGACCTTGCCGTTCGTCGCATCCACCAGGGCGGGCTTCAAGATGCGGCTCGTTAGCGGGGTGTCACCCGTCAGGAAGGCGGCGTAATGATTTGGCGTCGAAAACGGACTGCCGGGAAGCGCCAGCGTCAGGATCGTCATGCCAGGCACCGCTGCGCGAACCTCTGCCAATACGTCATCGACCGAAGCGCGGCGTGTTTCCGCACCCTTCGCATCGGCTTGCGCCGCCATTTCCAGCAACTGATTGGATTGCCACATCAGCTCGATCGGCGCAGCGAGGGTGTTGATCACGCCAGTGAGGCTAACGATGCCAAACCAGGCCAGCGCTATGACGCCGAGAAGATTGTGCAGATCGAGCCAGCGCAGTCGGTTGCTGCCTTGCTTTCTAACTTCACCGAATTTGACGCGTCGGGCGAACGGGCCATACAGCACCGCACCGGATACAATCGATACAACCAGCAGGACTCCCATTCCACCGAGGAACAGCGTGCCTTTGATGCCTGAGAACATGTCGACGTGAAGCCGAAGCATGACGTAAATGAAACCTTCATTGGGTTGGTCAATCGCGAGGGCCTTGCCCGTGCGCTTGTCAAACACGCTATAAAAGAAGGTATCCGGCGCCGCCGTCGCGCTGGCAGCCGTCGGAATCTTTACGATGGGTTTTTCCCGGTCGTAGAAGACATAGGGGACGACCTCGCCCGGCCGCTTCGCTAGCGCCTGGGCAATCATGGTGTCGACCGAGGCCCTCGCGTGAGGATCGTCAACCCTCTCCAGCGCTGGATTTGGGCCCAGCTCTTCTCGGAAGATCAGCGGAAGACCCGTGAGACACAACAGAAGCGCAAAGATCGTGCAGATCAAGCTGCTCCATTTATGGAGCCATGACCATGTTCGAACCTGACTAGAGCCATTTCCGTTCCGATGGAATCGGAACGGGGCTCTAGATTTTTGGTTTGACGCGTTTTCTTGACGCGAACCGGTATCCACTTCGCTGGAAAACGCTCTAGCTTTCATGGCTCAACAAATCTCTCACCACCTGTAACGCAAGCCTGCGAGCACGAGGCGGCCATTGCCGAACTGGCAGTAAATGTTCGAGCTGCAGCTCGTGTAATAGCTCTTGTCGAGGAGGTTGGTGACGTTGAGAGTGACCTCGGCGCCCTTCCAGGCACGCGCTAAATTGGCCAGGTCGTAGCGCGCCACCGCATCGAACACGACATATCCTGGTGATACGAGGCTATTGATGTCGTCTCCGAAGCTTGGACCGACCGATCGCACGCCACCGCCGACGGTCAATCCAGCCAGACCTCCGGTCAGGAAGCTGTAGTTCACCCAGAGAGACTCGAAATGAGCGGGAACGGCTTGCGGGCGTTTACCGATCGCAAGCAGGTCGGTCGATTGGGTAACCCTGGTATCGAGAATGGTCGAAGCCGCGATGATCTCGATATTTGCGCTCACCCGGCCCCGCGCCTCGAACTCGACACCGCGTGACCGTATTTCCCCTTGCTGCACGCTAATGCCCGGCACGGCCGAAGGCGTCAGGGTATTCTGCTGACGAAGATCGAAGAACGCCGCCGTGAACAACATATCCGCAAACGCCGGCTTGAACTTCAGGCCCGCTTCATACTGTTCGCCCGTGGTCGGGACAAACGGCAGTCCGTTGCCCCCAACCCCGATGACGGGTTCGAACGATGTCGAATAGCTTGCATAGGGCGCGAGGCCGCTGTCGAACAGATAAAGCAACCCGGCCCGGTAGGTCTGCTTGTCACTGTCTTGAGGCTGCGAGGTTGCGGTTAGCCGGTTGTCCGACTTTTGCTCGGTCCAATCGTGGCGTGTTCCGACCGTCAGACGGAAGCCACCGAACTTCATCTGGTCCTGAACATAGACACCGGTTTGCGATAGCGTCTGATCGCTGTTGATGAACGTGGCCAACGCCCCCACCGGCTGGTTGTAAACCGGATTTACAACATCAAGCGATGTCGCGCCCCCGAATTGGTAGAGCCATGAGCTGCGTGAGTTCTGCTGATCGACGCCCGCCAAAACAGTGTGATCGATTGCCGAAGTTGAAAAGTCGAAGCGCAATCGATTGTCGGCCGCGAGCCCATCTGCTCGCTCAGACGAGCTGATCGCTGCGCGAGGAATTGTGCCGGCCGCCGTGATCGCCCCCATCATCTGGAGGCTTCGAAAATCGGTATCGACCTTCGAGTATCTCAATGCCGAGTGAAAACTGACGACATCGTTCAAGCGCCGGTCGAAGACATATCCGACCCCGGCTTGCTCGCGGTCGAACCGGTCGAACCCGGGGTCGCCAATATTGAGGTTTCTGTTCAGCAACGGGCGATAGGCGGCAGGTGCCAGCGACTGCGGGTAGAGCGAGTTGAAATAGCCACCCCTGGGATCACGCTGATAAAATCCCGAGACCGTTAGTTGCGTGTCAGAATCCGGACGCCAGGTAATCGCTGGCGCCACGCCGACACGCTGCTCTTCGACGCCCTCGTATCGCGTGCCGGACATCCGGCCGATGGCGCTAATGCTGTAGAGCCACTGCTTCGCAGCATCGAGCGGCCCTTGGCTTGTAATCCCGCCCTGAACCCGTCCGAAACTGCCGCCTTCGATGCGAGCCTCATTGTAGGGAATTTCGCTCGGCTGGCGGCTGACCAAATTGACGAGCCCACCCGGGCTGATCTGGCCATACAGAACAGCTGATGGTCCTTTGATAACCTCGATACGATCAAGCAGGAACGCGTCGATTGAGGTGACTGCAAACGCTTGCCCGCGGGGCAATTTCAGGCCGTCAAGAAAACTGACGAAGTTGGTCGATATGCCGAATCCTCCAATGCCGCGCAGGAAAACACTGTCGTAGCGCGACGTCGCATCGACGTCTGAAAGCACGCCTGCGGTATATCTAAGAGCATTCCCGACAGTTTGGGGGTTTTGGTCGTCGATCTGGCGACGCGTGACGGTCGAGACGGACTGTGGTGTTTCCAGGACGGGCGTCGACGTTTTCGTCGCGCTCGATTGATTCGTTGCGAAGACTTGATCGCGGGTGTCCTGGCGCCCGGCGCCAACAGCGGCAGGAAGCGGCGTCAATGATCCGTCCGGTGCACGATCGGACGTCGAGCGGACGCTTCGGCGAACTGGAGCGGATTGGCGTTGCGAAGCTTGCGCCCGCGCGGGTCGCCGTTCCTTTGGAGCATCGACCGTGACAGGCGGCAAACTGGAGCTTTGCGCGAGTGCCGGCCAATTCAAGGCAGGCACGGCGGCCGTGCCGAGCAGAACGGCCATTCGCAGTGAAGCCTGCGACGCTTTGATAATCCCCATTTGCGCCCCTTTGAATTCGCTGGGCGATTAAACAAAACGGGACGGTCCTGTCCAGTTTATATGATGGCGTTTACAATGATTTAGACCTATTACAAATCGGGGACAGGAAGCGGACTTGCAGGGAGCAGGATGAAGCCGGGACCAAAGATCGCAAGGCGTGGCCAGCGGGCTCCCATTCGGCGAGGCGGCCGCCCGACGAAGGCCGAGGCGCAGTTCGTTGAAGACCGCATTCTTGCAGCCGCTGCGGAGTTGTTCGCGAAGGACGGCTATGCGGCGACGTCGGTCGAGCGCGTGGCGTCAGTGTGTGGTGCCGGCAAGGACACCATCTACCGTCGATATCCGTCGAAGCGTGCTCTGTTCGATGCCGTCCTGGGGCGGAGTCGCAGCCGAATCATCGCGCGTCTCGATGATATTGAAAGCCACAACCCGGAACACGGCAGCCTTACTCAACTCCGAGACCTGACGAGCTGCCTGCTCGATATCAATCTCGATCCAGAGCTTGTTGCGTTCAAACGGATCGCTTTGAGCGAGATGCTGGTTGCCGATGGCAGTTGCGCCGCTCCGGAGCCAGACGCGATCATGAAGCTACTGCGCTCTCGCATCATGCAGGCCCAGGAGGACCGCCACCTCATAGCCGACGATCCGAGCTTCCTGACCGAACACCTTATCAATAGCATCATTGTGGGTCCGACCACGCTGGCCATGTTTGGCTTCAAGCCACTCTCGTCGGTGCAGGAGCGTCAGTCGTATTTCGACAAGGCCTGGAAATTGTTTCTTGGTGGCGCAGGTTCAGATCGATAGCGGGAATATGCCCGTTCGGGCCAAGCCCCCACTGGCCGTCCAAGAGCAAGGCTGGGCAGCCCTCGGATTGCCCCGCCCAATGGCCATCTCCCGGCCTGGCGTACCGGTCTGTCGGCTGGTAAACCCGCCATTCAGCGACATCATGGGCATGGGCAAATGGTGCCCAGGAAAGGACTCGAACCTTCACGGCCGTTAAGCCACTGGCACCTGAAGCCAGCGCGTCTACCAATTCCACCACCTGGGCCCGGGCGGGTTAGTAAGGATCAGTCGCGAGCTTGTCAAATTGATGAATTGCGGGCTGCGCTATAAATTTTTGGCCCATCGCCCTTGCGGAAAACCGGAGCCCACTTTTCCGGGGCGATGTGCAAATATGCTGTACAGCGACAGCGGGTTGGCGTATCGCGAATCCGCTAAATTCGCCCACGATCTCTCGAATTTGACCGCAGGAATGGACCCGGCAATGGACCCGATGGCATCGAACCAGGAAACGCTCGTCACGATCTTCGGCGGATCGGGCTTTCTGGGGCGAAACGTGGTCCGGGCGCTGGCCAAGCGCGATTATCGCATCCGGGTGGCGGTGCGGCGGCCGGAGCTGGCCGGGCATCTGCAGCCGCTTGGCAGGGTCGGCCAGATCCACGCCGTTCAGGCCAATTTGCGCTATCCGGCCTCGGTCGAGGCCGCCATGCGGGATTCCCAGATCGCGATCAATCTGGTCGGCATCCTGACCGAGGGCGGCGCGCAGTCCTTTGATGCCGTGCAGACCAAGGGCCCCGAGACGATCGCCAAGGCGGCCGCGGCCGTTGGCGGGCGGATGGTGCATGTCTCCGCGATCGGCGCCGACGAGAACTCGCCGTCGGGCTATGGCCGCTCCAAGGCCGCCGGCGAACAGGCCGTGCTGGCTGCCGTGCCTTCCGCCACCATCCTGCGGCCGTCGCTGATGTTTGGCCCCGAGGATCAATTCACCAACCGTTTTGCCGCGCTCGCGCGGATGTCGCCGGCGCTGCCGCTGATCGGCGGTGGCGAGACCCGGATGCAGCCGGCCTATGTCGGCGACGTCGCGACCGCGGTCGCGGAAGCCGTCGATGGCAAGGCAAAGCCAGGCGCGACCTATGAGCTCGGCGGGCCGGAAGTGCTGACCATGCGCGAGATCATGGAAATCATTCTTAGCATCACCGAACGTAAACGTGCGCTGGTTTCGCTGCCGTTCGGCCTGGCGAAGCTGAACGCACTGTTCCTGCAATTCGCACCGGGCGCGCTGAAACTGACGCCGGATCAGGTCGCCATGCTGCGCTCGGACAACGTGGTGTCGGATGCGGCGAAGGCCGCAGGGCTGACCCTGGAAGGGCTCGGCATCGCGCCCGATTCGATGGAAGCGATCGCCCCGCAATATCTCTGGCGCTTCCGCGCCGCGGGCCAGTTCCAGAGGAAGACGGTGTAGCTTGTCGTCCCGGCGATGGCCGGGACCCATACGCCGCGGCCAAAATTGCCAAAAAAGGAAGACAACGACCAGCGTGTACAACCAATGCCCGCTGGTGGTTATGGGTCCCGGCCCCCCGTGCGCAATTGCGCACTAGGCCGGGACGACATAAATAGCGCGCGCGAATTACCGTCCCAGCGCCAGCGCGATCAGGCCGAGCGTGCCGGCGATGATGCGCCACCACGCGAAAAACGTGAAGCCGTGGCGCGTGACGTAGGTCAGGAAGGTCTTCACCACGATCATCGCTGTAATGAAGGAGACCACGAAGCCGATCGCGACGACGCCGATGTGATCGGTCGTCATCTCGCCGCGGTTCTTGTAGAAATCATAGGCGAACGCACCGATCATGGTCGGGATCGCCAGGAAGAACGAGAATTCAGCGGCCGACCGCTTGTCACCGCCGAGCAACATCGCCGCCACGATGCTGGCGCCGGAGCGCGACACGCCGGGAATCATCGCCACGCACTGCGCGATGCCGATCCACAGATACATCATCAGCGGATACCGCGTGGCGTCGTCCTCGCGCGGCTTGAGATCGAGCTGATCGACCCAGATCAGGATTGCGCCACCGACGATCAGCGAGAAACACACCACCCACGGATTGAACAGCAGTTCCTTGATGTATTTGCCGGCAACCAGGCCGACCACCACCGCCGGCAGGAACGCCACCAGCACGCCGATGACGAAGCGACGGTCGTCGGGATTGGAGAACATCCCGAGTGCGACCCGCCACAATTTGGTGAAATAGAGCACCACGATCGCGAGAATTGCGCCGAGCTGAATCAGCACGACAAAACTCTGCCAGAAATTACCCTCACCGAGGCCGAAGAAGCGTTGCGCCAGCAGCAAATGGCCGGTCGAGGAAACCGGCACGAATTCCGTGACACCCTCGATGATGCCGAGAATCACCGCCCGCACTGCATCTGACATCATGATTGGGTCCGTTCCGATCGAAATCAGCCGAAAAAGCCGCGCCCTTCTCGCCTATTCGAACCCATCTCGCAATCGCAAAAAAACAGCAAACACCGGTTGCCTCGTATGCAGGCTCGGCTATAGCGTTTCGAGCGAACCGAACCCGGATCGCGTAGCAATCTGCCTTACGCAGATTGCGTAAACTTAGCTGCGGCGGAAAACGCGTCAAAACAAGCGATTGCGGCCCCCTTCTGATTTCAATCGGGACCCGGATCGGCTCTAGTGTCTCCGTTCGATGACGCGGCCATGAAAAGATTGAGGGTTTCTTAAGCGCCGCGAGCTAACCCCAAGGATTAATCCAAGGATAAATCCAAAGGATCAATCCAGGGACTTCCAAGCCAAGGACTTCATGTACACGCTGCACCATCATCCGTTCTGCCCGCATTCGCGCTTCATTCGCCTGGTCCTCGGCGAACACGGTCTCGATTTGCGCCTGGTGGAAGAACGGGTCTGGGAACGTCGCGAGGCGTTTCTCGCGCTCAACCCCGCGGGCACCACGCCGGTCCTGATCGCCGAAGGTTATCCTGCGATACCCGGCGTCGGCATCATCGCCGAATATCTCGATGAGGTGCATGGCCCCAGTGCCGACGAGCGGCGGATGCTGCCGGTCTCGATGGGCGAGCGCATCGAGGTGCGCCGCCTGATGGCATGGTTCAACGAGAAGTTTTTCGAGGAGGCCTCCAATCCGCTGGTGACCGAGCGCATCTACAAGCGCTTCATGGCTGAGGAGAATGGCGGCGGCGCCCCGGCGGCCGACGTGATCCGCGCGGCCAAGGTCAATGTGCGCTATCATCTGGCCTATATCGGCTGGCTGGCGCAGACGCGGAACTTCCTTGCCGGCGACCGGCTGACCTACGCGGACCTCGCCGCCGCGGCGCATCTTTCGGCGATCGATTATCTGGGCGACGTGCCATGGAGCGAGGACGACGCGGCAAAGGCGTGGTACGCGCGGGTGAAATCCCGCCCGTCGTTCCGCCCGTTGCTGAGCGAATGGCTGGCCGGCGTGCCGGCGTCGCAGAGCTACGTGGACCTCGACTTCTGAACCAGGCCAAACTCTCCGGCGAAGACCTCAAGGCCGCGCTGGCGCATGAAGCGCGCGCGCTCGGCTTCGATGGCATCGGCGTCACCGGTCCCGAAGCGATCGCGCAGGCCGGCATGCATTTTCGCGAATTCCTCCAGACCGGCGCCCATGGCGACATGGACTGGCTCGCCGCCAGCCCCGAGCGCCGCACCGATCCGCGCGTGTTGTGGCCCGGCGTGCGCTCGGTGATCATGCTCGGCGTCAATTACGGGCCGGATGAAAATCCGCTGCACATTCTCGAAAAGCGCACGCGCGGTGCGATCTCGGTCTATGCGCAAGGTGACGACTATCACGATTTGATCAAGAAGCGCCTCAAGGCGCTCGCGCGATGGCTGGTCGCGATGTCGGGCGACGAAGTCAAAGTGTTCGTCGATACCGCGGCCGTGATGGAAAAGCCGTTGGCGCAGGCGGCTGGATTGGGCTGGCAGGGCAAGCACACCAATCTGGTGTCGCGCGAGTTTGGATCATGGCTGTTTCTCGGCGCGATCTACACCGCCTCCGACCTGCCGCGCGATACGGCGGACGCGGACCATTGCGGCTCCTGCCGCGCGTGCCAGGACATCTGCCCGACCGCGGCATTCCCGGCGCCCTACAAGCTCGATGCGCGCCGCTGCATTTCCTATCTCACGATCGAAAACAAAGGCCCGATCCCGCGCGAATTCCGCAAGGCGATCGGCAACCGCATCTATGGCTGCGACGATTGCCTCGCCATATGCCCGTGGAACAAGTTCGCCCAACAAGGGCGCGAAACAAGACTCGCCGCCCGCGCGGCGTTGCGTGCGCCGGCACTTTCGGAATTGGCCCGGCTCGACGATGGCGCGTTTCGCGCGCTGTTTGCGAAATCGCCGGTCAAGCGTATCGGCCGCGACCGCTTCATTCGCAATGTGCTGATTGCGGTCGGCAACTCCGGCGATGCATCACTGGCGCATGAGGCCGAACGATTGCTTGACGACGAAAGCGCGCTGGTGCGGGGCGCAGCGGCCTGGGCGCTGTCGCAGCTGATGGCGCCTGAGACCTTTGCCGCACTGGCGAGCCACGCGGCAGCCGGCGAGACCGACGCGACTGTTCGCGCGGAATGGATGGATTGCGCCCTGCCCGCTTGATTTTATCGCGCGGTTTCCGTCATGTTCGCCGGCCATGACAAATCAGCCATTCTTTGCCAAAAACGGCGACGCCTTCATCCCCAATCCGGTCTCGAACGGTCCGTGGGACCCGAGCTCGATGCACGGTCGCGTCGTCGTCGGTCTGTTGGCCCACGTGATCGAGGAGCGTCACGGCTCCGACGAATTCGTGCCGGCACGGCTGACGGTCGATATGTTCCGGCTGCCGGACATCCACACACCTGTGGAAGTCACCACGCGGCTGATCCGCGAGGGGCTGCGGATCAAGGTGGTGGAAGCCGAGTTTTTCTCCGGCACCACCCGCATGGCGCGCGCTTCCTGCCAGTTGTTGCGCCGGACGGAAAATGCGCCGGGCAATGTCTGGTCACCGTCGAACTGGGACGCGCCACTGCCCGAAGCAATCCCGGCGCCGACCGACCCAAAGCTCGGCATGAACGGCAAATGGACGACCAGGCCGATCACAGGCCACATGGGCTCGCTCGGCCCCCGGCGGTTGTGGATGAGCGAGGTCCGTGAGTTGGTCGAGGGCGTGCCGATGTCACCCTTCGTCCATGTCGCGACGGGCGCGGATTTCGCGAGCCCGTTTGCCAATGCGGGCGATAAGGGCCTCGGCTACATCAACAGCGACGTCACATTGTATCTGCACCGCCTGCCGGTGACGCGATGGATCGGCTTTGACGTCGTCAACCATCACGCCAGCGACGGCGTCGCCATCGGCGAGTGCTGGCTCTATGACGAAAAAGGCCCGATCGGCACGTCGACGGTCGCCGCACTGGCGCAGAAGAAGCCGATGACGAACGTGCCGCCGCCGTGAGGCCCTCTGCGTCATTCCGGGGCGATGCGCAGCATCGAACCCGGAATCTCGCGCCACAACTTCTGGATTCCGGGTTCGCGCTTCGCGCGCCCCGGAATGACGGCTATTCCGCCAAATGCCGCGCCATCTCGGGCCGCGCCTTCAGCGCGGCGCCCTGCTTGGCGACGATCTTGGCGATCCGCTCGGGCGCAAAATTCAGTTGGACAAAAGCCGGCGCGGTGTTGGCGACCTCGTGGTATTCGAGAATCTTGCCATCGCGCAGCCGCATGATCGAAACGCCCTCGAACATCGCCCGCGCGCCCTCGGCCTCCGGCAGCGTCGAGCGGTAGCTGAACGTGTAGCGCGCATAGAGCGTCTGGCCGTCGCTGACCGGGCTGTGCATGTCCCAGCGAAAGTCGGTGGCCGTGCGATAGAACCAGTCGTCGATCAACTCGGCGATTTTGGCGCGGCCGGCGAAGGCGCCGTAGAACACGTCGTGATAGACGCCGTCTTCGGTGAACAATTCGGCGAACGCCTTGCCATTGTGCTGTTCGACGCCGTCGCAGAACGCGCGCAGCAGCTCCGATGTGTTCATGGCGTTTCCTTTCCCGTTGCGGCGTTTTCCTTCCTTTCTCCCCTTGTGGAGAAGGGAAGAAGGAACTTACCCGATCTCCGCCACGGCGGCGATGATCCGCGCGATGTCCTGCGGCCGCGACAGGCGGTGATCGCCGTCCTGGATCATGGTCAGCACCACATCCTCGCTCGGCAGCCGGTGCGCCAATGCGAACGCGTGCTGCCACGGCACGTCAGGGTCCTGCGCGCCCTGCAGGATGCGGACGGGGCAACCGACCTCGATGGCGCTGCCGAGCAGAAGGTGGTTGCGGCCGTCCTCGATCAGCGCGCGCGTGATCGGGTAGGGCGCGCCATCGCCATAGGGCGACGGCCGCATCCAGACACCCTTGGTCTGGATCTCCTGCTGAATTTCGGGCGTAAAGTGATTCCACATCAACTGCTCGGTGAAATCAGGCGCCGGAGCGATCAGCACCAGTCCCGCCAGGCTCGCTTGCGATGCCTGGCTCGCCTGCGATGCCGCCAGGCTCGCTTCCCGCTTTGCGATCTCGCGCGCCAGCAGCAGCGCCATCCAGCCCCCCATCGACGAGCCGATCACGACCTGGGGGCCGCGACAAAACCGCGCGAACACGGCAACGCTCTCCTCCAGCCAGCGCCCGATGGTGCCGTCGATGAAGGCGCCGCCGGATTCGCCATGGCCGGAATAGTCGAACCGGACGCAGGCACGGCCCTGTTCGGCGGCCCAGGCATCCAGCGCCAGCGCCTTGGTGCCCTTCATGTCGGAGTTGAAACCACCCAGCCAGATCAGGCCGGGAGTACCTCCGGCCCGGGCCCGCACCGCGATTTTGCGCTGGCCATCGCCGCTACCCACCTCGATGAAGGCCGGTTCCTGATCGTTTACCGCTGAATTGGTCATGGATTCACTACTCTTGCCCGCTGCTTTGTCGGCGAGCCCACCTCTTGGGTCAACCACCGGTCAACGCCGGCAAACGCACAGGCAATATCGGGGCTGTCCTTGCGGAACGTGCCGTTGCGCTATATTTGCCGGGCGTGACCAAAATGCCTCGCATTTGACGGTTTTCGAGCGCAGATGGCGAGTTCGCTTGCTCAGCGCCGCGTATTGCTTCAAAATATAGCCTTCCTTCACAGCATTGGAGAATTACCCATTCGCCGTCCCAACAGAGCCCCGCCCGCTGCAGCCAAAGACGGGCCGCGCACCAATGATGAAATCCGCAACGCGCAGATCCAGCTGATCGATCAGAACGGCCTCAACCACGGCACCGTCGAAACCGTGCTGGCCGTCAAGATGGCCCTTGAAGCGGGCATGGATCTTGTCGAGATTTCGCCGAACAATAATCCTCCCGTTTGCAAAATCATGGACTACGGGAAGTTCAAATATTCCGCGCAGAAGAAAGCCGCCGAAGCCCGCAAGAAGCAGAAGGTCGTCGAGATCAAGGAGATCAAGCTGCGGCCGATGATCGACGATCACGATTACGACGTGAAGATGCGCGCGATGCAGCGGTTCTTCGAGGAAGGCGACAAGGTCAAAATCACCCTTCGCTACCGCGGCCGCGAAATGGCCCACCAGGAGATCGGCACCAAGCTGCTGGACAAGGTCAAGGCCGACGTCGCCGAATTCGCCAAGGTCGAGCAGGACGCGCGATTCGAAGGCCGCCAGGTCGTGATGGTACTGGCGCCGCGCTAACCAGCGAAACGCGTCGTTCGTATTTGTAGATCAATAGTGTGACACGCCCTTGGAGTTGCTCCGGGGGCGTTTTCATTTGCATGGCCGAGGCCCTTGGCGTCACGCCGAAACCTCGACGTCCCGGCGTTCGCGGGCCGAAATCATGGCGGCATCGATGCACGCAATGATGTGCCGCCCGTAGTCGCCGGTAACCGGCACATCCGTGTCATGAACGATCGCCGCCGCCATCGCCTGCCATTCCCTGACGACGGCGTTCTGCATCCACGCGGGATCATGGGAGTTCGGAACGTCCGTCCACTTTCCATTCTGTCCGATGGCGACCCCGCGATCTAAATCGATCCGCAGCGTGCCGCGCTCGCAGACGAGGTCGAGATCGAAGGTTCCGCCGCCGTCCCGGAAGCCGATGCTGGCCGCCTGGGCGAACCGGCCGTCGGTAAAGCGCAGCAGCATCATGGCGCTGTCATCGGCTTTTTGATCGTGAAACGACGTGCCGACCGCGGCCGAAACCGACCCGACCCGGCCATTCATCAGCCAGATCAGATGGTCCAGCGCATGGATCCCGGCGGTCATCAGCATGCCGCCGCCGGTTAAGGGATCAAGGTGCCAGCCACGGCGGTTCTGCTCCATCCAGATTTTCTGCAGCGAACTCGACCCCGTCACGGGCTTGCCGAGTTCACCGCGATCCAGGATCTGGCGCGCGACGACGAGGCAGGGCCACACGAAATGCATGATCTGCCCGACCATCAATTTGCGACGGCCGGTTTCAGCGGCCGCAATGATGCGGCTGGATTCGGCGACGGACAGCGCCATCGGCTTTTCCAGCAACACATGCTTGCCGGCCTGCAGCGCGGCCACCGCCAGCTCGCAATGCAGGTGATGCGGGGCCGTGATCGCGACGGCATCGACCGACTTGTCACCCAGCATCGCGCGCCAGTCGCCATATGGCTTGCCGCCATGTTCCGCGGCGAAAACTTCGGCGAGCGCCAGTTCCTCCGCGCACACCGCGACGACGCTGATATCCGGAACGGCCGCAATCGCGCGCGCATGAAAGGCGCCGAAAAATCCGGCGCCCAGAATACCGACTCCCAGCATCAGGTGCCCCTTGATCGAACCGCGTCTTTCGCGCGTGTCGTCAAGCTACAGCCAATGCGGCGGATACGGCAAAAATCAGCTGCGGGTGGCCTGCCAGGTGCCGCTGCAGCGATCGCCGGTGATGATGCCGCTCCATGAGCCGGCGCCGCTGGTGCCGGCGAGCCGGCCGCCGCCGCTGGCCTTGGATGCGCCAACCGACACGTTGACGGCAACCGCGCCGCCACGGCTGACCGAGCCGGAGACCCTGCCCCCGCCTGCCGATGACACCCGGGTTCCCATCACCTGGAACGGGACGCTGTAGCCGGAACTGCAATTACCCCGCGTGGTGGCGAACACCACGTTCCAGGTGCCGTTGTAGGCGCCTGAGGCTCTGGCCGCGTCGGCGGTGGAGGGCACCACGGTCACGGCAAGCGCCGTAAACACGGGGAGCCAGCGCAGGGCCGAGAAGTGGGAAAAGGCGGGGGAGCGGGAAATGGAACGATGAAATCTGGTCATTTTGGTCCTGTTTCGGCTGAGACTGGGATCACATCAACGACTACGTCACAGCACAGGGTTTACCGGTTCAACGTTGCAAACATGCGTCTGGTCTGCCATAAGCCCAGCCTTCATCGCCCGGCTGATTAAGGGCTGCCGTGTCGATGACCCCGTGCGGGTGGTTTCGTTTTCGAAAAAACCTGAGCACTTTCAACGCTCTAACGAGCATTTTAAGCCGCAAAAGCGCCCCTCGGGGCGCGTTTTCTTGTGGCCATAGGAGAGCCAAATGCCCAAGCTGAAGACCAAGTCAGGCGCTAAAAAGCGCTTCAAGGTGACTGCCACCGGCAAAGTGATGCACGCCCAGCGCGGCAAGCGCCACGGCATGATCAAGCGGACGAAGAAGCAGATTCGTCAGCTCCGCGGCACACGCGTGCTGTTCAAGACCGACGGCGACAACGTCAAGAAGTACTTCTTGCCGAACGCCTGATCGCGCTCGCGTTTCCGATTTAGCCGGCCGCGTGCGCGCGGCAATCCGTCACCTGATTTCAGATTTTAAGGATAGCAGTCATGTCTCGCGTCAAACGCGGTGTGACCTCTCACGCCAAGCACAAGAAAGTCTACAAGGCCGCCAAGGGCTTTTCCGGCCGCCGCAAGAACACCATCCGCGCCGCCAAGGCCGCGGTCGAAAAGGCCGGGCAATATGCCTTCCGTGACCGCAAGCGCAAGAAGCGCACGTTCCGCGCGCTCTGGATCCAGCGCATCAATGCCGCGGTCCGCCCCTTCGGCATGACCTACAGCGTCTTTATCAACGGCCTCTCGAAGTCGGGCATCACGGTGGACCGCAAGGTGCTGTCGGATCTCGCCATCACCGAGCCGGCGGCGTTCCAGGCGATCGCTGAAAAGGCCAAGGCTGCGCTCGCAGCCTGAGGCCCGGGTGTTGGCTTAGTGCGCTGACTTCAAGCGTTAACGGGCCGGTGCAGGGCTCGCGGCCTTCAGCGCACGCTGCGAGTAACGCTGGGCGACCTTCGCCCGGCAGAACGCCGCGAACGAAATATACATGGTGCCCTCCTCACCGCTGTACTTGCGGTCGCAGGCATCCTTTTCGTGCTGATAGGCCTTTTTCTGCGGCCGCTTGAGGCGGGCGAGGAAGTCGCCCTCGCATCTTTCTTCAACGGCGTCGGTGAGGCCAACGTCGCCGGTGGCCCCGCCTGAGCAGGCCGAGGCGATTTGCATGGCACGGTTGCAGCTCGCCGCCTTCATCGCGATCAAGACATCGTCCCTCGACTTCGCCGGACAGTCCTCGGCGGCGGCGGGTGCGGCAAACGACAGAACGAGGGCCAGAACGGCCACCCCAGGTCCAAAACGCATCAATTGCTCCTTCTCGAACTCACCGTGAGTAGAGCGTACGGGATCGAGGGTTCAAAAGCCGCCTGCTTCAGTTACGGGCTTTTTGCTTGACGTTTTAGCCCGGGAGCGGCGACAACCGGCGGCCTTTTGCGAAAGAGATTTGAACGTGTCCGACCTCACCACACTCGAACAGACCATCCTCACCGATATCGCTACCGCCGCCGACGAAGCCGCGCTCGAAGCGGTGCGCGTTGCCGCACTCGGCAAGAAGGGATCGATCTCGGCGCTGCTGGCAACGCTCGGCAAAATGTCGCCGGACGAGCGCAAGACCCAGGGCGCCGCGATCAACGTCGCCAAGGACAAGGTCACGCAGGCGCTGACCGCGCGCCGCGATATCCTGAAATCGGCCGCCCTCGACGCCCGCCTCGCTTCCGAGACCATCGACGTCACGCTGCCGCTGCGCGACGCGGTTGCCGAACAGGGCCGCATCCATCCGCTGAGCCAGGTGTTCGAAGAGGTCAACGTCATCTTCGCCGACATGGGATTTTCGATCGCCGAAGGTCCCGATATCGAGACCGACGACTACAACTTCACCAAATTGAATTTCCCCGAAGGCCATCCGGCGCGGGAGATGCACGACACGTTCTTCTTCAATCCGAAGCAGGACAATTCGCGCATGCTGCTCCGCACCCACACCTCGCCGGTGCAGGTGCGCACCATGCTGAATCAGAAGCCGCCGATCCGCGTGGTCTGCCCGGGCCGCACCTATCGCATCGATTCCGACGCGACGCATACGCCGCAGTTCCATCAGGTCGAAGGCCTCGTCATCGACAAGGGCTCGCATCTCGGCCACCTCAAATGGATCCTGCACGAATTCTGCAAGGCGTTCTTCGAGGTCGACCACATCAACATGCGGTTCCGCCCGTCGTTCTTCCCGTTCACGGAGCCCTCGCTCGAGGTCGACATCCAGTGCCGGCGCGACAAGGGTGAAATCCGCTTCGGCGAAGGCGAGGATTGGCTGGAGATTCTCGGCTGCGGCATGGTGCATCCGAACGTGCTGCGCGCCTGCGGCATCGATCCCGACGTCTATCAGGGCTTTGCCTGGGGCATGGGCATCGATCGCATCGCGATGCTCAAGTATGGCATGTCGGATCTGCGGCAGCTGTTCGACAGCGACGTGCGCTGGCTCAACCATTACGGCTTCAAGCCCCTCGACATCCCGACGCTGGCGGGAGGCTTGAGCACGTGAACCTCCGAGACCACCGTTGCGGAGAGAGCCCCCACCCTAACCCTCCCCCGCAAGAGCGGGAGAGGGAACGGACCGCGCTTGGGGTAAATAGCTTTCATTCCATCCGCACGACAGGTCGGACTCCCTCTCCCGCTTGCGGGGGAGGGTTGGGGTGGGGGTCTCTCCACACCGGAGGTATCCATGGTTGATCCGGAAGCTCCTGCCTGGAACGTCTCGAAGAAGCTCCGCACGCACGCGCGCGAACTCCGAAAGAATTCCACCGATGCTGAACGCATCCTCTGGTCTGAACTCCGCGATCACAAGCTGAACGGCATCGGCTTCCGGCGCCAGGTGCCGATCAAAAACTACATCGCCGACTTCGCCTGCCATGCCGCGAAACTGGTGATCGAGCTCGACGGTTTTTCAGATCAAGCCGAGCAGACTGATGCCGTTCGAGCGTCCGTGATTGAAACCAGAGGCTTCAAGGTACTTCGCTTCAGCAATCACGACGTGATGACGAATCGCGCAGGCGTCCTTGAAACAATTGCCGCCGCCGTCGCGGAGAGAGCCCCCACCCTGACCCTCAAAGAGCGAGCTCCGCTCGTCTCGACCCGCAAGCGGGAGAGGGAGCAAGAAAAGCAACCGTCATGAAATTCACGCTCTCCTGGCTGAAGGAACATCTCGACACCGACGAGCCGCTGGAAAAGCTCGCCGACAAGCTCACCATGATCGGGCTTGAGGTCGAGCAGATCGAGGACAAGGCCAAGGCGCTTTCACCGTTCTCGATTGCGCGGGTGATTTCGGCCGAACAGCATCCGAACGCGGATCGCCTGCGGGTCTGCATGGTCGACACCGGCGACGGTGGCGCACCGGTGCAGGTGGTTTGCGGCGCGCCGAACGCGCGCGCCGGCCTGATCAGCGTGTTCTCGCCGCCCGGCACCTTCATTCCCGGCAAGAACATCACGCTCGGCGTCGGCACCATCAGAGGCGTCGAGAGCCGCGGCATGCTGTGCTCGGCGGCCGAGCTGCAGATTTCCGAAGACCATGACGGCATCATGGAGCTGCCGGCCGATGCGCCCGTCGGTGCGCCCTACGCGCAATGGGCCGGGCTCGGCGATCCCGTGATCGAGATCAACCTGACGCCGAACCGGCAGGATTGCACCGGCGTGCACGGCATCGCCCGCGATCTTTCCGCCGCCGACATGGGCAAGTTCAAGGATCCCGGTATCCGCCCGATCAAGGGCGAGTTCCCGTGCCCGGTGACGGTGAAGGTGGACGACGCCACGCTGTGCCCGGGCTTTGCGCTGCGGCTGGTGCGCGGCGTCAAGAACGGCCCGTCGCCGGAATGGCTGCAGAAGCGGCTGACCTCGATCGGACTGCGTCCGATCAACGCGCTGGTCGATATCACCAACTTCATGACCTACGACCGCGCCCGGCCGCTGCATGTGTTCGACGCCAAAAAGGTGACGGGTAATCTCACCGTGCGCCGCGCGCGCGACGGCGAGAGCCTGCTGGCGCTCGACGGCCGCACCTACCCGCTCGATCCCGGCATCTGCGTGATCGCGGACGAGCATGGCGTGGAGTCGCTGGCCGGCATCATGGGCGGCGAAGCCTCCGGCTGCGACGAGAACACCACCGACGTGCTGATCGAATCCGCGCTGTGGAACGCTATCAACATCGCCCAGACCGGCCGCAAGCTCGGCGTCAATTCGGACGCGCGCTATCGCTTCGAGCGCGGCGTCGATCCGGCGTTCATGGTGCCCGGACTCGAGCTCGCGACCAAAATGGTGATGGAACTGTGCGGCGGCACGCCGTCGGAGAACGTCGTCGTCGGCAACCCCTTCGGCGAAGATCGCGTGATCGATTTCCCGCTGAGCGAGGTCAAGCGCCTCGCCGCGATCGAAGTGCCGCTGGTCGAGATGAAGCGCATTCTCAGCCATCTCGGCTTCATGGTGGCCGGCAGCGGTCCGGTCGTGAAGATCGCGGTGCCCTCCTGGCGTACGGATATCGGAGGCAAGGCCGATATCGTCGAGGAGATCGTGCGCATCGTCGGCGTCGACAAGGTGCCGATGACGCCGTTCGAGCGTGGTGACGCGCCGCGCAAGCCGGTACTCACCACGATCCAGCTGCGCACCCGCCGCGCCAAGCGCGCGCTGGCCGCCCGCGGCATGGTCGAGGCCGTGACATGGTCGTTCATTGCAAAGCCGGCCGCCGAATTGTTCGGCGGCGGACAGGCCGAGCTCGCGCTCGCCAATCCGATTGCGTCAGACCTCTCCGACATGCGGCCGAGCCTGCTGCCCGGCCTGATCGCCGCGGCCCAGGCCAATGCCAATCGCGGCTCGTCCGATGTCGCGCTGTTCGAGGTCGGCCAGGTGTTCAAGGGTGACAAGCCGGAAGACCAGCTGGTCGCGGCTTCGGGCATGCGACACGGCTTTGCCTCGGCAAAGGGCATGGGGCGGCACTGGTCCGGCTCGGCGGAGGCCGATGCGCTCGACGCCAAGGCCGACGCGTTTGCGGTGCTCGCGGCCGCGGGCGCGCCGATGCAGGCGCTGCAGATCGTACCGGGCGGCGCAAGCTGGCTGCATCCGGGGCGCTCCGGCACCATCCAGATCGGTCCGCAAAACGTGCTGGGTTATTTCGGCGAGCTGCATCCGCGCACGCTGGAGGCGCTCGGCGCCGACGGCCCGCTGATCGCGTTCGAAGTGATCCTCGACCGCGTTCCCGACGCCAAGCAGAAGCCGACCCGCGCCAAGCCGGTGCTGGAACTCTCCGCGTTCCAGCCGGTGTCGCGCGATTTTGCCTTCATCGTCGACCGCGCCGTCAAGGCGGGCGATATCGTGCGCGCCGCGCAGGGTGTCGACAAGAAGCTGATCACGGGCGTGACCGTGTTCGACGTCTACGAGGGCAAGGGCATCGATGAAGCCAAGAAGTCGGTCGCGATCGCCGTGACCATCCAGCCGCGCGAAAAGACGCTCACCGACCAGGAGATCGACGCGGTGGCGGCGAAGATCGTGGCCGAGGTAACCAAGAAGACCGGCGGCACGTTGCGCGCATGATACCGAACGGCGTGAGCGGTTCGGACATCACGCCCAAAAACACGTTCTAGAAACAGAACATGAGCCTCGAAGGCCTGATCCCCGCCAGCGTCAGCCTCACCGCCGCGATCGCGATCTGCGCGATTGCGTTCGTGTCCGGCTTGGCGCGCGGCTTTTCCGGCTTTGGCTCCGCGCTGATTTTCATGCCGCTGGCGAGCAGCATGGCGGCGCCGCAGCTGGTAGCGGCGCTGCTGCTGATCATCGATTTCATCGCGGCCGCGCCGCTGGTCCCGAATGCGTGGAAACAGGCCGACCGCAGGGCGACGGGTGTGATGGTGCTCGGCGCCTTGATCGGCGTTCCCATTGGAACCTATTTCCTGAGCCGGCTCGAGCCGGTCACCACACGCTGGATCATTTCCGCCTTCGTGCTTGCGCTGCTCTTGCTGCTGCTTTCCGGCTGGCGCTACCGGGGCAAGGACCACGCCGCGATTGCCGTCGGTATCGGCGGCGTATCCGGCTTTTGCAGCGGGCTGGCGCAGACCGGCGGGCCGCCGATCGTCGGCTATTGGCTCGGCCGGCCGATCGCCTCCAACATCGCACGGGCGAACATCCTGCTGTTCTTCGGCGCGTCGGATTTCTTCTCGGTCGTCAGCTACAGCCTGACCGGGCTGATCACGATGGATGCGATCAAGTTCTCACTGGTGGTCGGGCCCGTCTACGGCATCGGCGTCTGGCTCGGCGCCTCCTTGTTCGGCCGAGCCAGCGAGTCATTGTTCCGCGCGATCTGCTACGCACTGATCGCGATGGCCGTCATCGCCGGCCTGCCGGCGCTGGATGGCGTGCTGCGGTAGTTGCAGCGCGATTCAGTATGCATCGTCGTCCCGGCGAAGGCCGGGACCCATACGCCGCGGCCGCAGTTTGGCGGAAGGTATCTGCTACTTTTGCTTTATCGTGAGATCACGCGGTATGGGTCCCGGCCTTCGCCGGGACGACATTTATTCCAGCACCAGATCGCAATAGGCGTAGCCATCGCGCTCGACACGCTCGCCAATGCTGACGGAAAGTCGATGTGAAAACATCGGCCCCGCCACCACGCAGGTGTGAAACTCGCCGTTCTCGCCGCAGGGATCGACGCTGCCGGGCAGGTCCGCCAACAGCTTCGCATCGAATTTGCGGCCCGCGAATTCCGCCGAAAGTTTCTTCATGTCGACGGTTGCAAGGTAGGCTTCCAGCCCGCTCGCCATCATAGCCAGCGCCAGTTCGGGCGTCGGCCGGTCCCAGAGCGGAAAGATCGGCGTGATGCCAGTGCCTGCGAGTTTCGCTTCGCGATAGGCGCGGATATCCCGCAAGTACAGATCGCCGAAAATCATGTGCGTGACGCCGTCAGCGACCGCCTGCGCGACCGCCTCGCCCATGCGGGCCTCATAGATCTCGTTCGGGCAGGGATAGGGGATCGGCACGATCCGTTGTGGCAGGCCTGCGGCTTCGCATTGCGCCTGCAGGATCTCCTGCCGCACGCCGTGGATCGAAACGCGGCCGAACGTCTCCGTCACTGTCGTCAGCGCGCCCACCACATCGAATTCGCCCGCGCGCCGCACTTCGTGCAGCGCAAAGGCGCTGTCCTTGCCGCTCGACCACGAGATCAGCGCCTTCGGCCGCGCCATCAGTTGAACTGCGAGGATGGCATTGCCGCCTTTGGCTGTGGCGCGCGCTGACGCTGCTTCGGTGGCGGCGCCGCCGGTTCGGTATCTCTCAACGCGCCGATCCTGCGCAACGCCGCTTCGGCGGCGCGCTCGCCGCTTTCCCAGGCGCCGTCGATCGTGCCCCACAGTGTCTCATGCGTGGCTTCGCCAGCGAGATACATGCAGCCGAACGGCTCGGCCAAAACCTTTCGCGAAGCCTGCGCGCCCGGCCCGGCCGCGGACATCGCACCGAGCGCGAACGGCGCGGCGTTCCAGCGCGTCGCGCTCGATTTCTTCACCGCCGCGGCAACCTCGCTGCCGTACAGCTTGGTCAACCACTCCACCGCAAATGCGATCATGGCCTTTTCGCCCTGCGCGGAGAGATCGCGGCCGAACGAGCCGGCGACGTCGATCGAACACAGCGATGACGACCCCATATTGGCGTACAGCAAGGCGGTGCGCGTCGAATTGCTCTGCTCGATGATGATGTCGTCGCGGGCGAGCCCGAGCGGATTGCCCGGCATTTGCAGCGCGATGCGGTCAAAGCTGCCGAGGCTCAGTTTGGCGGCGGCATCCAGCGTGCGTTTGGGAATGTCGGGCGTGAATTTGATGTTGCCCGCCGCCAGCACGTTGCTCGAAACCGTCACGACGGCGGCGCGCGCGACAATCTTGCCCGAAGGCGTTTCCACCGCAACGTCGCGGCTGCCCCAGGAAATCCGGTTCGCCGGCGTCGACAGCGCCAACGGCACCTGCTCGCCGAGCTTCGTGATCAGCGTCCCCAGCCCCTGACGGCACGCGATCGCGGTGTTGCGATCCTGCGCGCGGACCTTGTCGACAACAGAAATATCCTTCAGGTCCTTGCCGGCGAAATTGGCGCCGAGCACGAATTCGGCGGTGCCCGCCCAGTCGCCGAGGTCTTTCGGCAGCGCCGAGGCGCAGGAGACGTCGAGCCGGCGCGAAGCCTCGTCGATGGCGCGGTTGGCGCGCACCAAAGCTGCAAGAAACTCCTCGGTCTCGCCGGCCCGGGCGTTGCGGCGGCCGATGCGGATTTTCTGGCCCGACGGCGCGGTGACGATCTCGAGCCCGGCGGATCGCGCGAGCTTGATCATCGGGTTGGTTTCGGGATTG
Organism: Bradyrhizobium sp. AUGA SZCCT0222; assembly: GCF_018130205.1. Taxonomy (NCBI): domain Bacteria; kingdom Pseudomonadati; phylum Pseudomonadota; class Alphaproteobacteria; order Hyphomicrobiales; family Nitrobacteraceae; genus Bradyrhizobium; species Bradyrhizobium sp. AUGA SZCCT0222. The sequence goes on from NZ_JAFCLX010000015.1 coordinate 117,781, forward strand.
TGCATCCAGCGCGCGCCGCGATCGAACGGCACCTCGAAGGTGGTGGTATCGGTCTGGCAGCGGCCGCCGATCTGGCTTGCTGCTTCCACCACGATCACCTTGCGGTTCGCCGCCATGATCCGCCGCGCCGCAGCAATGCCAGCGGCGCCGGCGCCGATCACGACAATGTCAGCCTCGCGGGGCAGCGGCGCGGCCCCTGCCCGCCCACCGAAAACCGGCATCACCGCCAGGCCAGCGGACGCCGAGAGGAAATCGCGGCGGGTCATTGTCATGTCATGGTTTCCGGGGCCTTGAAGCAAAGAGAACAGCTAGCGAACTGTGCCGCATCTCACCGTGCGCAGCAACACTCATGGTAAATCAATCATGATTGACCCGCTTCACGCATGAACTAAATTGAAACGGCTTGCGACCATGCTAATGGAACATAAAAGCGGTCAAAGAACCGCGGGGGGATTTCATGGGCGTAATGCTCGATACGATCGGCCAGTTGATTGCGGGCTACCTGCAGAAGGAAGTCCCGGGCTATGAACCGTTCACGCCCAGTGATCCCGAGCATCTGCGCGGCGTCATCGAGCCCGGCGACGTGTTGCTGGTCGAAGGCAACAACCGCATTTCGGGCATCATCAAATACCTCACGCAATCGACCTGGTCGCACGCCGCGCTCTATGTCGGCCCGATCGACGGCGCGACGGAACCGGACGGCGAACCTCACGTCCTGATCGAGGCCAATATCGGCGAAGGCGTGACCTCGGCGCCGCTGTCGAAATATTATCCCTATCACACCCGCCTCTGCCGACCCGTCGGACTGTCCTATGAGGACCGCGTCACGGTGTGCCGCTACGCCATCAACCGGATCGGCTTCGGCTACGACACCAAGAACATCGTCGACCTGGCGCGATATCTCTTCCCGCTGCCGGTGCCGCAGCGCTGGCGGCGGCGCTTGATCGCGTTCGGTTCAGGCGATCCCACCAAGATCATCTGCTCGGCCCTGATCGCGCAGGCGTTCGACGCCGTGCGTTACCCGATCCTGCCCAAGATCACGCGCGCCGCCTCGCGAAAGGCCCGGCGCGAGATTCTCCACATTCGCGATTCGTCGCTCTACATGCCGCGCGATTTCGATATCTCGCCCTATTTCGAAGTCGTCAAACCCACCATCGTGCACGGCTTCGACTATCTGGCCCTGCATTGGGCCGACAAGCAGAAGCCGCTCCAGGAGGTAGCGGGCGAATTCGGTGTGTTTCCAGAGGTCGAGTCGCCGTCGCTTGTTCCTCAAGAGATTGACGAAGCGGCGCCGCTTCCGGTTTCGGCTGAAGAAGTGATCGAGGTCGCGGTAGCGACCGAGGTCACCGTGCAAACGACCATGGTCGAACGCGTGACCGTGTCGGAGCATTTCCTCGCCGTCGAATTTGTCCCGGTCCGCCCGCCGCAACGCCGCGCCCGTCCGCGCAACAAGGTGGTCGAGGCGGCGTAAGTTCTAAAATCTCCCCGCCAACGTCAGCCGCACCGCGAGCGGCTCTGCGGGATGCACATGACGATCGGCAACACCGTCGATCGGCTCGCCCGGCAACCGCGACAGATAATAATACTCGATCTGGTTGGTCTTCGCGTTGAACAGATTGAGCACGTCGAGCTGCAGGCGTATGCCGCTGTCGAACCGATAACCGGCCCGCGCATTGAAGATCAGCGATGACAGCGAACGCACGCTGTCGTCCTCGACCAGCGGACGCGGGCCGAAATAGCGCCCCTTCAGCGCGCCGAACCAGCCGGTTTCATTGCCGAAGGTGACGGCACCACTCGCAATCCAGGCCGGCGCACCGGGGATGCGATCGCCCGCGACATCGAAATCGGTAAAGCGGGCGCGGGTGTACGCAACATCCAGATCGAACGTCAGCCACGGCACCGGCTTGTACTTGTTGGTCCACTCCACGCCGACCCTGCGGCTCGGCCGGCTGGCCTCGGTGGTGCCGGCATCGCCGACGAACAGCAATTCGGAATCGAAATCGAGCATAAAGACCGCGACCGAGCTTGTGAGTCCTTCAACCGCCTTGGTACGGATTCCGATCTCGGCGCCCTTCGACCGCACCAACAGCGGCACGCGATCCTGCGGCGTTACCTTGTCGATCGGATCGACCGTGATCGTCGCGCCGCGGATGTCGTTGGAGTGCAGGCCGTAGCCGGCATTGCCGTAAAACTCCGTCTTGTACCAGGGTCCAAGCACGATACCGGCCTTCGGGCTCGCAATCGAAGCCTGCGCATTGCCGGAGTTTTCAGGCGTGTCGCTCAGAACGCTGCCGGCAAAGACATCCTCGCGAATGCCGACAGTGGTACGCAGCCAGTCTGTCCAGCGTGTGGTGCTGTCCATCCAGACGCCGACATTGCCTTCCCTTACGCGGTCCTCGCGCACGGTCGAAAGCCAGCCTCGCTGCTGCGTCTTGAACAGGCCGACATGGATATCGTCATAACGGCTTTGCAGGCCGACGCGCGTCTGCGTCTCAAGCCCGCCGAGGCGCCAATCGAAGGCGTGCCGTGCGTCGAAGCCGCCGAGGGTACGGCTGTCGAGCTGGTTGAACTGGTCGCCATTGACGGGGTCGTCGAGGAAATAGGTGAAATTGTTGTAGAGCTGCAAGTTGGATCGGACGACATAGGCGTTGATCTTGGTCTGCCCGTATTCGCTCGAATGCGCAAAATTGCCGGACAGGCTGAAGCGGCTGGCCACACCGCCGTCGGTCGGATCGAGCGTACCGAAGCGGCCGATCACGCCCTGGTCGATGGCGCGCTGCGCCACCTGGTCGGTCGAATTCCAGGCGTTGGAATAGGCCATGGCGGTCAGCGTCAATCCGTCGGTCGCGGTACCCTGGCTGTAGCGCATGACGCCGTTGATCTTGCGCACATCGTCCGGCACGTCCCATGGACCGTTGTACTTCACGACTTCGATGGCGGAGAGCAGCGTACCCGCGCCGACCGCGACTGAACCGGCGGCCACCCCGCGCCGATACCCGAAGCTGCCAATTGTGAGCTCGGCCAGGTTTTTCGGCAGTTTGGTGAGGTAGTCGATTTCGACCGAGCCCGCGGAGCTGAAGTCGCCGACATCTGCGAAGTACGGCCCCTTGCGGACATTGAGCGACTGGATCAGCTCAGGGATCAGAAAGTTGATATCGGCGTAGCCCTGTCCGTGGCCATGCGTCGGCATGTTGACGGGCATGCCGTCGACCTTGATGGACAGATCAGTCCCGTGGTCGAGGTTGAAGCCGCGCAAAAAATACTGGTTGGCTTTGCCCTCTCCGGAATGCTGGGTGACAATCAGCCCGGGCACGGCCTCCAGCGCCTCGCCGGGCCGCAGAAACGGAACGGCATTCACTTCCGCGCCGCTGATGCGCACGGCGCTGGCGGCGGTGGGCTGCAAGGCAGCAGCGCCATCGGATGAAGTACCAGCCGTCACGCCGCTGGTGCCCGCGGTAACCGGCTGATTCGAGCGAATGGCGGTCCTGTTCGGCGCACCACGATTTTGCGATGGTTTCGACCGAGCGGCCCGCTTGGGCGTTGGGTCGGAAGCGGTGATGGTTACCGGCGGAAGCTGGCCAGGCTGAGACGCCCGCTCTTGCGCCTCGGCGGGGAGCATCAGGACGGCAGAAGAAGCCGTAGCGGAAAATATCCGCAACAAGACTCTACGCACCCGCCATGCCCCCGCATGATAACTGCTACAGTCCGAGAGCGACTGCGCTACACCTAACCCGGCCCCTTACGCTAGCAAGCCCGGTATGACGATACAATAGAAATGTCATACCGCCGAAAGCACGGAATCTCAAGATGCAACGGATCACCATCACGATCGAAGACGATTTGCTCGCCGAGATCGACGCCGCAGCCGAAGCGCGCGGCTACCAGAACCGCTCCGAGATCATCCGCGATCTCGCGCGCGCCGGTTTGCAGCAAAGCGCCGAGGACGCCGCGCCGTCAGGGCAATGCGTCGCCGCGCTGGTCTATGTCTACGACCATGCCGCGCGCGATCTGTCGAAGCGGCTGGTGCAGAATTTCCACGGCCATCACGATCTGTCACTGGCGACGCTGCACGTCCATCTCGACGACGACAGCTGCATGGAGGTCACGGCGCTGAAGGGTTCAAGCGGCGAGGTCCGGCATTTCGCCGACCATATCATCGCCGAGCGCGGCGTGCGCTACGGCCGCGTGGTGATGATCCCGACCACGGCAGCGGACAAGAAGCCGCGCAAGGGTGGGCATAAACACGGATAAAGGGTCACCTCTCCCCGCAAGAGCGGGGCGAGGGAGAATCACGCCGCCTTCGCCGTCCCGCACGGCAGTCCGGCACGCGCCATGCCGCCATAGAGTTGCTCGTCCGGCATTTCCGATTTCAGGATTGATCGCACCGCGACCAGTTTTTCGATATCGATGCCGGTCGGAAAGCCCTTGCTCTCGCACAGGAACACGAGGTCCTCGAACACGACATTGCCGGTCGCGCCCGGCGCGAACGGGCAGCCGCCGAGGCCGCCCAGAGATCCATCCAGCACGCGCGCACCGGCATCGAGCGCAGCGGAGGCGTTGGCGATGCCCATGCCACGCGTATCGTGCAGATGAATACAGACCGGCTTTGGTCCCGCGATCTTCACCACGGCCGCCGTCAATTCCCTGACCTGCTTCGGCCCGGCATAGCCGACGGTGTCGGCAACCGCGACCATGTCGACACCGGCCTCGAACAGCTTTTCCGCGATCTTGATCACCTCATTCGGGTCGACGGCGCCGACGATCGAACAGCCCAGCGCCATCGAGATCGCGGCGTTCACGACCGGCTTGTGGGCGGTTGCGTCACGCAACTCGCAGAGCCGCCTGACGTTGGCGACGGCGGATTCGCGAGAGCGGTTGGCATTGGCCTGGCTGTGCTCTTCGGTCGCCGAGACCACGGTGGCCACTTCAGCCACCCCTGATTCCAGCGCCTCGTTGACGCCGCGCTCGTTCAGCGTCAGCGCGATGCCATAGGCGCCCGGCAGCGACGCAATGGTCGCGATGATGTCGCGCACATCGGTGAATTGCGGAAAGGTTTTCGCGGGCAAGAACGAGCCGACCTCGAAATGCCGTACGCCTGCGGCGTACTCGTCGCGGATCCAACGCTGCTTGGCGGCGGTGGACGGAAACTTCTTCACCAGCTGCAACCCGTCGCGCAAACCGACTTCGCGCAGAATGATCTTGTTGTCGGGATAGACGTCCTGAAGACGGGTCATGGCAGCCTCACGCAGCGTTGTCGGTTGACGTTTGTTTGTTCAGTTCGGCTTTGACAGCCTCGGTATCGGCGCCGAGCACCGGCACCTTGAGGCCTTCGCCGATATTGCCGCCGTTCCATTCCACCGGCAATGCGGGAACGCGGAACGGCGCGCCATCGGCGTTGAAATTGTTGACGAGCCCGCCGGGGCGCAGCACATGCGGGTCCTGCAATAGATCCTCCGGGCGATTGATCGGCGAGAAGCAGATGTTGAGCGCGTCGAGCCTGGCCGAAAGCTCGGTGACGTTCCAACCTTTGATCACCTCGGCGACGCGCGGAATGATCCGGTCCCGCGCCATGATCCGCTCCGTGGTGTTGCGCAAGGTCGGATCGTCCAAAAATTCCTGCAGCCCAAATTCGCGGCAGAAACTCTGCCAGTGACCTTCGGTGACCACGCCGATGAAGATGCGGTCACCGCCCGCGGTGTCGAAAATATCGTAGATTGGCCAGGCATGTTCGCGCTCCGGCATCGAGCGCGGCTTGCGGCCGGTCATTTCATATTCGACCATGTGCTGCGCGACGAGAAACAGGCAGTTCTCGAACAGCCCGATCCTGATATCGGCGCCCTCTTTAATGCCGCCGCGCTTCTGGTAGAGCGCGGCTAAAATCGCGATCACGCCGAACATGCCGCCCATGATGTCGTTGGCGGAAGAACCAACGCGCTGCGGCTTGTCGCGCGTCCCGGTCATCGCGGCGAGGCCCGACATCATCTGCACGACCTCGTCGAGCGCCGGACGGTGCTCGTAGGGGCCGGAGAGAAATCCCTTGTGGCCGGCGACGATCAGATGCGGATGCTTGCGGCGCAAATCCTCGGTGCCGAGCCCCTGCTTCTCCAACTGGCCGTCGCGAAAATTTTCCAGAAACACGTCGGCGCTGGCGAGCAGCCGGTCCATGGTCTCGCGATCCTCCGCCTTGGAGAGATCGAGCACGACGCTGCGCTTGCCGCGGTTGAACAACGGGAAGAACGAGACCCCCATGCCCCCTAAGCTGCGGGTCTTGTCGCCGACGGGCGGCTCGACCTTGATCACCTCGGCGCCGAGCTGCGCCAGGATCATGCCGCAGGTCGGACCCATCACCATATGGGTCATCTCGACGACCCTCACGCCCTCGAGCGGCAGTCCCGTCCCGGTCATGGTTTCTCCCTTGCGCCGTCTGTCGTCGGCCAGACTAGGCCTTCAGGACTTGCCGGGAAAACACAATCTGCCTGATGGTGCCGTCACGGCTGCATGGCGCAAATGCATGGGCGGGATCGTCACCGGCGATCCCTGCCCAGTTCTTCTGCCCAGGTCTTCTGCCCAGGCCTTGCCGAAGCCCGATTGCATCTCTACCTCTCGCGGGGGTTTTTAGCGAGAAACAGAGGCCATCATGCTGGACGCCGCCGTCAAGGCGCTTTCCCAAATCCTGGCGCCGCCGATGCGCACCATTCTGTGGCGTTCGATCGGGCTGGCGCTGGTGCTGATCACGGTGCTGGCGGTCGGACTGCAGCGGCTGCTCAGCTGGTTCGCCGAATATGGCGAGGTCTGGGCGGAAGGGCTGCTGGGACCTGGCTTTCACACGCCGCTGAACATCCTGGCCTGGATCGTCTCGATCGCGGCCGGGCTTGGCGTCGTACTCGGCGGCATCTTCCTGATGCCGGCGATCACCTCGCTGGTCGCCAGCGTGTTCGTCGACGACGTCGCCGACCATGTCGAGCGCGAGCATTATCCGGCAGAGAAGCCCGGCTCCGCGCTGCCGCTTGGCGTCGCGATCCCCGAGGGCATCAAGACGGCGCTGCTGACCATCCTGGTCTATCTGATCGCGCTGCCGTTCGTGCTGTTCGCGGGCGCCGGTTTTCTGATTTTCTTCTTCGCCACCGCCTGGCTGCTGGGCCGGGAATATTTCGAACTCGCGGCGATGCGTTTCCGCTCGCCCGCGGAAGCCAAGGCGATGCGCAAGGACAATGCGGCGACCGTGTTCACGGCGGGACTGTTCATCGCCGCCTTTGTCTCGATCCCGATCGTCAACCTGGCGACGCCGCTGTTCGGCATGGCCTTCATGGTCCATATGCACAAGCGATTGAGCGGCCCCCGGCCGGAGTTGATCGAGCCCACGCGGCGCACGGGAATGCCGGTGGTGTGAGTATCTTCTCCCTCGCCCCGCTCTTGCGGGGAGAGGGTCGGGGTGAGGGGCTTTCTCCCCGGGAGTAGTCTATCGATAGACCTGTACCCCCTCAGCCGGAGTGCTTCGCACTCCGACCTCTCCCCGCAAGCGGGGCGAGGTTAGAACCTCACACCGTCTTCTCCGGCCACCTGCAAAGATCGTTGATCAAACACACATCGCAGCGCGGTTTTCGCGCGAGGCAGATGTAGCGGCCGTGCAGGATCAGCCAGTGGTGGGCGTGCAGCATGAACTCGGACGGGATTATCTTTTCCAACCCCAGTTCGACCTCGAGCACGTTATTGCCGGGCGCCATTCCGGTGCGATTGCCTACACGGAACACGTGGGTATCGACAGCCATGGTGTGCTCCCCAAAGGCCATGTTGAGCACGACATTGGCGGTCTTGCGGCCGGCGCCGGGCAGCGTTTCGATCTCGGCGCGGGTGCGCGGCACCTCGCTGCCGAACTCCGCAATCAGTTTCTGCGACAGCGCGATGACGTTCTTGGCCTTGTTGCGATAAAGCCCGATGGTCTTGATGTAGTCGCGCACGGTGTCTTCGCCGAGCGCCAGCATCTTCTCGGGCGTATCCGCCACCGCGAACAGTGCGCGTGTCGCGCGGTTGACGCCGGCGTCGGTCGCCTGCGCCGACAGCACCACGGCGACCAGCAGCGTGTAGGGGTTGAGATGTTCGAGCTCGCCTTTCGGCTCCGGATTGGCTTTCCGAAAGCGGCTGAACGCCTCATGGACCTCGGCTGAGGTCCATGGTTTTGGCTTTGGTGCTTTCTTCGCCGCGGGCTTGGACGCTGCTTTGGCTGGCTTGCTGGCCGCGGACTTTGCCGGCTTCTTTGCTGTTTTCCCGGACACGGATGGAACGCTTTTTTTGTCAGCTTTAGCGCGGATGATTTTGGCCATGATCCGGGTATACTGACCAGCGATGACCGCAAGCAACGACTTTGATCGGGAGGTTGACCAGCCGAAGCTGTTTTCGGCTCGGCTGACGCCGCATCGTTCGCTCAACCGCACCGGCTTCCTGGTGCTGATGGCATTCCTCTGCGCGGTCAGCTTCGTGGCTGGCGTCGCGTTTCTGTTGATGGGCGCCTGGCCGGTGTTCGGATTCTTCGGGCTCGACGTGCTCGTGATCTACTGGGCGTTCCGGGTCAATTTCCGCACCGCCAATGCGTCGGAGGAAATCACGGTGACGCCGTCGGAGCTGCGGGTGCGCCGGGTCAGCCACCGCGGCCATGTGGTGGAGTGGGTGCTCAATCCGCTCTGGGTGCGGCTTGATCAGACCGGCGACCCCGAATTCGGCATCGAGCGGCTTTATCTGGTCTCGCGCGGCCGCCGCGTCTCGGTTGGCCATTTTTTGGGCCCCGACGAAAAAGCGAGCTTTGCCAAAGCCTTACTCGCCGCGCTGCAATCGGCCAAACGCGGCATCACGTATAATCCTGTAACGCAGCCTTGACGCGTTTTCTTCACGCGAACCGCTGCCCACTTCGCTTGAAAACGCTATGTAATCCCTGTCGGAAATCGGGTGGTTTGGACGTCGGATGAGCCCTAAATCTGATCCCATGATGATATCAGCCATACATGACCAGCGCCTGGCCAAGCCGGGCCTCCAGAACGCCGCGCTGCGCGACTACGACTCCGTGCGCCGCGCCATCGCCTTCATCTCGGAACACTGGCGCGCGCAGCCGACCATCGAAGCGATGGCAGATGCCGCCTCGGTGACGCCAGATGAATTACACCTTCTGTTCCGCCGCTGGGCCGGGCTGACGCCCAAGGACTTCATGCAGGCGCTGACGCTCGATCACGCCAAGGGCCTGTTGCGCGACTCGGCCAGCGTGCTCGACGCCGCCCTCGACTCGGGCCTGTCGGGTCCGGGCCGGCTGCACGATCTGTTCGTGACGCATGAAGCGATGTCGCCGGGCGAATGGAAGAACGGCGGCGCCGGCATGACGCTGCGCTACGGTTTCCATCCCTCGCCGTTTGGCACTGCCATCGTGATCGCCAGCGGCCGCGGCCTTGCGGGGCTTGCCTTCGCCGATCCCGGCGAGGAGCCGGCATCTTTCGCCGACATGAAGCGGCGCTGGCCCAACGCTACCTATGTCGAGGATCGCGACGGCACGGCCGGTCTCGCGCAGCGCATCTTCGACACCAAATTGTGGCGGCCGGATCAGCCGCTGCGCGTGGTCCTGATCGGTACTGACTTCGAGGTCCGCGTCTGGGAAACCTTGCTGAAGATCCCGATGGGCCGCGCGGTCTGCTATTCCGACATCGCCAACAAGATCAAGAATCCAAAAGCCTCTCGCGCGGTGGGTGCTGCGGTCGGCCGCAACCCGGTGTCGTTCGTAGTGCCCTGCCATCGCGCACTCGGCAAAGGCGGCGCGCTCACCGGCTATCACTGGGGCATCACCCGCAAGCAGGCGATGCTGGGCTGGGAAGCCGGCCAGGTCGGATTGCATTAGATTGGACGCGTCATTCCGGGATGGTCCGAAGGACCAGACCTCAGGTGCGCAATTGCGCACCGGGGGAATCTCGAGATTCCGGGTTCGCGTTTCACGCGCCCCGGAATGACTGTGTACCGACCTGGGAAACCGGGCATGTGCAAAATGTGAGGTGACACGCCGCGACGCGAACCCTAGCATCGCCTGGTCAGGACGGTGACCACAGTGTTTTCATGACGATGCAATTGCTGCGGCTGTCCGGTCTTGCACTCTCTGTTCTTGCGGCTGCTCTGGTTGCCGGATTCTTCTACGCCTATCATTGCTCTGTCATGCCGGGTCTCGCGGCGACTGACGCCGTATCGGCGATCAAGGCGATGCAGGGCATCAACGCGGTCGTTCGCAACGCCGTTTTCGCGTTCAGCTTTTTCGGCACGTTGGCGTTCGGAGGTCTCGCCACCCTTTTGCTGATCGGTGCGGGCGGCTGGCCGCTGGCGCTGGCCCTTCTCGGCACCGCCATTTATGGCCTCGGCGCATTCATGGTGACGCTGCTTTACAGCGTGCCGCTGAACGAAGGTCTCGCAACCGTCGTACCGACCACGGAGAACGCCGCCGCAATCTGGCGGGCCTATCTCGAACCCTGGATGTTCTGGAATGCGCTGCGCATGGTCATGTCCGTGCTGACGCTGGCGGCATTCACGGCAAGCCTCGTCATGTTGATCGCACGCGCACAGGGCGCTCGCATCCCGGCGTGAGCGCTCACCCCGGCGCGCCGGCCGGCGGCCTCCCGATTGCCCATGGCTGATATGTCGAGTTCGCAGGGCGCTTGGCCGGAACCGTGAGTGCGCGCCTCGATTGACGATCGCGTATCGATCCCTCACAACCACGCCGGGGTAATCAGCGAAAGGCCCGTCGATGCAGAAAAATCGTCCCGTGATGCTAGCGATATTGGATGGTTGGGGCTGGCGGGAAGATCCGGCCGACAATGCTGTTCGTCAGGCCAAAACACCGAATTTCGACCGCCTGTGGAATGCGGGTCCGCGCACCTTCCTGAGGACGTCGGGACGGGATGTCGGGCTGCCCGATGGGCAGATGGGCAATTCCGAAGTCGGGCACCTGAACATCGGCGCGGGCCGCGTGGTGATGCAGGACCTGCCGCGGATCAACGACGCCATTGCGTCCGGCGAAATCAAATCCGCGACGGCGCTCAGCGCCCTGGTCCAGGCGCTGAAGCAGAGCGGCGGCACCTGTCATCTGATCGGACTGGTGTCGCCGGGCGGCGTCCATTCGCATCAGGATCACGTCGCCGCACTGGCCGCGATCCTCGCTGAGCACGGCGTGCCGGCGGTCGTACACGCACTCACGGACGGACGCGATACGCCGCCGAGATCAGGGGCCGATGATTTGAAGCGGCTAAGCGCTGCGCTGCCGCCACAGGTTCCGATCGCAACCGTTGTCGGGCGATATTATGCGATGGACCGCGACAAACGCTGGGAACGCGTTGGCAAAGCCTATGACGCCATCGTCGAGGGCGAAGGTCCGCATTTTGCCGACGCACAATCGGCAATATCTGACGCCTATGCGCACGATGTCACCGACGAGTTCGTCGTACCGTCGGTGATCGGCAGTTACACCGGCATCAGGGATGGCGACGGCGTGCTGAGCTTCAACTTTCGCGCCGATCGCGTCCGCGAGATTCTTGGTGCGATGCTCGATCCGTCGTTTGACGGCTTCAAACGCAGACGCAGCGTCCGGTTCGCTGCCGCCGTTGGAATGACGCAATACAGCTCTGATCTGGACAGGCTGATGCAGACGATATTTCCGCCGCAGGCGTTTCCAAACATCCTGGGCGAAGTCACATCAGCGGCAAACCGGACGCAATTGCGGATGGCCGAAACGGAGAAGTATCCCCACGTCACCTATTTTCTCAACGGTGGACGGGAAGAACCTTTTCCCGGCGAAGACCGCATCATGGTGCCTTCGCCCAAGGTCGCGACCTATGACCTGCAGCCGGAGATGTCGGCCGCCGAACTGACGGCGAAAGCCGTGGAGGCGATCGACGGAGGCAAGTACGATTTGATCGTGCTGAACTACGCCAATCCGGACATGGTAGGCCACTCGGGAAACCTGACGGCCGCGATCAAGGCGGTCGAAACCGTCGATACCGCGCTCGGGAAAATCTCGGAGGCGATCGAGCGATCCGGCGGCGCGCTGCTGGTGACCGCCGATCACGGCAACTGCGAAATGATGCGCGACCCTGTCACCGGCGGTCCGCATACGGCTCACACGACGAACCCGGTGCCCCTGCTGCTGCAGGGCGGCGGCGGCGTGACCTTGGCGGAGGGCCGGCTGGCGGATATCGCGCCGACACTGCTCGACCTGATGCAGTTGCCGAAACCGGCCGACATGACCGGCATGTCGTTGCTGCGCCCGAACAAGGGTAACGCGTGATTTAGGTTGCGCGGACCACTCGCTTCCTATCGCGTCATCCTGAGGTGCGCGCTCTTGCGCGCCTCGAAGGATGGAAGCGCCCGCGGCCCATCCTTCGAGGCTCGCTGCGCTCGCGCCTCAGGATGACGTCTGTGGGTTTCGCACGGCACGTCGTCAAATTCTCAGAAGTCGCCGAGGCCGAGCACATCGGCCATCGAATACAGGCCGGGCGTCTTGCCCTGCGCCCACAACGCCGCCTTGACCGCGCCTTGTGCAAACATGGTGCGGTCCTCGGCGCGGTGGGTCAGCTCGATGCGCTCCATCGCCCCTGCAAAGATCACGCTGTGTTCGCCGGTGACGGTGCCGCCGCGCAGCGCCGCAAAACCGATATCGCCGGCCTTGCGTGCGCCGGTAATGCCGTCGCGTCCGCGCGCCGAATGCAGATGCAGGTCGACGCCGCGGCCCGCGGCGGCGGCCTCGCCCAGCATCAGGGCGGTGCCCGACGGTGCATCGACCTTGGCCTTATGGTGCATCTCCAGGATCTCGATATCGAAATCGGTATCGAGCGATTGCGCGACGCGCTTCACGAGGGCCGCCAGCAGATTGACGCCGAGGCTCATATTGCCTGATTGCACGACGATGGCGCGGGACGTCACGCTCTTGATCACGGCCATATCGGAGCTCGACAACCCCGTGGTTCCGACCACGTGCACCAGCTTCCGTTCGGCGGCGATCGCCACATTGGCGATGGTGGCGGCGGGAACCGTGAAATCGAGAATGCCGTCGGCGTTCGCCGTGAGCGCCCAGAGATCGGCAGAGAGTTTGACGCCATTTTCGGGCAGGCCGGCGAGGATGCCGGAATCCTTGCCCAGCAGTTCCGAACCCGGCGCTTCGAGCGCACCGGCAAGAACCGCCCCTGACGTTTCCGAAATGACGCGCACCAGCGCGCGGCCCATCCGGCCGCCAGCTCCAGCTACGATCAAACGCATGTCGGCCATGGCTTCACCTCTTCACGGGTATAGCGGGGGCGGGCTGCTACGGCAACTTCCCGTCATTGCGAGCGAAGCGAAGCAATCCATCTGTCCGCTTGGAAAGCATGGATTGCTTCGTCGCTATGCTCCCTTGCGCAAACGCTTCGCGTTTGTCGCAGGCAATGACGGAATCGTCAGGGTTGCGGGCCGTCATAGCCTTCGATCACGATCAGCTCGGCGATCGAGTGCGGCTGCCGAACCTTCATATTAGCCTGGTATTCTGGCGAGTTATAGCACGCCATCGCGGCGTCGTAGCTGTCGAACTCGATGACCACGTTGCGCGAGCGGCTTTGGCCCTCGACGCCGGTGAACTTGCCGCCGCGGACGACGTAGCGCCCGCCGAACTTCTTGAAGATTGCGAGATTGGCCGCCGCATAGGGCTTGTAGCCCTCGTCATTGCTGACGTCGACGCGACCGATCCAGTATCCCTTGGCCATCTTGCTCTCCCGTTTCTTGTCCTGCTGTTGACTACGCCAGTGCCTGCCCGATTTCGCTTTGAATGGCATCCGCGGCGGCTTTGGGGTCGGCGGCCTCGGTGACCGGCCGTCCCACCACCAGATAATCCGCGCCGGCGGCGATGGCGCGCGCCGGTGTCATGATGCGCTTCTGGTCGCCGGTCGCCGAGCCCGCCGGCCGGATGCCCGGCGTCACCAGGTTCATCTGGTGGCCGACGATCTTGCGCAAACTCGCCGCCTCTTCCGGCGAGCTCACCAGCCCGTCGACGCCGAGTACCTGCGCCTGCTGGGCGCGCGCCTCGACCAGATCGGAGACGTTGAGGCGATAGCCGGCGGCATGCAGATCGCCGTCGTCATAGGAGGTCAGCACGGTGACGGCGAGGATTTTCAGGCTTGAGCCCGCGCGCGCTTCGACGGCGGCTTTCATGGTCTGCGGATAGGCGTGCACGGTGAGAAAAGTAGCGCCGAGTTTTCCGATGCTCTCGACACCGCGTGCAACGGTGTTGCCGATATCGTGCAGCTTGAGGTCGACGAACACCTTCTTCCCCGCGCCGGATAATTGACGGACCAGCGGCAAGCCGCCGGCATAAGCGAGCTGATAGCCGATCTTGTAGAACGTCACGCTGTCGCCGAGCCGCGCCACCATCGCTTCCGCCTCGGCGACGCCGGGCAGATCGAGCGCCACAATCAACCGGTCTTTCGGAGCGATACTGGCAGGCTGCATGTCACCTCACATCATGCGTTGGGAATGGTCGATCAGCTGCCGCACCAGCGCCTGCAGCGCCTCGACATCGGCAGAATGTTTCAGACGGTCCATCTCGTCATAGGCCTGGTCCGCGAACGACAATGCGAGCTGGTTCGGAACCACGCTGGCGTGACAGGCCGACAGAATGAGGCGCAGCGCCGCCAGCGCGCGCGTGCCGCCGAGCCGTCCGCCCGAAGCGGAAGCGATCGCAAACACGGCGCCGCGAAACACCTGGCCGCGGGTTTCATGCGGGTCCTGCACCCGGCTGATCCAGTCGATGGTGTTTTTGACCAGCGCCGGCACCGACGAATTATATTCCGGCGTCACGATCAGGACGCCATGATGGGCTCCGATCATGCGCTTCAGATTGACCGCGTGCTTCGGCACGCCGGATTTCGCCTGCAGGTCGCCGTCATAGATCGGCAGCGGAAAATCCGACAGCGAGATGCGGGTGACTTCGGCGCCGGATAGCGCGAGCTCATGGCTGGCGGCGGCCGCCAGCCTCGCATTGAGCGAGCCTGATCGAAGCGATCCCGGAATCACGAGGATTTTCAGCGCGGACATATTTTATAAATCGCGGTTCGGGCCAAACCCGCCGCGCGAATCCCGCAGCGAGCATTTTCTCCGAAAATGCTCTTAACTAATATTCTGCGCGTATTCCATGCGCAAAACCGGCATCCACTTTTGCGGAATACGCGCGTATCAGCCCTTGCGATACACCCAGACCCGGGCGGGCGGAAGGTTCATCCAGATCCGCTCGGAAGCTTCTGTGGACACGCCGGGCAGCGATTTCGGGATCGGCGGCGCAACCGAATAGGTGAACTGCACGAAGGGCGCACCAGGTGCCAGCGCCGTAAAGGCGTCGCGGATCAATTTGAGGCGCGTCAGCATCGGCTTTGTGACCAGCGGCAGGCCGGAGACCACGGCCGAGGCCGGCATGTCGAGAACCTTCAACAGCGAGTCGCGAAGTTTGTAGGCGTCGCCCTGCACCACTTTGGCGTGCGGATAACGGTCGCGCAGCAGCGCGCAGAAGCCCGGATTATATTCAACCAGCACGAGACGCTTCTGATCGACGCCATGTTCGATCAGCGCATTAGTGATCGCGCCGGTGCCGGGGCCAAGTTCGACGACCGGTCCTTTCGAATTGACGTCGACATATTGCGCCATGGTGCGCGCGAGCAGCTTGCTGGACGGCATCACCGCGCCCATGTGCAGCGGCTTTTCGATCCATGAACGGAGAAAACGCACCTCGTCGTCAAGACGGAGAGGTTTCTTCAACGCACGCACGGACGATTGCAGAGGCATGTCGCTACCAGGCGGGACCGCGAACGGCGGTTATGTCAGAAAACGGTCATAAAGAGGTATAGGTCGCAGCTCTCATGGTCAAGCAAAAGGCTTACTGCGGGGCAGCGCGGCTACCGAAGAAGTCCTTGACCTTAGTAAAGAAACCGGCCGCCTCCGGCTGGGTTGCACCCGACGACAGCTTTTCGAACTCGGCCAGCAATTCCTGCTGCTTCTTGGTCAGATTTTGCGGCGTTTCGACCATCACCTGTACATACATGTCGCCGGTCTGGCGCGAACGGAGCACCGGCATGCCTTTTGATGCGATGCGGAATCGCCGGCCGGACTGTGTTCCCGACGGCACCTTCACCTTGGTCTTGCCCTTGTCGATGGTCGGCACCTCGAATTCGCCGCCAAGCGCGGCCGCCACCATCGAGATCGGGACCCGGCAATGCAGGTCGGCGCCGTCGCGCTGGAAGAATTCGTGGGTCGCCAGCGACAGGAAAATATAGAGATCGCCGGGCGGTCCGCCGCGGACGCCGGCCTCGCCCTCGCCGGCGAGGCGAATGCGGGTGCCGTCTTCGACGCCTTGCGGAATGTTGACCGACAGGGTCCGGTCGCGCGTCACCCGGCCTGAGCCCGCGCAGGAGGGACAGGGGTCTTCGATCATCTGGCCGCGGCCCTGACAGCCCGGACAGGTTCGTTCCAGCGTAAAGAAGCCCTGGGCCTGCCGCACCCTTCCCTGCCCGCCGCACAGCGAACAGGTCTTCGGCTTGGTGCCGGCCTTGGCACCGGTGCCGGAACAGGATTCGCAGGTGACCGAAACCGGAATCTCGATCTGGGCGGTCTTGCCGAGGAAGGCTTCCTCCAGCGTGATTTCCATATTGTAGCGCAGGTCCGCGCCGCGCTCGCGGCCGCCGCCACCGCGCCCGCGTTGTCCGGCCATGCCGAACAGATCCTCGAAAATATCCGAGAACGACGAGGCGAAGCCGGCGCCGAATCCGGGCCCGCCGCCACCCATGCCCTGCTCGAACGCCGCGTGGCCGTAGCGGTCATAGGCGGCGCGCTTGTCGCCGTCCTTCAGGACCTCATAGGCTTCGTTGATTTCCTTGAACTTCACTTCGCTGGAAGCATCGCCCGGATTCTTGTCCGGATGCCATTTCATCGCGAGCTTGCGAAAGGCCGCCTTGAGCTTGCCATCGTCCGCGGACCGCTCGACTTCCAGGGTTTCGTAATAGCAGCGCTTGGTGGACATCCGTCAGTTCCGTCCGAATTTCGTCTTCATGCCGCAAGGGTGCATTGTTGAGGATGCCGCCTCGCGCTTAACGAAAAATGACCCCCACCCATCGAGACGCCGCGCGCTCTTTGGTGTGAGGGTCATGATCGAAAGCCCGCTTATGCCGACTTCTTGTTGTTCTTGTCGTCGTCGACTTCGGTGAACTCCGCGTCGACGACGTCATCCTTGGCCGCATCCTTCTTGGCGTCGGCTTCGGCCTGCTGCTTGTACATGGCCTCGCCGAGCTTCATCGAAGCCTGCGCCAGCGTGTTGGTCTTGGCCTTGATCGCCTCGGCGTCGTCGCCCTTCAGCGCTTCCTTGAGGTCGCTGACGGCGTCCTCGATGGAACGGCGCTCGCTCTCCTCGACCTTCGAACCGTGTTCGGCCAGCGCCTTCTCGGTGGAATGCACCAGGCTGTCGGCATGGTTCTTGGCGTCGACCGCCTCGCGGCGCTTCTTGTCCTCGGCCGCATTGGCCTCGGCGTCCTTGACCATCTTCTGGATGTCGGCGTCCGACAGGCCGCCGGAGGCCTGAATCCGGATCTGCTGTTCCTTGCCGGTCGCCTTGTCCTTGGCCGAGACGTTGACGATGCCGTTGGCGTCGATGTCGAACGTCACCTCGATCTGCGGCATGCCGCGCGGCGACGGCGGAATGCCCATCAGGTCGAACTGGCCGAGCACCTTGTTGTCGGCCGCCATTTCACGCTCGCCCTGGAAGACGCGGATGGTGACGGCGTTCTGGTTGTCCTCGGCGGTCGAGAACACCTGGCTCTTCTTGGTCGGGATCGTGGTGTTGCGATCGATGATGCGGGTGAACACCCCACCCAGCGTCTCGATGCCGAGCGACAGCGGGGTCACGTCGAGCAGCAGCACGTCCTTGACGTCGCCCTGCAGCACGCCGGCCTGGATCGCCGCGCCGATGGCGACGACTTCGTCCGGGTTGACGCCCTTGTGCGGCTCCTTGCCGAACAGCTGCTTCACCACTTCCTGAACCTTCGGCATGCGCGTCATGCCGCCGACCAGCACCACTTCGCCGATCTCGGCGGCGGTGAGGCCCGCATCCTTCAGCGCCTTGCGGCACGGCTCGATGGTCTTCTGGACGAGATCGTCGACCAGCGCCTCGAACTTGGAGCGGGTCAGCTTCATCGTCAGATGCTTCGGACCGGTCTGATCTGCCGTGATGAACGGCAGGTTGATTTCGGTCTGCGTGGTCGAGGACAATTCGATCTTGGCCTTTTCGGCGGCCTCTTTCAGGCGCTGCAAGGCCAGCTTGTCGTTGCGCAGGTTGATGCCCTGCTCCTTCTGGAACTCATCGGCCAGATAGCTGACGAGCCGCATGTCGAAGTCTTCACCGCCGAGGAACGTGTCGCCGTTGGTGGACTTCACCTCGAACACGCCGTCGCCGATTTCGAGAATCGAGACGTCGAAGGTGCCGCCGCCGAGGTCGTACACCGCAATGGTGCCGGTCTTGGTCTTGTCGAGGCCGTAGGCGAGGGCTGCCGCGGTCGGCTCGTTGATGATGCGCAGCACTTCAAGGCCGGCGATCTTGCCGGCGTCCTTGGTGGCCTGACGTTGCGCGTCGTTGAAATAGGCGGGAACCGTGATGACGGCCTGCTCGACCTTCTGGCCGAGATGGGCTTCCGCGGTCTCTTTCATCTTCTGCAGGATGAAAGCGGAGACCTGCGAGGGCGAATAGGTCTTAGCATCGGCTTCGACCCAGGCGTCGCCGTTCGAAGCTTTCACGATCTTGTAGGGGACGAGCTTCTTGTCCTTCTCGACCATCGGGTCGTCATAGCGGCGGCCGACGAGGCGCTTGACCGCGAAGAAGGTGCGCTCGGGATTGGTCACCGCCTGACGCTTGGCAGGCTGGCCGACGAGGCGCTCGCCATCATCGCTGAAAGCGACGATCGACGGGGTCGTGCGCATGCCCTCTGCGTTCTCGATGACTTTAGCTGTCTTGCCATCCATTACGGCGACGCACGAATTGGTGGTGCCGAGATCGATCCCAATGACCTTTCCCATGGTCCTCATATCCTTCTTTTTGCGGCAGGTTGGCTGGGCCCTGGACGGCGCACCTAACCGAACCCCCAACGATCAATTACTCGCGATATTGCGACGGTGAGCCTCATATAGGAGGGGGGGTCCTGCCCGCAAGGACCGAACGCAACCTTAGGGCCTGAAAATGCTGACGTTTGAAAGATTGTGTCAGCTCAGGGCAGGTCAAGGTTCAGGCCCTCAGCCGAGTTAACAAATGGGCAAGAAGGTGAGGACGCACTCATCACCACGTCCGGAAAACCCGGCCAACGCAGGTCGCCACCAGCGCGGTATTTGGCCGCTGCGCGGACCTGACCGGCTGTCCGGCACGCCGCCCAAAATTGCCCGAAAACGTTTGGGTAGAGCGTTTTCCAGCGAAGTGGATACCGGTTCGCGTCAAGAAAACGCGTCAAATCGAGGGTCTAGGGCCGCCATATCGCGCGAAAATTCCAGTGTTTCGGAACGTGATGAGGGAACGGACGCCGCCCCTGCCCTGTTGCAGGGACATCAAAACCGCTAAAAGCGGGCTGACTAAACCCAGCCCTCGAACCCTTGTGGGCTGCGCTGGCCGACATTGAACGGCCTCAATGTAAACCCGGTAGACCCTTCATGAAGCCTGTTCGATACCTCGCTGCGGTTGCCCTTACCATCGCCGCGACCTGCGCCGCGTTCGCCGCCGACCCGGTTTTTCCGCCGGGCGCGCGGGTCGGCATGACGCCGCTGGTCGGCCTGGTCAAAGCCAGGTCATTCGTCGGCTTCGAGACCGAGGATCAGGGCGTCAAGGTGCTGGTGGCGGACCTGCCCGCCGAGGCCTATGGCGAGGTCGCCAATGCTTTCAAGGCAAATCCCGGCGGCACCGGCGGCATCAAGCCGGAGAGCATCGAGACGGCGGCGGGTCTCGCCTATTACACCGCTGAGAACGCCAAGGACGGCGGTACCAATGTCCGGCGCTACTCGATGATCGTGCCGGGTCCGACCTTCTCCGGCTACGTCGCCGTGCAGGTGCCGGAGAATGCCTCCAGGATCTACACCGACGACGCCGTACGCCAGATGTTCGCTTCCGCCGTGATCCGAAACGAAGTTCCGGTCGATGAGCAACTCGGCCTGATGCCGTTCAGGATGGCCGAACTCAGCAATTTCAAGACGGTCCGAACGCTGGCGCCGGGCGCCGCGCTGATCATTGCCGATGGCGACGAAAAAAGCGGTTTTGAAACCGCGCCCTTCATGATCGTCGGCCTGATCGGATCCGCGCCGGCGCAGCCCGACGACCGCGGACGCTTTGCCCAGCAGATGGCGACGACGATTCCCGGCGTACGCGACGGGCGGATCACGATGTCGGAGGCGGTCCGCATCGACGGCCAGCCCGGATACGAAACCCGCATCGAAGCCACCAGCGGCAAGGACAATACGCCGGTGACGATCGTGCAATGGTTGCGGTTCGGCGGCCAGAATTCGCTGCGCATCATCGGCAGCTCGCCGCGCGACGGTTGGACCACCGCGTTCACGCGTTTCCGCGCCGTGCGAGACGGAATTCGCCCGCGCTAAACATCGAATGCCGGTGCACGGGGTGCCGAAGAATCAGCCGCAGACCGCCGCCTAAAGCCGCTTTACGCTCTGCCTGCGACCTGATTTGCTGGTGTTGACCTCTTTGACAGGGAGATGCACCATGTTCGAGCGTAGGCAAATTCTCACGAGCTTCGGCACGATTCTCGGCACGGCGGCAATGGCGACCATTCTTCCGAAGGCAGCTTTGGCCGCGTCGATCAAACCCGACAATGCGTCGGCGTTGCTGGTGATCGACGTTCAGAATTGTTTCCTGCCGGGCGGCAGCCTTGCAGTGAAGGATGGCGACCAGGTCGTTCCCGTCATCAACCGCATCGCCAAGAGCTTTGCCAACGTCGTGCTGACGCAGGACTGGCACACCGCTAGCCATGTCTCGTTCGCCACGACGCATTCCGGCAAGAAGCCGTTCGAGACGATCGACCTGCCCTACGGCAAGCAGGTGCTGTGGCCCGATCACTGCGTGCAGGGCACCGAAGGCGCTGCGCTGTCAAAGGACCTTTCGATCGCCCATGCCGGACTTGTCATCCGCAAGGGCTCCAACAAGGACGTCGACAGCTATTCGGCCTTCACCGAAGCCGATGGCAAGACCACGACGGGGCTTGCCGCCTATTTGAAGGCGCGCAAGGTGGAACGCGTGTTCCTCGTCGGTCTCGCCACCGATTTTTGCGTGGCATGGAGCGCGCTCGACGCCCGCAAGGCCGGCTTTGAGACCTATGTCGTCGAAGACGCCTGCCGCGGCATCGATACCCAGGGCTCGCTCGCGAAAGCCTGGGCCGATATGGGCGAGGCCGGCGTCAAGCGCATTCAGTCCAGCGATATCGCAGCATAGAGCGTTTTCGAGCGAAGTGGATTCCGGTTCGCGTCAAGAAAACGCGTCAAAAAATGGAATCTACGACGTTCTCTCGCGAGAGAGCAGCAATGCCGGATCTAGCCGCGCCGCTAGCGTTCGAGATGATCCGCCGTGCACCCTCACAGCGCACGGCGGGCCTGATCACGGGAATGACGGGTTACCGCGAGACCGCACTTGGCCGGTTTTCGCAGCGTGAAGCCGCACACCTGATTGTGCCGCTGATCATCAGCCTCGGCAGCCCGTTCCTGATCGCGCTGGGCCGGGAGCCTGATGCGGCCGACCGCCAGCCAAGCTTCGCCGCGGGCCTTTACGCCGGGCCTGTTCATATCGAGTCCGATGGCGGGGCCGAATGCGTGCAGGTGGATTTCACGCCGCTCGGCGCCTACCGCTTCTTTGGCGGCGACGTCGCAGGTCTTGCCGCGCGCATGGTCGATATTGGCGACGTGCTCGGCCGCGACGGCCGGCAATTGCGCGAGAGACTGGGCGCGACGGCTTGCTGGCAACACCGCTTCGACCTGCTCGAGGACTTCATCGCCGGCCGCGCCAATCATCTGCCGTCGCCGGAGATCGCCTTCGCCTGGCGACGGCTGGCGCTGACCGCGGGGAGCGCGCGGATCACGGCGCTGGCCGGTGAAATCGGCTGGAGCCGCAAACATCTGGTCGAGCGTTTTCGATCCGAGCTTGGCCTCGCGCCCAAATCGATCGCGCGCATGATGCGCTTTCACCGGGCCTGCCGGCTGGCACGCAGCGGGACGGCTCCGGGCTGGGCCGGGATTGCCGCCGAGAGCGGCTTTGCCGACCAGGCCCATCTGGTTCGCGAATTCGGCGAACTGGCGGGCGAGACGCCGACGGCCTGGGCGAGGCGACTGGCGCTGATCGACAGCCGGCTGACGCGCCCGAACGAAGCGCTTTCGAGCTGGTAACAAATCTTCAAGCCGGCGCCGCCGTATCAGCATATTGACGCGGTGAAGCCGAAAGAAGGAGTTTGCCGTGACGAACAGCAATGACGCGCAGCGCATCTACCCGACCATGCGCTGCAGGGATGCCGAGGCGATGATCCGCTGGCTCAAGGATGTGCTTGGTTTCACCGAGCATGTCGTCTACCGCACGGACGGCGTGGTACAGCACGCACAACTTGCCTGCGGCGCTTCGCTTCTGATGCTCGGTCAGGCCCGCGACGATGAGTACGGCAGGCTGGTTGGCGACATCAGGGGCCGCCGCACCGACGCGCTTTATGTCGCCGTCGAGGATCCCGACGCGCTGTGCGCCAAGGTGAAGGCATCAGGCGCCAAAATCGAAATGGAGCTGCACAACACCGACTACGGCAGCCGCGATTTCGCCTGCCGGGATCCGGAAGGCAATCTCTGGAGTTTTGGCACCTACTGGCCGAAGGCGAATGAGAAACCGATGGACGCGTAGGTCGGATCGGCGCGTGACGGCTTTGCGTGAGCCGTCATCCTGAGGTGCGAGCGCAGCGAGCCTCGAAGGATGGGCCACGGGCTACTCATCCTTCGAGGCGCGCAAGAGCGCGCACCTCAGGATGACGTGAAACCGGCTCAGGTCGTGACGTCGGCGGCGGGCGCCGCCTTGGCGCCGCCCTTGGATACGCCGACCAGCGCCGGACGCAGCACGCGCTCGCCGATCATGAAGCCGGCCTGCACCACCTGAACCACGGTGCCCGCCGGCACCGACGCGTCAGGGACTTCATACATCGCCTGCTGGAAGTTCGGATTGAACTTCTCACCCGACGGATCGAATTTCTTGACGCCGTTCTTCTCCAGCGTGTTGAGCAGCGACCGCTCGGTCAGCTCGACGCCTTCGATGAACGCCTTCAGCGCCGGATCGGCCGAGGCCTTCATTTCAGCGGGCACCGCATCCAGCGCGCGCTGCAGATTGTCGGCGATATCGAGAATGTCGCGCGCGAAGCCGGTGATGCCGTAAGCCCGCGCATCGGCAACTTCCTTGGCGGTGCGTTTGCGCAGGTTTTCCATCTCCGCCAGCGTGCGCAGCATCTTGTCGCGCGCTTCAGCCGCTTCCTTCGTCAACGCCTCGACCGATCCTTCTTCGGGATCATCAGGCATGATGTAGGGCTTTGAGACCACGGGCTCGCCGCTCTGGGCCGCCGCATCATCATTCGGCCGGTTGGGATCGGTCATAAGTCTGCCTTCTCAAAAGAACCGTTCGGTTAAATGGGGATTTGCTGCCCGGGATATCGTGCTTTAGCGGGCGAAAATCAAGCGTTCCATGGCGTTTTCGAGTGATGCCTGCACCGGACCTGATCCGGGGTGGGGCCCGGTTCGCGCCGGGAAAGGCGTCAAAACGACAAAGCGAAGCTTTTTCGGGCCGGATTAACCGCCGAGCATGCGGCTGACGATACGCGCGGCATAATCCACCGTCGGAATCACCCTTGCATAGTTGAGCCGCGTCGGCCCGATCACGCCGAGAACCCCGACGATGCGGCCGGCGGCGTCGCTATAGGGCGCGATGATGGTGGAGGAACCGGACAGCGAGAACAGCTTGTTCTCCGATCCGATGAAGATCCGCACGCCCTCGGCGCGCTCGGCGCGACCGAGCAGATCAATGACGCCGCGCTTGGTCTCGAGGTCGTCGAACAGCGATTTCACGCGCTCCAGATCTTCCAGCGCATGCAGATCCTCGAGCAGATTGGCGTGACCGCGCACGATCAATTGGCGGTCCTCGCTTTCGCCGCCGGACCAGCTCGCGATGCCGGCCGCGATGACCTTCTGCGTCAGCTGATCGAGTTCGGCGCGGCTTTGCGTCAGCGCGGTTTCGAGTTCGAGGCGCGACTCGGCAAGCGTACGGCCGCGAATGCGGGAATTGAGGAAATTGCTGGCTTCCGTCAGCGCCGACGAGGGAACGCCGGGCGGCAGGGTCAGCACACGGTTTTCGACCTGGCCGTCCTCGCTGACCAGCACCACCAGCGCGCGTTCCGGCTCCAGCCGCACGAATTCGATGTGCTTCAGCCGCGAATTGGATTTCGCTGTCAGCACCACCGCAGCGGCGCGGGTCAGGCCCGACAACCGCGTCAGGGCTTCGCCGAGCGCCGCCTCGACCGATTGCGCGCGGCCGACGGAGGCAAGCTGGGTCTGGATCGACTGCCGCTCGTCTTCGGTGAGGTCGCCGACCTGCATCAGCGCGTCGACGAAGAAACGCAGGCCGAGTTCCGTGGGCAGACGGCCGGCCGAGGTATGCGGCGCGTAGATCAGGCCGAGCTGTTCGAGGTCCGACATCACATTGCGCACCGAGGCCGGCGACAGCGGCATCGCGATCAGGCGCGAGATGTTGCGCGAGCCGACCGGTTCGCCGGTTGCGAGGTAACTCTCGACGATTTGACGAAAAATGTCGCGCGAGCGCTCATTGAGCTGGGCCAGCCCGGCATTCGGTGCGATCAGGCCAATCGGATCGTGGTGGGCCACCAATTACTCCCTCGACTTGACCTCTAATCTGTCTATCCGGAGGCCCGGTGACAAGCACGCATTACACCCCAAAGAGGTGGTAAAGGCCCTTGCCGCTGCCCGCTCCCCCTCCTACAAGCACCGCGAACCGCTTTTACTTGATTTTCCGGAGGATTCCCCATGCGGCCAAGCCGCCGTGCGCCCGATGAGCTGCGCCCTGTGTCGCTGGAACGCGGCGTCGTCAAATACGCCGAAGGTTCCTGCATGGTGAAATTCGGCGATACCCACGTGCTGGTCACGGCCACGCTGGAAGAACGCCTGCCGCCCTGGCTGAAGGGTCAGGGCCGCGGCTGGGTCACCGCCGAATACGGCATGCTGCCCCGCGCCACCCTGGAACGCACCCGCCGCGAGGCCGCGACCGGCAAGCAGGGCGGCCGCACCGTCGAAATCCAGCGCCTGATCGGGCGCTCGCTACGCGCGGCTGTCGACCTTGAAGCGCTCGGCGAGCGTCAGATCACGGTCGATTGCGACGTGATCCAGGCCGATGGCGGCACCCGCACCGCCTCGATAACAGGCGCCTGGGTGGCGCTGGCCGACTGCATCTCGTGGATGAAGAACCGCAACATGCTGAAAGCCAATGTGCTCCGCGATAATGTCGCGGCGATCTCCTGCGGCATCTATCAGGGCACGCCGGTGCTCGACCTCGATTATGCCGAGGATTCCGAGGCCGATACCGACGCCAATTTCGTCATGACCGGCGACGGCCGCATCATCGAGGTGCAGGGCACTGCCGAGAAGACGCCGTTCTCGCAGGACGAGTTCCTGGCGCTGATGGCGCTGGCGCGCAAGGGCGTCGCGCGTCTGGTGGACTTGCAAAAGATGGCCGTCGCGTAGTCTGATTGATCATGCACCGTCGAATCACAGGCCGCCTGGTGATCGCGACCCACAATCCCGGCAAGCTTGCCGAGATGCGCGAATTGCTGGCGCCGCATGGCGTCGAGGCGATCTCCGCGGGCGAACTCGGCCTCGATGAGCCCGAGGAAACCGGCGAGACCTTTCGGGCCAACGCGGCGATCAAGGCGATCGCGGCCGCGAAAGCCGCGCAGCTTCCGGCCTTCGCCGATGATTCCGGCCTCGTGGTCGATGCGCTGGACGGCGCGCCCGGGATCTATTCGGCGCGCTGGGCCGGCAAACCTGCGGATTTTATGGCGGCGATGACGCGGGTCGAACGCCTGTTGCAGGAGCGCGGCGCCAAAACGCCAGACAAGCGCAACGCGCATTTCGTATCGGCATTGTGCGTCGCCTGGCCCGACGGTCACCTCGAAGAGGTCGAGGCACGGGTCGATGGAACTTTGGTGTGGCCACCGCGCGGCACCGAGGGTTTCGGTTACGATCCGTCGTTCCTGCCCGATGGACACGGCCGTACCTTCGGCGAGATGGCCAGCATCGAGAAGCACGGGCTGCCGCCGCTGGGGCTCGGTCTGTCGCATCGCGCCCGCGCCTTCGTCAAACTGGCGGAGATCTGCCTTGGCTAGCTTCGAGCGCCCCGAGATCCTCAAGACCGGCAAAGCGGCTTTCGGCGTTTATGTGCACTGGCCATTCTGCCTGTCGAAATGCCCGTATTGCGATTTCAACAGCCATGTCCGCCACGCCCCGATCGACGAGGCGCGGTTCGTCAGTGCCTTTGCGCGCGAGATTGAAACTTCCGCCGAGCGCGCGCCGGGGCGGGAAGTCACCTCGATCTTCCTCGGCGGCGGCACACCGTCGCTGATGGCGCCGCAGACCGTCGGCGCCATCCTGGATGCAATCGGCAAACACTGGCGCGTCGCTGGTGATGTCGAAGTGACGCTGGAAGCCAATCCCACCAGCGTCGAGGCGACGCGGTTTCGCGGCTATCGCGCGGCCGGCGTCAACCGGGTGTCGCTCGGCGTGCAGGCGCTGGATGATGCCTCATTGAAAGCATTGGGCCGCCTGCACAGCGCGCGCGAGGCGCTGGATGCGGTGGCGATCGCGCGGCAATCCTTCGATCGTTATTCGTTCGACCTGATCTACGCCCGCCCCGACCAGACGCCGCAGATGTGGGCCGATGAACTGAAGCTGGCGATTTCGGAAGCCGCCGAACATCTGTCGCTCTATCAGCTCACGATCGAGGAAGGCACGCCGTTCTTCGGATTGCACGCCGCAGGCAAGTTGAAGACGCCGGATGAGGCCGTCGCCCGCGCGCTCTACGACGTGACGCAGGATGTCTGCGCCGCGCAGGGTCTTCCTTCTTACGAGATTTCCAACCACGCGCGGCCGGGCGCGGAGTGCAAACATAATCTCGTCTATTGGCGCGGTGAGGAATATGCCGGCATCGGTCCGGGCGCACATGGCCGCCTAGATATCGACGGCGAAAGACACGCGATCGCGACCGAGAAACGTCCCGAAGCCTGGCTGATGCGGGTAGAGGCCAACGGCCATGGCTTCATCACCGACGACGTCCTCAACTCGGAAGAACGCGCCGACGAATTTTTGCTGATGGGGTTGCGACTTGCGGAAGGCATCGATCCCAAACGCTACGCCGCGCTGTCGGGCCGCACCCTCGATCCCGGCCGGATCGCCGTGCTGCGCGAAGAAGGCGCGATCATCGTCGACACCGACGGAAGGCTGCGGGTGACGCAAGCCGGTTTCCCGGTGCTCGATGCTGTTGTCGCGGATCTGGCTGCGTAAATTTTCTTTCCGCGTCCCGGACAAGCGAAGCGCGATCCGGGACCCATACGCCGCGGCCTCTCGATGAGACAAACCTGGCAAACGCCTTTTGCTAACAACAACGGCCGCAGCGTATGGGTCCCGGCTCAAGGCCGGGACGACGTTTTGAGAGAGCTCGACCCGTCGCCGCGTAAAGGTTTGATAAGCCAAAGCCCGAGAATTCGGACGCTGCGCTTCCGGCTGTGGTAAATTGCTTTCACGGATCTTGCCCCAACCGCCATTTGCATGACGATCGTGAACGACCGGACCATCCCCCCGCCGATCCATGATCCCGAGCTCGACCGCCGCGTCAAAAGCGCCGGCGCGAGCAAGACGGTTTATGCACTGGTCACCCCCGAAACCGAAGCCGCGAAGAATTTCATTCTCGGCAACGCGGTTGCTGGCCCCGACACCGCGCGGCGTCATCATCTCGAACAATTCCGCGACGCCTGGACCGGAAAGCAATTCGCCTCGCATGAAGCCTTCATCGAGCGCTGGATGGCGTGGGCGGCGCCCGTGGTCGCGATCGATGCGGCCGGTTTTCCCTGGCGCTATCCGACCGCCGGCGGCAGCGAGGCGCTGTTTCACGTCATCACCGGCTACGGCAATCGCGCCCGCGTCGAAAAATTCAGTCCCGAGGTGCACGTCTTCGCCGGCGAGTATGAGGGCTACAAGGCCTATGCCGAAGCCTGCGGTATCGCGGTAATCGAACATCGCCGCGCCGAGTGGCAAGCCGTCGGCCGCGCGCTTCCGAAAAATGCCTTGTTCTGCCTGAGCCAACCCTCCGCGATCGACGGCAATGTCTGGCCGCACGCCAATGCTTTTCTGGCGCTGCTCGCCGCCGCCGAAAAGCCCCGCGTGCTGCTCGACGTTACCTATGTCGGCTCCATTGGCGAAGCGCCCGCCGCAAAAATTGCCGCCGACAGTCCGGCGGTGCAGGCGCTGGCGTTCAGCCTGTCAAAACCGTTCGGGGTCTATTACGACCGCATCGGCGGCGTGCTCTGCCGGAATGCGATGCCGAGCCTGTTCGGCAATCAATGGTTCAAGAACCTCACCTCGCTGCAACTCGGCGTCGCGCTGCTGGAGCGTCACGACGTCTTCGATCTGCCGCGCCGCTACAAAACCGTTCAGCGCGAGGCGGCGATTCAAGTCGGCCGACGCCTCGGGCTGACGCTCTCGCCCTGCGACGTCACCGTGCTGGCCCAAGCAGAAGCCAACGCCACCGATCCTGCGCTGGCGGATTTCCTGCGTCGCCCCGCCGGCGATCCCGATGCACGCTTGCGGCTGTGCCTGACGCCAACGATGGCCGAAATGATCGGAACCGCCGGGCCGATCGCTGCTCCTGGAGGCGCATCGTGAAAAACCCGGTCATTCTGACGGATACAAAAGAGATTCACCGCCACGTGCACGGTCTGTGGCGCAGCGCGCCGATCCGCGCCTCCCACACCGATGGCGGCTTCATCCACGACATCGTCGAGCAGTTCGCGAGCCTGCCGCGGCTGTTCTGCGATTCAACCGACGACCGATTGGAGCGTGCGCATTTCTGCTCATGGTGGGGCGTCACCATGAACCGCACTTACGACAATCCCGCGATCGAAGACCTCTACCGATTGCACGAGATGTTCCACGCGGCCTTCATGCCCTACTTTCCCGGCATCGGTTTTGATGCCTTCCACCGCAAGATGGAAGACAATGAACTGAAGGCCAGCGTCTGTTCGGAGATCCGCGTCTATTTCGAACTGCCGCATTTGCGCGAGCAGGCCTTTGCGCACCCGATCTATGCCGACCGCTATTTGTCCGATCCGTCGATGCAGACGCTGTGGGCCAAGAACAAGCCTGTTGCGATCGAAACGCTGCAGGAAGCGCGGCGCGACGTGATGTTCTCAAAACCCGAGCATGAGATGGATCTGACGGAGCGCTGGATCCGCCGCTTCGCGCTACAAAACCGTCAATGGTCGACCTGCTGGTACGATCGATACCTCGAGATCGAGAGCCACATGTTCGAATTCCAGATCAAAGCGTTGCGAGGTGATCGCTCGGGCGCGATCGCACAGCACGCCGCCTGGATCGAGGCGCAGGCCGGTCAGGATGCCGAGGATCACATCCCCTACCGCCAGGAAGCCGCGCTGTTCGCCAACATCTATTGGAGCAACCGGCGCCGTTACGAGGCGGAATTCGCGAAGTAGTTTTCTCTTGTGTCGTCCCTGCGAACGCAGGGGCCCATACGCTGCGGCCCCTCGTTGGGGCAAAACGTTCGACGCTCTTGTTCTACCAATGCACGCCGGTGGCTATGGGCCCCTGCGTTCGCAGGGGCGACGCTGAGTTAAGCCCCAAAACTCTTCGGCGAGCCCGCAACCGGCGTGCCGCCGCCTTGCGCCACCTTCATGACAGCAAGCCCGCGTTCATTGCTGCCGTCGGAGCGGAAGCGGAACAGCCCGTCGATGCCGGCAAAGCCGGACGGATTGGTCAGCGTCTCCGGCGCGAACCGTTGCGGACCCTGCGTGCGCGACAAGGCGGCGACCAGCGCAACGGCGTCATAGGCGAGCGTCGCGGTGCGTACCGGCTCGCCGCCATATTTGGTGCGGTAGCGGCCGGCGAAACTTCGGAAACCCGACGGATCCGGGGCCGCATAGAGACCGCCCTGCAGCGCCGGGCTCGCGAACACCCGCGGATTGTCCCACAGGCCGGTGCCGAGCAACTGGATGTTGCGCAAGTTCACGCCTGCCGCGGTGAGCGCATCCGCCGTCGCCACCACCGAATCGCCGTCATCGGCCATGAACAGCGCGTCGGCCTGGCCGAGCGACTGCGAGACGGTGCGCACAGCGGCCGAGCGATCGGCGCCATATTTTTCGAACGCGACGATGCGGCCCTTGCGCGCCGCCGCCTGCTTGAAGGCGGCTTCCACCACATTGCCATAGGCGTTGTCGGGCAGCAGCGCCGCAAAGGATTTCTTGCCGATGCCGGCCGAGTAATCGACGATGCGGTTGACGTCGGACTCCGGCAGGAAGCTGAGCAGATAGACGCCGCGGCCGGCCACGCTGGAGTCGGTCGAGAATGCAATCACGGACACGCCCTTCGTGCGCGTCTGCTGCGCGACCGCGGGAACCGACTGCGCAAACAGCGGGCCGAGGATGATCTCCGCACCTTCACCGAGCGCCTGCTGGGTTGCCTGGCTGGCGCCTTGCGGGCTGCCGCCGTCATCCTTGATCAGAAGCTGGATGTTGGGATTCTGGAACTCGGCCAGCGCCATTTCGGCGGCGTTTTTCATCGATAGTGCGGCGACGCCGGCATTGCCGGCGGCCGAGAGCGGCAGGATCAGGCCGACCTTGACCTGCCCGGTGCCGACCGCGAGCGGTTGCTGCTGCGGGCCCGCGGGCCCGGCCTCGGGTTGCGGTGAGGAGAACGGGTTGGAAAACTGGCCAAAGCTCTGCTGCACGCTGGAGCAGGCGCCAAGCAGCGGCGCACCGAGAATTAAGCCGACCGCCGTCCGCCGGGTTGCCCCTGACGGCTGAGGTTTGCGAATGAGCGGGCCCACCATCTTATCTCTTCTCGTGACCGACCTTGATCGGCCAGAACTTGAACCTCAAGGACTTGAACCTCAGGACCTGAATCCTAGGGCTCCAACCTCCGGAATAAAGGCGGGCGGATTCAGGCATATTGTCGGCGAATAGTTAACCAAAACAAAAGGATTATGGTCCCGCGGGCTCAACGCCGGTTGGGGATACCTGCCCCCTTCCCGTGATGCTAGCACCAACGTCGCCACCGCACTGTGGCGCTGGCGCTACTACGGCTGTGTTACGGTTCTGATTTTATCAGAACCGGAACACCCGGTCTTTGTAGTGACGCGTTTTCTTCACGCGAACCGGTATCCACTTCGCTTGAAAACGCTTTAGATTGGCATGATGCGCGCAAAAACCAGCTCCAACTACGGGTCTGAAGCCGAACCGGGTTCTGTGATCAGGACATTTTCGATTGGCGGCCATGTCCTGACCGCCCCAAAGCCGGTTCCCGGGCTCTATCTGGTGGCCACCCCGATCGGCCACCTCGGCGACATCACGTTGCGTGCGCTTGAAACCCTGGCCGGCGTCGACATCATCGCCTGCGAGGACACCCGCATCACCCGCCGCCTGACCGAGCGCTACGTGATCTCGGCGCAACTCAAGCAGTATCACGAGCATAACGCCGCGCTGGCGCGGCCAAAGATCCTGGAAAAGCTGGCGCAGGGCGCCTCGATCGCACTGGTCTCGGACGCCGGCACGCCGCTGATATCAGATCCCGGCTTCAAGCTGGTGCGCGAGGTCTGCGCCGCCGGCCATGCCGTGATCGCGATACCCGGCGCCTCCTCGGTGCTGACGGCGCTATCGGTCGCAGCATTGCCCACCGACCGGTTTTTCTTCGAGGGATTTTTGCCCGCCAGGCAGCAGGCGCGCCGCACGCGGCTGGCAGAACTTGCGCGGATCGACGCCACGCTCGTCATGTTCGAATCCGGCAACCGCATATCAGACACGCTGGGCGATCTCGCCGACATCATGGGTGAGCGCGACGCCGCGATCTGCCGCGAACTGACAAAACTGCATGAGGAGATTTCGCGCGCGCCGGTCGCCGAACTGGCGAAGCGCGCCGATACGCTGGAGACTCGCGGCGAATTCGTGCTGGTCATCGGCCCGCCCCGGGCGGATGCGCTTGTCATGACCGAGGCTGATCTCGATGACCTGCTGCGCTCCTCACTCGCGCAGGGCAGCGTCAAGGATGCGGTCGCGCATGCCGTCGAACTGTCCGGCCGCCCGCGCCGCGAGGTCTATGCCCGCGCGCTCGAGCTTGCCAAAGATATTCGGGATGGAGAGGACGATGGCGAAGACTGACGGCGCCACGCCGCCCGACGCGTCCACAAAAATCGCCGCGCCCGAGCGGGTCGCGGCGTTCCAGACCGGGCTTTCGGCCGAGACCCGCGCCGCCGCGTTCCTGATGGCCAAGGGCTACCGCATCCTCGCCAAGCGTTTCAAAACCCCCTATGGCGAGATCGATATCGTCGCCAAGAAGCGCAATCTGATCGCCTTCATCGAGGTCAAGGCGCGAGCCCGCCTCGATGACGCCGCCTATGCGGTGACGCCGCGCCAACAGGCCCGCATCATCGATGCCGCGCAGGCCTGGCTGATGGCGCATCCCGAGCATGCCGAATTCGAGCTGCGATTCGACGCCATCCTGATTGCGCCGCGGCGATTGCCACGCCATCTGTTAGCGGCATTCGACGCCAGCGTTTAAACCACCCCTTTCACAGACCCGGACCCGCCCCATGAAATTGAATGTCGCCGTCCAGATGGACCCCATCGCGCGTATCAACATCCGCGGCGATTCGACCTTTGCCTTATTGCTGGAAGCGCAGAAGCGCGGCCACGCGATTTCCTATTACACGCCGGACCAGCTCTCGCTGCGCGGCGAGGAACTGGTGGCGCCGGTGCAGGTGCTGACCGTGCGCGACGAGCCCGGCAATCATTTCACCCTCGGCGAACCCCACCGCACGGCGCTCAACGCTTTCGACGTCATACTTCTCCGGCAGGATCCGCCGTTCGATCTCGCCTACATCACTTCGACGCATCTGCTGGAGCGCATCCACCCCAAGACGCTGGTCGTGAACGATCCCGCCAGCGTGCGCAACGCGCCGGAAAAACTGTTCGTGCTGAACTTTCCGCAGCTGATGCCGCCGACGCTGATCTCGCGCGACATCAATGAGATCAATTCGTTCCGCGACGAGCATGGCGCCGTCGTCATGAAACCGTTGCACGGCCATGGCGGCGCCGCGGTATTTCGCGTGATGCCGCAGGACATGAACTTCGGCTCGCTGTTCGACATGTTCTCGGTCACCTTCCGCGAGCCCTGGGTGATCCAGCGCTTCCTGCCCGAGGTCAAACACGGCGACAAGCGCATCATCCTGGTCGACGGCGAATTCGCGGGTGCCGTCAACCGCGTGCCGGCCGCCGACGATCTGCGCTCCAACATGGTACGCGGCGGCGCCGCCCAGGCCACCGACCTCTCGCCGCGCGAACGCGAGATCTGCGCCACGCTGGGACCGCATCTCCGCGAGCGTGGCCTGCTGCTGGTCGGCATCGACGTGATCGACGGCAACCTCACCGAGATCAACGTCACCTCGCCCACCGGCATCCGCGCCATCGCCCGGCTCGACGGTCCTGACGTCGCTGCAATGGTTTGGGACAGCATTGAGGCGAAGCGGGCCGCGAAATAATCTTCTTCGCGCGGTTGTGCGCCTGCACACCACACCTGCACGCCTGTCAGGCGTCTAATCCTACTTGCCAATTTCGAGGCGCGGGAGCAGCCTGTAGCCGCGGATGAATCTGTCCGGCCACAACGCAGTTCTACAAAAACACTGGAGGAAGACGCATGACGATGGACGTATCGCGACGGTCCCTGCTTGCTCTCGGCGCGGGACTTGGTGTTGGCCTCGGCGCCTCGACCATGCTCGGCGGCAGCGCGCTCGCCAAGGCACCCAAGCTCGGCACGCAGACGCCCTACTGGCACCGCTTCGTTCTCGGTGACGCCGAGGTAACCGTGGTCTCCGACGGCCCGCTGCCGCTCGGCCCACCCAAGGGCACCTTCGTCGGCGTGTCCGACGACGAAGTGAAGAAGATGCTGACCGACAACTTCCTCGACGCCGAAAATGTCGTGCTCGAGCAGAATTCGCCGATCGTGAACACCGGCGACAAGCTGATCCTGTTCGACACCGGCATGGGCACTTCGAAAGCGTTCGGGGCGACCACCGGCCGCCAGCAGAAGAGCATGGCGGAAGCCGGCATCAAGCCGGGCGATATCGACGCCGTGGTGTGCTCGCATGCGCATATCGACCACATCGGCGGCCTCGTCGGCGCCGACGACAAGCCGCTATTCCCGAACGCGCAGGTCTACATCACCCAGAGCGATTTCGAGTTCTGGACCGATGAAGGCAAGCTCGGCAGTCCGCTGAAGGATTTCGTGATTCACGCCCGCAAGAATTTGATGCCGGTGCGCGACCGCATCGTCTTCATCAAGGACAACCAGGAATTCCTGCCCGGCGTGACCGCGATCGCGGCCCCCGGCCACACCGTGGGCCACACCATCTTCATGGTGAGCTCGAAAGGCAAATCCTTTGCCTTCCTCGGCGACCTCACCCACCACCCGATACTGCTGCTGGAAAAGCCGCGGATGCAATTCTCCTACGACTCGGATCCGAAGCAGGCGGCGGACACCCGCGTGAAACTGCTCGACATGATCGCGGCCAACAAGACCCCGGTCATGTCCTATCACTTCGCCTGGCCCGGCTTCGGTCACATCGGAAAGACCAGCGAAGGTTTCCATTACTATCCGTCGGCGATGGTGATGAATCTCTGAGCTGCAATTATTCGGGGCCGGCCGTGCTGGCCCCGAATACCGCCGGACTGAACCCGGCACTAGGGATCGACCCCAGACTGGCGTAAGCAAGGTTCAGTCAATCCTGACCCAATGCTATCTGGGAGAGCCCCTTGACCGACCAACCGAACCCCAAGCCGGGCGACCTTGTCTATGAAGACACCGGAGCCGCCGCCCCGCTGGTTTATTTCGACATCGTCGGCGCCTACGGCACCATGAACGGCTCGGTCGAGATCGAACTCGCCACCCGCATTCTCATTCCGAAGACCGATGGTTCGACCGAGGTAAAATTCATCTCCTCAGGCCGCCTGCGCTGCAGCCAGAACGCCGCCGTCAATTTGCGCAACGGCCTCGATGCCGCGCTGAAGATGCTGGAGCCGCCGGCGGCGAGTATGGCGGTGGTTGCGGCGAGTAAGCTGAATTGAGGGCGTCTTTCCTTCAGAGCCACGGGGGCTGTCACGTGTGCCGCCTCGCCTGGCAATTATGCAGCCATCACTTTCTTGGCGGCCTGGGCTAGAAACCCCGATCGTGTGAATCCTTCTCGTTCCGCGTACTGGTCAATTTGGTCAAGCACGTCCGCTGGCAGCGTAATGTTGATGCGCACGCTTTTCACGTTCGCGTTTGGCGCCTGGATTAGAACAGCAACGCCGTCCTTATTTTCCCGGTTGGCCATTATCTCTTCCAGCGAAGAGGGCTCAGGTACAGCTTCGCCATCCGCTGCCAGGCCCTCCAGATGAAAGGCGAGCGCTTCAGCCGCCATAGTTCGTGCTTCGTCTAGAGTGCTCCCAGCGCTGATCACGCCTGGAAGATCGGGGAACGATACGCCGTAATCGCTATCCGTATCCTTATGGATGAGGGCAATGAACTGCCGCATTTGTCTGCTCCTGCAGAGTGAGCCTCACTGGCTCTCAAGGTAGAGCCGCTCGGCTCTATTCACATTCGAATTCAGTCATTCAAGTAAGCTTTAGGCTGGCCTGCTTCTCGATGCTCCTAAGTGTCCCAATCGGGATGTCTTTCTTTGGGTGCGGGGCCGTCACGCGGCCCGGCTTTGTCGGATGCTTGAACTGGGCGTGGCTGCCCTTCTTGGCGACCTGCGTCCAACCGTCCGATAGCAGGGCTTTTATGATGTCCTGCGACTTCATGGTGTATTTATACACACTGAAACACTATTGGGAAGTGTATATAAATACACATCGCCAAAAAACGAGAGTCTGCCGCAAAACGTCGAGCTCCACTATCCCTGCTGTTCCCGTAATGTTCTTGCACATCTCACCCGGTTCCGCTACCCTCGGTAGAGGCAAGGGGTCGGCATGGTTCAGCGGGTTTCTACCGTAGCCTTCGAGGGGATCGAGGCCCGCGCGGTCGACGTGCAGGTGCAGGTCGCGCCCGGGCTGCCGGCGTTTGCGATCGTCGGCCTGCCGGACAAGGCGGTTTCCGAGGCGCGCGAGCGGGTGCGATCGGCGCTGATCGCCTCGGGGCTGGCGCTGCCGGCGCGGCGGATCACGGTCAATCTCGCGCCGGCCGACGTGCCGAAGGAAGGCAGCCATTACGATCTGCCGATCGCGCTCGGCCTGATGGCCGCGATCGGCGCGATCCCGCCGGACGCGCTCTCAGGCTTTACGGTGCTCGGCGAACTCGGGCTCGATGGATCGATCGCGCCGGTCGCGGGGGTGTTGCCGGCGGCGATCGGCGCCAATTCGCGCGACGAAGGGCTGATCTGCCCCGCTGCCTGCGGCACGGAAGCGGCCTGGGCCAGCCCGGATATCCAGATCATCGCGGCGAAATCGCTGATCCAGATCGCCAACCACTTTAAAGGCACGCAGCTGCTGTCGCGCCCGCAGCCGAAAGTGCACGAGCGCGAGGAAACGCTGCTCGACTTGCGCGACATCAAGGGCCAGGAGAGCGCCAAACGCGCGCTGGAGATCGCGGCGGCCGGCGGACATCA
Source organism: Bradyrhizobium sp. AUGA SZCCT0222 (assembly GCF_018130205.1). NCBI lineage: Bacteria > Pseudomonadati > Pseudomonadota > Alphaproteobacteria > Hyphomicrobiales > Nitrobacteraceae > Bradyrhizobium > Bradyrhizobium sp. AUGA SZCCT0222. The sequence goes on from NZ_JAFCLX010000015.1 coordinate 154,781, forward strand.
TCTGCTGATGATCGGCTCGCCAGGCGCCGGCAAATCGATGCTGGCGGCGCGGCTGCCCTCGATCCTGCCGCCGCTGTCGCCGTCCGAGCTTTTGGAAGTCTCGATGATCGCCTCGGTCGCCGGCGAAATCCGCGACGGCGCGCTGACGGCGCGGCGGCCGTTCCGGGCGCCGCATCATTCCGCCAGCATGGCCGCGCTGACCGGCGGCGGCATGCGGGCAAAACCCGGCGAAATTTCGCTGGCGCATCAGGGCGTGCTGTTCCTCGACGAATTGCCGGAGTTCGATCCGCGCGTGCTGGACTCGCTGCGTCAGCCGCTGGAGAACGGCGAGGTCGCAGTAAGCAGGGCCAATCACCGCGTCACCTATCCGGCGCGCTTCATGCTGGTGGCGGCAATGAACCCGTGCCGCTGCGGCCAAGCCTATGAGCCCGGCTATTCCTGCAAGCGCGGACGGATCGACCGCTGCACATCGGATTATCAGGTGCGTATTTCGGGGCCGATGATGGACCGCATCGATCTGCGCATCGAGGTGCCGGCAGTGACTGCGGCTGACCTGATCCTGCCGCCGCCGAGTGAAGGCTCCGCCGAAGTCGCCGCCCGTGTTGCCGCCGCCCGCGACGTTCAGCTCGCGCGTTACGCGGCGGCCGGCATGCCGCATGTCCGCACCAATGCGGAAGCGCCGGCGTCGCTCCTGGAGACCATCGCGCAACCGGATGCGCAGGGACAAAAGCTGCTGCGCGACGCCGCCGAAACCATGAAGCTGACCGCGCGCGGCTATCACCGCGTGCTGCGCGTCGCCCGCACGCTGGCCGATCTCGACGGCGCGGACAAGATCGGCCGGCTGCATCTGGCGGAAGCGCTGTCGTATCGCGCATTGGCCGATGATTCGCGGCGCGCGGCGTAATCGGCTCAGCAAACGGTCCGTAGGGTGGGTGGAGCGCAGCGATACCCACAGCTTCGTCGCCAGCCATTGATGGGTATCGCGGAGCCTGTCATCGGGCGCGCATTCGCGACCCGTTGGCTCCCCCCATCCTACAAGATCTACATACCGAACGATCACCTATTGCACTCGGGAGTCAGAAAGCCGAAACAATCCAGTTGCGGTTGTTGCCTTAGGACTGTGCCGGACCCGCAGTCGCCAAGTCGTCACTCTGGCACCACGCAAGCCGTCCCGGCGGGCCGCTTTCTAATCTTGTCGCGACAAATTGACACGACGGGCAAATCAGTTCTGAGTTTCAGAAATCGTGTCAAGTAGAAAATTTCGGTAAATCAAAAATATTTCTGTTGTCGGCCGACCCAAATCAGTGCGCATCTATCGCCATCCCGTCCTGGTCAGAAGGGCGTCGGCCGTCGTCACGGACGTTGGACGGGTTGCGGTGGACGCTGGTTTACGCCTCGACGACGGCGTGGATAAGCGTACGGCAAAACCGTGTGGTCCTGGCGCCCGTTGCAGGCGTCAAGCTGTCGGAGAAGCGCAAGCGGGAACGGCGGCGACGGAGTCAACCAAGAACTCGTCTCCGGGGAGAGCACGGCATAAGCCGTAAAGCCACTGCGCAGGGAATGTCGGATGTTCTCCGCTGCCCTGTATGCTCGTGTGCATTTTGTTTTGTGCAAACCGCACGCGAGACCGCGGGTGCAGCGCGCATCCGGT